>JBHGAU010000109.1:0-6638 GCA_041946675.1 Methanotrichaceae archaeon | reverse complement strand
TATAGGTTCTCTGGGTATTTATAGTTTCCTGTCGCCCAGAGCCCTAAGCATCGGACCTTGCGATATACACTCTAGGAGTATTTATAAGTTCTGGTGCTCCGACACGAATTAATTTTATTCATGCGCGGATTTGGGAACCGATAAATATCCCGGCCACAATGCAATAAAAGGCAAGATCGAATTTCAGCCTGAAACCCAAAGCAACGATATATTGTTGCATGGAGACCTAAATCGACTGTTAAATGCCCCACTGCATCCCCCTTTCGGGAAGGCCGAACCCAGACAATAACTCATGTCTATATAATCCTTTCGGCCATACCAAAAAATCGATGAAACATATAGCATCCAGATCTCCCACGGATCGCCGAGTATTAATATTATCATATCTCACCAGCGAAGATTAAAACGCTACTGGAGGCCATTTATGGGTTACACCTTGACTGAGAAGATCCTGAGAGCGCATCTCGCTCATGGATCCTACGAGCCAGGCGAAGAGATCGGCATAAAGATAGACCAGACCCTGACGCAGGACGCGACAGGGACTATGGCCTATCTTCAATTCGAATCAATGGGGCTTTCGAATATAGCTACGGAGCTTTCCGTAAGCTATGTCGATCATAACACCATCCAGGTCGGCTTTGAAAACGCAGATGATCATGCATATCTGGAGTCCATCGCGGAGAGGTACGGCATATATTTCTCCCGGCCTGGAAATGGAATATGCCACCAGGTTCACCTTGAGAGATTTGCAAGGCCTGGAAGAACCCTGCTCGGATCCGATAGTCACACGCCGACTGCAGGAGGTGTAGGCTCTATCGCGATAGGTGCAGGCGGTCTGGATGTTGCAGTGGCAATGGGTGGTGGGGCATACTATCTGACAGCTCCCAAGGTAATCAATGTCCACCTAACAGGCGAGCTAAAGCCCTGGGTCACAGCCAAGGATATCGTTCTCAAGGTGCTTCAAATACTGACCACTAAGGGAAATGTAGGATATGTCTGCGAATATACAGGCCCGGGCATTGAGAAGCTGACTGTGCCCGAAAGAGCCACTATTACCAACATGGGCGCTGAGACTGGCGTAACGACATCGATATTCCCCTCCGATCTACAAACAAAACAGTTCCTGGAGGCACAGGGCAGAGGCGACCAGTGGACGCCTATGGAGGCGGATAAGGATGCAGTCTATGATAAGACAATTGAGATTAACCTGTCAGATATTGAGCCGCTCGCGGCCGCGCCTCATAGCCCGGGCAATATTAAGCCCATTAGCGAGATCAGCCTGCCTGTGGATCAGGTCATGATAGGATCATGCACCAACTCATCATATGTGGATCTGATGACAGTAGCCAAGATGGTAAAAGGCAAGACACTGCCGCCAGGAATATCCTTGGGAATAGCCCCCGGATCCAAGCAGGTGCTGAACGCCATCGCCAGGAATGGCGCATTGAGCGACCTGATCTCCTTCGGGGCCAGAATTCTCGAATCAGCCTGCGGATTCTGTATAGGCAACAGCATGTCCCCGAAGACCGATTCTGTCTCTATACGCACAAGCAACCGCAACTTCAAGGGCAGATCGGGAACTCCTAGCGCTAACGTTTACTTAACAAGCCCTGTTGTTGCTGCTGCCGCAGCCATGACAGGAAGAGTAGCGGATCCAAAAACGCTGGATATAGCCTTCCCGAAGATAGAGATGCCTGACCGCTTTGAAATCGATGACAGCATGATAATTCCTCCGCTGCCTTCAGACGCGAGGGATAAAGTAAAGATCAGTCGTGGCCCGAATATCGGCGAGCCGCCAGTGAATGGACCAATGCCCGAGGATATACTAGGCATTATCACAATCAAAGTCGGCGACTTAGTCACAACGGATCATATCATGCCTGCAGGCTCGCGCCTAAAGTATAGATCAAATGTGCCCAAATATTCCGAGTTCGTCTTCGAGCCGCTGGATAAGGAGTTCAGTGGCCGCGCCGTAAGTCTGAGAGATAAAGGGGTTCACAACCTGATTGTGGCCGGAACAAGCTACGGCCAAGGGTCCTCACGTGAGCATGCAGCTCTCTGCCCGATGTATCTGGGCATAAAGGCAGTGATCGCCAAATCGATCGAGAGAATCCATGCCGCAAACCTCATCAACTTCGGAATAGTGCCTTTCTACTTTGCAGATGAATCGGATTATGACTCTCTTGAACAGGGCGCAGAGATCATCATACCGGGAATACGCACTGCCCTCAACAACGGAAACAGCGAGTTTAAGGCCAAGATTGCCGGGAGAGATATCAGGCTTAAGACCAGCCTGAGCGAACGCCAGAGAGAAATCTTGCTCGCAGGCGGCCTGCTGCCCTATACTGTCCAGGAAAAAAGAAAAGGTAAATAGATCGAATTTTATTTATAATTTTATTAGAATAAAGATATAATTCCCTGGGAGATTATCTGCCCTTGAGCATTCTTTGGTGGGACGCTATAGCCGCTCAATGCATTTAATGTCGAAACGGCTCCAGGCGTATACCTCCAGCTCTGGTCCTGATTGAAGTTGAAGTTTATAGCTCTCGTTAATGCTGCGCTCTGCACCTCAGTGCTGCTGAAATTGGCAGTGATAGGTGCATTTGACACAAAGCTCGAGTTTCGGAGCTGAACCTGCTTATCGAAACCAAACGAGAAGCTGTTGAGCCATATATCCATAACGTTTGATTGACCGGTTATAGCCGGGTTCTGATTCTGTCCATTCTGTATATAGGAATTCCAGTAATTCTCAACCAAAGGCTGAAAATCCTGGGTATTCTGACCGTTAAAGAATGCAAGCTGGCTGGTGCTGTATCCCTCGCCGGTGAAGATAAGCTGGGCGGAAGCACCACCCATCAGGCTGATCAATGCTATTAAGGCTATTATCCGTCTCATTTTAATACACCTCATTATAATCGTTAAACTTCCAACCTCTGCAGATCTGTCCCAACCTATTTATTCCTTATCGATGGAGGATAAAGTCATGCCGGACGGTTTTGAGATCCTGCACAAGGATCTGGCTGGAAGAATCGGCAGGCTCAAGACGCCTCACGGGGTAGTAGAGACGCCTGCACTAATGCCTGTGATCAATCCCCATCTTCAGATTATACCGGCCGGAGAGCTAAGGGAGATGGGCGCCAGCATAATAATAACAAACAGCTATATAATCAATCAGGACGCAACGCTTAAGAATTTGGCCCTGGAAAAGGGGCTGAACAGCCTTCTGGGATTTGACGGCCCCATAATGACCGACTCGGGAGCATTTCAGCTCTCCGTCTACGGAAATGTCAATGTGCAGCCCATCGAGATCCTGGAGTTTCAATATGCGATAGGATCTGATATCTGCGTGCCGCTGGATATTCCTACACCGCCCGATGTGTCCAGGGATAGAGCCGAATCAGAGCTCTTGGAGACTGAAAGAAGACTTGATGAGGCACTGGAGCATAGGGGGTCACCGCTCCTCGCAGGACCGATCCAGGGCTCAACCTATCCAGATTTAAGGGAGGCATCAGCCCGAAATCTAAAGGACAAGAATTTTGATGTCTATCCGATCGGGGCTGTGGTTCCCCTGATGGAGTCCTACAGATTTGCCGATCTTGTGGAGGTAGTGGCTGCTTCCAAAAAGGGCCTGGGATCAGGAGCACCTGTTCATCTTTTCGGTGCGGGGCACCCTATGGTCTTTGCGCTGGCTACTGCAATGGGCTGTGATCTGTTTGATTCCGCTGCTTATGCGCTTTATGCCCGAGAGGATCGCTACCTCACCTCTAGAGGCACCTGGAGGCTGGAGGAGATGAAATATCTGCCATGTTCATGTGAAATCTGTCAGACTTATACGCCCAATGAACTGATGCAGAGCCATGATAAATCAAAGCTTCTTGCAAAGCATAATTTGTATGTCTGCTTCCAGGAGATGAGGCTGGTCAAGCAATGCATACATGAGGGATCTCTTTGGGATCTTCTTGAGGAAAGATGCAGATCTCATCCGCGTATGCTTGAAGGCATGAGGGCATTAAGCAAAAGGGCTGACTGGCTTGAAAGCCTGGATACCTCGTCCAAGTCGACATTCTTCTATCTCGGGCCGGACTCGGCCAAGCGGCCCGAGGTCATCAGATATTCCGCCAGAGTAGATAGGCTATCCCTTCAAGGAGATGTCCTGATCACGGATGATCTTAGTGTGGACAAGACCGGCTTTGATCATGTGCTCCATTTCAAGCCGCCGTTTGGCCCATATCCGCCTGAGCTGTCTGAGACATATCCACTGAATGCCGAGGTGCCGGAGGAGGCTGACGAAGCTGCAATCGAAAAGGCAATGGAGAGCATAAACCGTCTGATCCAGGCCAACCCCCAGGCCAGGTTCACCCTGAAGTTGAAACCGCAGAAAAGATAGCTGAATATAACTGAGTTATGACCGAGCTTGAAGACAAAAGTAAATAACGAACTGAACGATACTCAAATTTTAACGGTGCTGGATGACTAGATATTTTGAAGTAATGAAGCGTGATGGCCCTGCGAGGCTTGGAAGGCTACAGCTTGAGAGACAGATTAGCACGCCCTCCCTGATCGGCAGCGATGATTATGTTTCTGCAGGAAGCATCTTCGGCTACGGCTCGATTGAAGAGGCCTTTAGGATTGCAGAAGTATTCAAGGGCAAGAAAAAGCTGGCGATAATGCCCTATGTCCCGGCTGCCCTCCATTCTGAGCCAGGCATACAGCTGCCCAAGATAGAGGTTGAAGGGCCAAAGGGCATCGTTATTCATCCATTTTCAAAGGATAATCCGGATGATGCCGATGTCTATATCCTCGGCAGCACAGGCTCGCTAAGAAACCCCAGAGATTTCATAAACGCTGTTATCGGCGTGAGAAGGAGGATTCCTTCAGATACGGCGCTATATGCTCCTGCCCTTGCAACGCCCTCAAATCTGAGCATGCTGGTCTATCTCGGAATAGATCTTATTGATTCAATCCGCGTAGTTGCAGACGCCTACTTTGGAAGGTACCATACACGTGATGGAGCTTTCTCGCTCCGCGACCTGGCAGAGCTTCCCTGCATGTGCGAGCACTGCAAAGCCCTTGATGGCAGTTATCACGATGATAATTACGACTATGAGCGTCTTGCAGGCCACAATATATTGAAGCTGGAAGAGGAGCTGCTCGCTGTAAGACAGGCCACAAGATCTGAGAACATCAGGGAATATATCGAGCGGCAGGTCAGGGTAACATCAAGTCTCACAGCTGCACTTCGATTGCTGGATCAGGAGCATAACTACATCGAGGCAAGGACGCCCCAGCACAGGCGAAGCGTATTTTATGCAAACACTGCCGAATCCCTGCAAAGGGCAGAGGTCAGCCGTTTTGCAGATCGGGTGCTTACAAGATATAAGGCACCGAATAGCGATCTTTTGCTGCTGCTGCCGTGCTCGGCGAAAAAGCCCTATTCTGTATCCAGATCACACAGGCTCTTCGCTGAAGCTCTTGGGTCTCATAGAAGATACCTGCATGAGCTAATTCTGACCTCTCCCCTGGCCCTCGTTCCACGAGAGCTTGAGGAGGTTTATCCCGCAGCCAGTTACGATGTTCCAGTGACAGGCCATTGGGACCTTGAGGAGAGAGCCTGGCTCCTGCGCTGCCTTGATGCCTACCTTGAAAGGAACAAATACGCCCGCATAGTCGCACATTTGGATGGAGAATTGAGGGAGACTGTAGAAGGTCACGGGATTGATGCAGTCTATACAGGCGGCGGAACAAATAATGCCGCATTGGCCAGGCTAATGGATGCCGTCAGGGAGGGATGTCGTGGGGCCATGCGACTGGAAGACCATCGGCTTCAGCGCTACAGGGCTACTGCGGATTACTACTTCGGCAAAGGCGCGAGCGATGCCCTGCTTGCCGGAAAGGTCAAGATAAGAGGACGAGAGGTTCAGGATGAGCGGGGAAGGACGCTGGCTGCTATGACGCCAAATGGAATGCTCGCCTTATCAATAGAGGGAGCAAGAAGGCTTGAGCCTCTCGGGGGATATAAAGTGACCATCGGCGATTTCGTGCCCAAAGGATCATTGCTTGCTCCCGGCGTTGTAGATGCCGACCCCCAGATCCGGCCAGGGGATGAAATAATTATCGTAGGAGAGAAGGCATTTGGAGTCGGCCGTGCCAAGATGTCCGGATGGGAGATGGTCGAATCCAGAAGGGGCATGGCAGCGGAGATCAGGCAGATTCAGGAGATTTAGTTGTATTTATCTCAAATTTTTACAGGTAAACAGCTTCGCTGGGCGGCCCATTATAACCCAGCTCACTGGCTCTGGCAAAAGCTGCTTTGGCTTCATCAGTTCTATCGAGACCTTCAAGGGCCGATCCCTTGTTATACCAAGCGGCAGTGGTATACTAAGGCTCAATAGCCGCGCCAGCGATTCTATGCTACAAATTGTATGAATGCACTACCAAGAAACTCGAGCCAAGAAATAATGAAAAATAAACATTGGCTCTCAAATTATATTTTATATCTATCCATGAAGATCCGCTGTAATAAAAAAGGAGATGGGATTGGCTATCTACACGCAGGGTAGCCAATCGACGCTGATTGCGCCGCAAGTGGAGTTGCCCCAGAGCTGGATGAACTTCTCGATTGAGAAGACACCGGTCAG
>JBHGAU010000108.1:0-6920 GCA_041946675.1 Methanotrichaceae archaeon | reverse complement strand
GCCGGAATTAGGCGTGCCAGGGGTTTGCCGTAGTAGTTCGCAAAGACAATCTCGACGCCGAGCTCGTCTGCCATCTCAATGGCGTCAGAAGAGATGGATATGCCGCTGCCGAGGACTAGGATCTGCTCTACCTTGCGGGCCGGGACGAGGGATTCTGGACCCTCCTTTCGAGAGATTCGGAACTGCTCGCCCGACTTGCCGAGGAAGCTGCCGCGGTCGGTGAGGATGATGCGGGACATAAGCGAGGCCTCAGAGCTAAAGCTGTTGAACTTATATTTTTATTTTGGGAGGGAGCTCACTGGCATCAATACCGGTTTCTGAAACCTTCCACCGGAAGAAGGAAGTATAAAGCTCTTGAATTTAGCAAATTATCTCCTTCCAAAAAGCCTCTCAAGCTCCTCCTCATCCAACACAACCGCCACCGGCCTTCCGTGGGGACATGTCCTGGGACTCTCGCAGGCAAAAAGCTTCTTCAAGAGCTCTTTCATCTCCTCCAATGTCAGCTCTTTGCCGGATTTGATCGAGCCTCTGCAGGCCAGGAGCTTCAGTATCTCTTCACGGCTGGTAGAATCGGGTCCAATTTTGCCTGAGGAGAACAGATCTCTCAAAACATCATGCACCGCTTGAGGGCTTTCCAGCTTCGATCCAATTGCCGGAACAGACCTAATATTATAGGTACTTCCTCCGAAATGAGAGATGTCAAAGCCTATATCGCTCAATACCTCAATCCAGGATTCAAGTTGGACCTGCTCTTTGGGTGTCAGCTCAATGGTCACCGGCTCCACCAACTCTTGGGCGATCTTTCTGGTCCTGTACTTCTCTTTTAGCATCTCGAACCTGATCCTCTCAGCTGCAGCATGCTGGTCTATCAGCATCATGCCTTCCTCACTTTCGGCAACTATGTACAGCTTCTGGATCTGCCCCAGAATATTCAATTTCGGTTTTTCAAGTTCGGCTTTCCGATCAATGATGCCCCCGATACTGCTGCCACCGATAATACCCCTACCTGCCAGACCCTCCTCCGGCTGCTCCTGCCGAAGGGTCTTAGTCAGCATTATTCCGATGCGGTCATAGTTCTGGCCCAGCGGAAGCGTTCTCTGCTCGCCCGGATGGGTAATTATCCTGTCCTTATTCTCAGGCAGAGCAGCAGTAGGCCTTTGCCCGTTCTGTCCTATTATCGACCTGACCCCAGACCGGGACTGAAGAGCCTTGATCACGGCATTTGTTAGCAAAGCAGCTATCTCATTCTCATTGAGGAGCCTAATCTCCTTCTTTGCCGGATGGACATTCACATCTATCAGAGCCGGATTGATCTCCAGAGATACAACTGCTATCGGATTTTTGCCGAGAGGTATCAGTGTCCTGTAGGCCTCTCTCAGAGCCGACAGCAGAGCCTTGGAGGTAACTGATCTGCTATTCACATACAGGTAAATCCAATCGGGACTGCTCCTGATGGTCAGAGGATCTCCGACCGAGCCCACTATTTTGCAATCTTTGATCTCCGCCTCAAAGGGAATTAGTCCCTTGACCACCTCCAGACCCAGGATCTTCAGAAGAGCATCGTTCCAGCTCGATGATTTATGTGATTTGAAGATGGTTCTCCTTCCGGTAAAAAGCTCGAAGGATATTCCATAATTGATTATAGCCAGCTCCTGCACCAGGCCGATGATGTGAGCCATCTCATCGCTGGCGCTCTTCAGGTGCTTGCGTCTGGCCGGGACGTTGCTGAATAGATTTCTGACAGCTATGCTGGTGCCTATTGGACAACCTATCTCCTTGGCCTTTGTCGTTTTGCCGTTCTCAATCGACATATAGGTTCCAGTCAGGCCAGATCTGGGCTTGGTATAGACCTCGACTGATCCTGCCACGCTGGCGATGCTGGCGAGAGCTTCGCCCCGGAATCCCAATGTAGATATGTTCCCAAGATCTTCGGCTCCAGAGATCTTGGAGGTGGCGTGTTTGTGGAAGGCCAGGGAGAGGTCTTCACGATCGATGCCGCAGCCGTCATCGGTTACTTTGATCAGGATTTTTCCGCCGTCCTCCACTTCGATGAGTATTCTGGTCGCACCTGCATCGATGGAGTTCTCTACAAGTTCCTTAACAACGGAAGCAGGCCTCTCGATGACCTCGCCTGCAGCGATCTTGTTTATTGTATCCTCGTCGAGGAGTTTGATCTTTTGCATTGGTATCTCTTGATTTTTAAGTGATTTTCTTTGCTTGAATGTCCTTTTAGTAGGATGTTGGAAAATATAAATATCTTATTCACATGGAAAGCATTTGTCCATTGATAAATATATATTACCTGAGATCCACTCTTCATTGATATCCATAAGCATACAGCCTACAACTCTAATCAGCTCTTGAGCACTACTGAGCTAGCGAAACGAGAAGATTATATGTAATAAAATGGTTACATGTTATTGCCTAACAACATGTCTGAACTAGAGGATTTAGCAGAGAAATTGAACGCGTTAGGTCATCCTCTCAGGCTGAGGATCATAGCCGTGATGGCCAGGGAGAAACGTGATATGTACTTGAGCGAGATCGCAAGCGTGCTAGTGGTCAATAGAGCCTTAGCCAAAATTCATCTCAAGAAGCTTGAGAAGGCAGGCTTTGTCAAAAGCCGTGTAGCATTGGTTGAAGGAGAAGCCAAAGCCCTTCGATACTATCAGCTCAACGATTTCAATATCACTATTTCTCCAGAGCAACTGATGAGAGGAGGATTGGAATAAATGGAAGGTAGAGCTGTAATCATTGCTGCCTGTTGGATAGCCATCGCCATGATCTCTGTTGTATATATTTGGGTCGGCGGAATTAATCTGATGACGGATATTGCAGTCGGAGTATTGGTTGCAGTGGCTTTTGTTGTTACATTCGGCGTAGGTTTTGGAGAGCTGGATCAAATATTGCAGTCCAAAAAGGAAGATGAAACATCCAGCGAGATCTCGGAACTGAGGTTGCAGATAAGTGAAGTTGCCAAAAAAGTAGACGATATCAAGAAAGCCCTTGAAGAGTGAATATAGGGGACTGTAAGGTAGCTATAGATTAACGGCTAACCAATGCGGGCTTGGTATCAATATTCCAATATGAGGAAACTCTGATATGATGATGGAAAACAGTCCTGGGGCATGCAGGACACATCACAAGATTTCTAAAGGTTATAAAGGCATAGGTATGGACTTTATCGCATCATGGTACGCAAAGATCACCCAAATTTTGGAGAAGGAGATATGGCTGGAGGTATGGCTGGAAAAATTGTACAGCCATAGAAGGAGCAAGAACATATTGGCGGATTCCAATCAACCGTATAGCCTAAATATCCAAAGCCTTCCTCCGAAGAGGAGTTAGGGGCAGCACACACAGCTGCTCATGGGTGTAGAATAGCTAAAAGTTCAAGCCCTAAGAAAATGTAGACTTTATGATTATTTGGGCCAGAACATAAAGCCAGAGCTATTCTGAAATATGGCGTTTAACCTGTTTATCATATCGCTCGTCTGTTCAATATGAATAGTTTCAATCAGCTGTCGTGTCCCGGCATCCCATGGAACTGTAGAAGAGATAATACAAAAGGTATGACCTTTATCAAAGACTGGATAATACTCTATCTGATAAACATTTTTATATCCGATAATAGAGCTCATAAGATAATTGACTGCATAAAGAGGGCCTGATGTCCCATCGATCCTCGTTATAGTATAATTGAGAACTCTGGTATTTGTCGATAAATATGAATATACCATGGCTTTTGCCAGATCTTCAGGCGATAATATCGGTTGTGCCTCTTCGTAATTCGTTATCCTTATAATAGCCTGCCCTGAGCCCTTTGTTATTTCTATGTTGTAATCGGTAGATTTTTTTGAAGACTCAGTACTTTTTGGAGGCATAATTTTTATTGTATAAGCGCTATGCTCGCATCCCAAATCAAATGAGATTTTATACGGTTCAGTGATCAAGCTATCCTGAACCGCAAAAGCTGTCGCAGAGATGAATAATAGAGATGCTAACAACGAAGCCAATAGCTTCATGATCGGTCCTCCTGGAAAAGTTCTGCAACTGTTGCTCTGACGTCCTCCAGCCAGGCTTTTCCTGGCCATCTCGGCGATGGCGTGGTTGAAGCTTTCCGGCCTTGGATGAGCGAGAATTATCAAAACTTTCATGGAATATACCTGATCCGTAGGATAGGATCAAAAGAGTATAACGCTTTCCTTCCGCTTAATCTTAGAAGGCTTAGGTTTTGAAACCTGAGATGTGCCAGTATGACCCATTCCATCTTCATCCTTCATGTATCCTCAACAAACAACGGCACAAAAGAAAATTTGTTCACATCCACTAACCCAAGGTCGGTCAGCTTCAGCTCAGGTATCACAGGCAAACACAGGAACGATAAAGTCATGAATGGATCCTTGAGGTCAGAGCCCAAGCCATGAGCAGCGTCGATACAATCATCTATGCCGTCTGCCACCTCCCTCATGTATCTCTCGGACATAAGGCCGGCGACAGGCAGGGGAAGCCTGGCCTTCACGAGACCATCTTTCACTACCACCAGCCCGCCGTTCATCTCTTTCACAGCCATGATTGAGGCGAGCATATCCTCCGAGCTGGTGCCTACAACCGCTATATTGTGCGAGTCGTGGGCAACAGAGGTAGCGATGGCTCCAGCCTGAAATCCAAAACCTTTCACGAGGCCGAGTCTCACATTGCCTGAAGCATTATGGCGCTCGACGACCGCCATCTTCAGAATATCTCGATCTGTATCCGCCACAACTCTGCCATCGGCCGCCTTCACCCCGTAGATCATTGATTTTGTGATGATCTGATCGGGAATTACTCCAATCACCCTGGCTTTTGAAGACTTGGCTGTGATTTCAAATGATCCTGCATCAATCTCTCCTATCCTCATCGCCGAGCTCTTAGGAGCTGGAGCTGCCTCAAGTCGAGCAATAAGATCGCCATCTTCTGCTACAAGCTTGCCATCTTTGAAAACCTTCATCACATTAGGCGACTGCAGATCATCGAGGACTGCGATATCCGCCCTGTATCCTGGAGCAATAGATCCAAGATCTCCAAGACCGAAGTATTCGGCTGCATTCAGGCTTGCGATCTGCAGGGCCAATATGGGATCAAGTCCATGCTTGATAGCTGTCCTGATCATGAAATCTATGTGTCCTTCTTTGAGAATATCCGCAGGATGCCTATCATCCGATACAAACATGAAGCGCCTTGCATTCCTGGGCGTGATCAGGGGAAGAAGATCCAGAAGGTTCTTGGCTGCGCTGCCTTCTCGTACCATTATGTACATTCCCTTGCGAAGCTTCTCCCTGGCTTCACCAACAGATGTGCACTCGTGGTCGGATGTGATCCCTGCAGCAATGTAGGCGGTCAGGTCCTTCCCCGTGAGCTTCGGGGAATGGCCGTCAATGCGCTTTCTGCAACCATGAGCAAGCCTGATCTTCTTTAGAACCTCAGGGTCTCGAAAGATCACTCCAGGGTAGTTCATCATCTCAGCAATGCCGGGGACATGATCCACACTTATGAGATCTTCCAGAGATCCGGCATCCAAGACTGCGCCTGATGTCTCCAGGTTCGTTGCAGGGACACAAGATGAGAGCATTATGAAGATGTTCAGGGGAACATGCCCTGATGAGCCGAGCATGTACCTTATTCCCTCGATGCCGAGGACATTAGCTATCTCGTGGGGATCGGCAACTACTGAAGTGGCTCCCTTCGGCACTACGGTCCTTGCATATTCAGGCACCGTTACCATTGCACTCTCGATGTGGACGTGGCCGTCTATAAATCCGGGCGAGAGGATGAATCCTGTGAGATCGATTGTTTCTCTGGCGCTGGAGCAATCGAAGCCAGCTATGCGGCCTTTATGGATTGCGACATCGGCTCTGTGAAGCTCACCTGAAAGGGTGTTCACGATATCGGCCCCAACAATTAGCAGATCGACCTCTATCTCGCATCTGGCTGCCGATATCAGCTCCTCGAGGGAATCCATGAGGCAGGCTATGATGGCACTGGCTTAAATTCGTTGTGAATGACTGTTTGATTTGATGCCGATTCTGAAGCGATTATGATTCGAGAACCTATATTGTAGAGCTACTGCTTTGTATTGAAGCCGCTGATAATCTAAGATATTATAAGGTTAATAGGACTAAGATTGGCGGTCCTTTTGTTTTTATGCCAAAAATCCATATGAAGGGCGCAACCAAAGTATTAACTTGTACTGATTCTGGTAGCTATTTGTGTGTTGATGCAAGTATCGTATAGATTTCCATCTCCACAAGCCCTGATTTAACTGCAGGGTCCTCTGCGATGAATGTGCGGGCTTGAGGCTCGTCTTCGACTTCCATGACTCCAAGACCATAAACGCCCCTTGGATCAAGCACTGGGCCGAAGATGATGACAACTCCCTTGTCGACCAGGCTATTCCAGTAGACAGCATGCTGTTTCATTGTATACCTTTCATCCTCCGACATATCCAGATGGAAGGTCGGCCTGGGCGGGATGAGCTTGATTACGAAGTGCTTCTTTGCCTGATCGCTGCCGGGATTATTGTCTTGCATGGCTATAACTTCTTACAGCATTCATTTGAGATGTCCTTATATATTTGTTTGTCTAGAAATAACTTATGAAGCCAAGTCGATTGTTATTTGGATTATACACCACTGCTGCTTCTGCCACGGCTTGGTCTCGTTTTTTAGCATTCTAAGGATTTTTGCTCTTCCATCAATCTTTGGAAGAGCACCGGTACGCGGTTTTTTCTCTCAATGCAGATTCCGGACCTTCATGGCAGTATCTTCCCCTGATTCGGGCTACTGTGGACTTGGCAACCTGTAATGCTTTTGCAATATAATCATCCGAATGTCCTTCATCTGTCACCAGAAGCATCCGGGCACGGTTTAAGCTTCTTGCTG
>JBHGAU010000107.1:0-7021 GCA_041946675.1 Methanotrichaceae archaeon | reverse complement strand
ACGAGATGCGAAAGGGAGTAGCAATGAAGGGGGTAATAAACGTCACCTCGTGCCGCTCAATCTGCAGTGTAGGTTACACTTGCAGTTATCACTATTACGTATCTTCTCCTTTATTAAGTTTTAGGTGGCGAAAAAAGAGCAAATTTTTATAAATCTTGTGAATCTCAGGCACTTTTTATTGCATCCTCTACTTCGGTTATACAGGCATCGGTTTTAATGCCTATTCCACTGAAATGCGTTCTCGATGCCTTCCAGCCTGATGAGCGCAGGAAGTCAACTACCGCATCTATCTTTGAGGGAGTAATCTTCAATCTTTCACAGATATTATGATGATCATAGTATAATGGCGTATCCACCTCGGAGGCACAAGTTTCCAGCAACCTTAATGCTCGAGCATTTCCATCATCCAGGGAATCAACCGCCTGACGGATCGTGCTTGCCTCCTGAATCCTCCCTAGCCATAGCGGTCCTGCCAGCATAGTTTTGCAGCCGCATGCGCTGCATCTTTCAACAAATTCGAGATCTTCCATGCAGACGAAACAGCCGCATGCCGTGCAGTGTTCAACATAGCCCATATTCTCCAGGCACTTATCCGCTGATTGAGCGCCCTTTCTCACTCGAAGGTATATACGCACATAGTGATCAGTAGCGTGCGTTAGCATCGGCTCCATTGACTTATCCAGGCGTGCAAGTTCTCTTGCTGCCAGGCCGAGCAATATCCGTGCACCCATTTCGGGATGATAATCGGTATTTAACGGTGTTGCCATATACTTCCTGATCCCGCTTTTGAGATGTGCTCCGCAGAGCGGGGCTGTATCGGTGGCTGTGACAAATAGGTAGGATAATGCGGACCTCGATCCTGCAGAGATGTAAGGCGATGGTGTGCCGAAAGGATCCAGATCGATGGCCTGAAAATGTCTCTGGTGCATGAGCACATTTGCATTGTTGCATGACGCTTCACAGTTTACGGCATCATTTCTTGATATGTTCTTCAGAATTGTCTCATATGCCTGGCGGCTAACATCGTTTAACGTGACGGCTTCCGCGTTTGCCTCCTTGGCTATTCTTAGGCCGCGGATGCCGCTGGCTGAGAGAGCATCAAGATAATCAGTTATGTCCAGCGACCTTGCCATTGCCACACAGATATCTCTATTGAGCTTCATTCTGGGATTATAGAAGATGCCATCAGACTCGAAGGTAATGGCGCCTTCTTGAAGGAGGTTCATTGATCAGAAAAACGGTGCTGATGGGGATATAATCTTTTTCGTCAAGAATAAAATTGAGATTGGGCTAATTGAAAATCTTGAAGATCTTATGAACGCCAGAAAGCTTTTGCTTAAGACCCTGAAGGGTCTCGGCCAGCTCAGCATTAATCCTTTTCTTTGTCTCATTCCCTATTGCTATATTTATATCCGGTGGACATAAAGGCTCGCAGTCAACGTAGTTCATAAAGAACTCAACCCAATATGGGGGCAGATATTCAGGCTGAGGCTCATCCTTCATGATATGAAGAACGCCCGCCCATGCAGTCGGCACCACCTCTAGATTGTAGCCTCCGCCGCCAAGGGCAAGGAGCCTGCCATCTGCATATCTATTTGCCAGCTCAACTATCCTGCTTACAAGATAGTTGTAGCCAGTGAGCGTTAGATTAAGGCTTGTGAGGGGATCAAGGTAATGAGCATCAACTCCGAGCTGGGCAACTACAACATCCGGCTTGAACCATTCGAAAATCGGAGGGATAATCTCCTCAAATGCAAAGCGATATTCATCATCTCCGGCGTACATCGGCATTGGAATATTTACTGAGTAGCCCAGGCCAGGCCCGGCGCCGATCTCATCTATAAAGCCTGTGCCTGGAAAGATGTATCTGCCAGATTCATGAATAGATATGGTAAGGACATCAGGGTCCTCATAGAATATCTGCTGCACGCCATCTCCATGATGGCCGTCTATGTCTATGTAGAGAATGCTCTTAAACCGCTCTTTTAGAACAGATATTGCAAGGGCTGGATCGTTGAAGACGCAGAAACCTGAGGCTAACGTAGGCATCGCATGGTGAAGCCCACCGCCGATATTAAAGGCTTTACAATCCTCGGAGATTATGCGCCTTGCTGCATCAATACTTCCCCCTGCCAGGAGTCGAGATGCATCGTAAATGCCTTTGAAGACTGGAGTATCACTTGTGCCGAGTCCGAAGGCGAGGTCAGGCACCTCTGCCATGACAGCGGCAATGTATTCAGGTGTGTGTACTCGCAAGAGGTCAGCTTCGCTTGCAAAGCATGGCTCTACTTTACACGTATTGCCGTCAAGCATGCCGCACTCCTCGATCAGCTTGTAGGTCAGCATCAGACGTATTGGCTTCAGCGGATGCTCAGGGCCGAAGTTGTAGCCCATGAATCTATCGGTATAATAGAGATATATCATATCTATCGGCATAACAGAGATAAATCATATCTATCCATATAATAGAGATATATCGTATCTATCGGCATAACGGAGATAAATCATATCTATCCATAATAATAGAGCTAAATCATTTATAGCCTTTCTCTATCAGCCCCTCGCTCCAGTAATTATCGCATTTTCGGCAGTAATAGATAGTTTCAATTACTATTTTCTGCCACCGCTCAACATCGAGGGCGCGCCTAAGCTCTTTTGACTCGCACTCATTGCCGCATTTGGGGCAGAATGGAATGAACTGCTCAAGCACTGCCTGATCATCATTGGGCATTATTATTCCTCTTGGTTCTAGTGTAGTGCGGGTCTGGGCAAAAAGGTATCGGTGGTCTGAATGGCATTATGGCGGCATTAAAAAATAGAAGGGAGCTAAAATTGGAAATGGCATCACACCCGCCAATATGCATCCGGCCAGGAAGCCCAAGATAGCACCTGAGTCAAGGAATGGAAGGCCCGCCTGAGGTTTATCTCGCGATGTCGTCATCAGGGCCAGAAAGCCTATGTATGTTCCAATCATTGTGCCTATTGCAGGTATATTCACTCCGTAAATGCTCGCCGCATGGAGCGACCAGTTGGCTGAAATTACCAATATTGTGGGCATAATGGCATCCCCAAGACCGAGGAAGTAGGCACCTTTGGCTTTCTCAGACGACTGGCCTGAGATGGATACTTGATCCTCCCTGAAGCTGTAGCCTTTGGTCTTGGGCACAACGAAAAGAAGCGGAGCCTTTATGTTTATCACACCCTCAGCCAGAGTGACCATATGCCTTGTCTTATAGACTGAGATGGCATCATAGACCGCCAATATTATCAGCAGTATCACCGCTGGAAGAGTGGTCATACTTATTCCGAAGAGGGAGGCAATCCCGGCGCATATGAAAACGCCTATTATATCGATAATATACCATTCAGGATAGAAGCGCAGCAGCAGAAGCATTACTATTGTGAGCACTAATGAGATGACCAGCGGCAGAAATGCCGTCAAAATATAGAATATGCTTGTTGCTACGGATATCAGAATAAATCCGCCTATGACCCATCCTCGCTTGAATTTCATGGCGATAAGCAGCAGTAATGTGAATACTATTATGAGAATCACATAAATGAAGGGATTTGCGGCGGATGATGGATTTTCAAATACTCTTGTATTGCTGATCTCAAAGGAAGGCATGAACGCCAGGGCCAAAAGCTGTACGACTACCATGAAGAACAGCATTGCAAGCATCGGAGTGCGGCTTTCTGAGCTTTCTGTCATTATATTAATTGTATCCTGCCTAGATTATCTAGGTTGTCACTATTTGCCTATTTGCCTTTATCTCCACCCTCGCATTCTAAAAGAAGCTCCAGGTATGATTTTCTTATAGATTCATCCAAGCCAAGCTCTGTCATAATATCCTGAAGCATTCTCTTCTTCTCGGGCCAATCATCCCCGCCGGCAATCTCTATCTCCAGAAATGACCCAAGGCCCGAAACATCGTCCATTGCGAAAATTATATCGCCTAGCGTATATTTTGTCCTGCTCTTTATCACTTCTCCGGAGATCACAAAGCCTAAGGATAAGAGTATCTGCATCATCGATTCAGAGTCATCTATTTTGACGGTCAGCTCCTTCCTGGACTTAGTCTCGCTATCGAGCTTGGGTCCTTTGTAGGTCAGACGTGCGCCCTCCTCCTTGACCCTTATACGCAGAGCCTCATCGCTAGCTTTAAAATCTCGGATCGGCGAGTTGAAATAGATATCACGGTGATGCTCAGTGCCGATAGGAACGGCACCGAGCGCCTTTATCCTCTGAAGGGTATCCTCTCTTAGGCGCGCCTTGATCTCTACTTCGATCATTTTCTAACCAGCACAGTTGCAGGTCCTACTTTGAGCACATCGACAGCGGTGCCTGCAGAGAGTGTTTCTGTGATGATCTCGACGGAGTCGGGAGTCACCTCGACCGTCTCACCATCAAAGCTGACCTTGATGGAACCAGATGCCTTATGCTCTGCGACCACTTCTGGATTCATAGCCAGAAGAGCCTTGATGATTTTTCCACTTTTATCCTTGAACTTCGGGCCAAGTATCTTCATTTGAGGCTTAACCTCAATCGGCCTCATCTCTATGTTGGGAAGGCCCTTTCTGCTTTCGACTTTGGAGTTCGCTACACCTTGGAGATCTATGGTCTCCAAATCCAGGTCTGAATATATGACTATGCCCGGGATTGGCGAGTTCAGGGCCATGCCCTTCTCGGATTTATATCTGCGCAATGCCGCTGCAATCTCTTTTATCAGCGCGCCTGTTGGATCAACATCGATACCGGATGCTTCCGGCCAGCTCTGGACATGGACGCTCTCGCCTGTGAGCGAACGATAAATCTCCTCTGAGATGAATGGTATGAAAGGCGCCATCATTCTCGTCAAAGTCTCTATGGCAGTATACAGAGTGTTCTGTGCCGCTCTTTTCTCAGGGCTGCTCTGCCCGTAGAGCCTGGCCTTAACAAGCTCTATATAATTATCTGCGAGCACTTCCCAGGTGAATGTTCTGATTGCTTTGAATGCCTCATCGAACTGGTATCTATCCATTGCATCTGTGGCGGCTTTGATCAATGAATCAAGCTCTCCGAGCAACCATTTATCGACCTGGCCTGGTGCCTCAATGTTTGGAGCCATCAAGGGGCTCGAGAATCTGTAGATCGACCACAGCTTCTGCTGGAACCTGCTGGCGGCAGTTATCTCCTTCCACTGGAACATCACATCGTTTCCCGGGCTGCCGCCTAAGGCGGCCCACTGCCTCAGCGCATCAGCTCCATTCGCCTCGAAAACTTGCTCCGGTATTATGAAATTGCCTAAAGATTTTGACATCTTCCGTCCATCTTCTCCCAGAACCATGCCGTTGATAAGAATTGCATCCCATGGACGTTTTCCGACGAGATCCTTGCATCTGAGTATTGTATAGAACGCCCAGGTTCTTATGATATCATGGCCCTGCGATCTGAGCTGGGTCGGATATCTGAGATCAGGCCGTGTTGGCCATCCTGCAACTGCCAGAGCAGATATGGAGCTGTCCATCCATGTATCGAGCACATCCTCTTCGGGCCTAAACTCGCTGCAGCCGCATTTGCATTTTATGGGCGGCTGTGTCCTGGTCGGGTCAAGGGGAAGCCAATTCTCTTCTGCAACCAAAACCTCGCCGCAATCTTTGCAGTACCAGGCAGGTATTGGTGTTGCGAATATCCTCTGCCTCGATATGCACCAGTCCCACTCGACTGAATCAGCCCAATTCTTTAGCCGTGTTTCCATGTACGGAGGTATCCAGTCGATCTCTTCGGATGTCCTCTTGATCTCATCGGGATCAATCTTGACGAACCACTGTCGTCCCGACAGGATCTCTATGGGCGTTTTGCATCTCCAGCACAGGCCGACGTTCTGATCCAGAGGTTCCTGCTTATAGATGATGCCCTTTTTCTTCATGTCCTCGATAATCGCATGCTTGGCTTCATCGATCGAAAGATTGGCATATTTTCCGGAAATCTCAGTCAGCCTGCCGTTTCTATCTATAGCCTGGCGAAGCGGCAGATCATGCTCCATCCACCATCTGACGTCCTGCTTATCGCCGAAGGTACAGATCATAACTACACCAGTGCCGAACTTCTGATCGACGGCAGAGTCAGTCAGCACTGGGACCTCATAGCCGAAGATAGGTACAGTCACCTTTGTGCCTGCATATCCTTTGTACCTTTCATCCGCCGGGTTTATTGCAACGGCAACACATGCAGGCAAGAGCTCCGGCCTTGAGGTAGCGATTTCTACAAACCCATCTTTGCTCGGAAAACGCATGTAATTGAGTGATGTATTGCGAGAATCGTACTCGACTTCGGCAAAGGCTATTGCAGTGCCGCACCGCGGGCACCAGTTGACCGGATGATCTTCACGATATATGAGTCCCTTTTTATACATCTGGACGAACGAGCGTTGAGTCTTAACATAGTACTCCGGCAGCATCGTCACATATTCGTTTGACCAGTCCGTCGAGATCCCAAGCCGATTTATGGTTCCTCTGAACCTCTCTATAGCCTCTGATGTCATCTGCTCGCAGAGCCTTCTGAACTCGTCTCGGGGAATCTCGTTCTTCGTTATATGGTACTTCTCCTCTACTTTGACCTCTGTAGGAAGCCCGTGACAATCCCAGCCCTGAGGGAACATGACACTATATCCCCGCATCCTTTTATAGCGGGCAACGAAGTCCATATAGCACCAGTTGAGTGCGTTGCCTATGTGGAAATTGCCTGTAGGGTATGGCGGGGGTGTATCTATTATGTATTGGGGCTTCTTGGACTGCCAATCGAAGTAATAGATGGACTTATCCCAGCTATCGACCCATTTCTCTTCTGTTTGCTTGAAATTGTACTCCTTCGAGACCTCGCTCATCAGAAAGCTCCTGGCTTGTGTGGCTGTATGGGAGTTGAACACAATGTTAATAGGATTATCGGTGGTCATTATTTTGAAGCACGGCAGTGTAGCAAATTTTCTGTAAAATGATAATAACAAGGATTATTGGTCCTGCATCCTGTACTTTATTGGGC
>JBHGAU010000011.1:0-56680 GCA_041946675.1 Methanotrichaceae archaeon | reverse complement strand
CGCTCCCTGTGATGAACCACGCTGATTATGTTGGCCTTGTTATCCTTCAAGGGCTGCAAAGCGAGAAGCAGCTGCCCCGGTATATCCTGTAATTCCAAGTCCATCGAAAGTCGCATAGCATTCCTCATAAATTGCCGGACTTCACGTTCAGCTTAAAGGAAATAAATCTTGCGGTTAACCTCTGAAAGAAAAGCGGCTAACCAATAGCGATTTTTGGCCTGACTTCCTAAAAGGATTTAAAGGTTGTAAGAATGAGTGGGAGAAGGAAGACGCAAAAAAAGAAAGTGCTAAATGTTTCATAAGAGTTAAATAAAAACAATAAAAATCAATCTAAGGTATTTTGCGAGATAAAGAGTAAGGGAAATAACAATAGCTGAATGATTGAATCTCTCATTCTATCTCCACCTCTTCCGCCTGTTCGCGAGGAGCAAGCATAAGCTCATTGAATAGCAGCACTTCTATTACCTGTGCGACATAGCGCCTCTGTTGATATCTCTGGATATCCTCGTTCATCCTCAGTTCGGCATCCACCTGAACGCGGATGAGCGCAAGCCTCAGGTCCCTTTGCTCCTCGCAGCTGAGGTTAAGCGCACATATATCTTTAAGCAGCCATGGCAACCTCATCGGGGCTCTCAGGGCGCGGGCAACTAGGAGGATATTTGAGCCTGGCGTTTTGGAAACGGAGTCTTCTCCAGTAAGAAGCGCAAGATCATGGGCTGAGAACTTCTCGCCCTCGATTGTAATCATCTCATTATTATTCAACTAAGATCACCTAGAAGTATCCTCTCGCACAGCTTCAGATCCTCGGCTTTATTCACGTTTATGGCCATCTCAAGTCTCTCAATTATCAGATGATAATCTTCTTGCTCTTGCCTTATATCTGCACCGTCAAGAATGTTTACCCCGGCAGGGACTATTAGCTGGCCATGGTAATTGAACAATGAATCTGGCCTTCTGCCCAGTCGGCTATGCAGGTGAAGAGGAGTATGTGTAGAGAGCGCAGGCTCAGGATGCTCTTCGTAAGTATCGATTATATAATCAATTAGGTCGGGAGTTATCAGCGGCAGATCTGCCATAATCACCATCACTGGATCTATCAGTCCTAAATGACCGATGGCATAGACCATATCAGCCACAAAGCCTGTTCCGGGCGTATCCACTGTCGCAAGACCGCGGTCATTAGCCCATCTCTTTGTCATAGGCACATTCTCAGTAGTGGCGATGAATATCCTCTCCACAGAGCTATCCTCAAGAGCAGATGTCACATAATCGATGAGATTCCTCCCAAGGAGTTTGACCAATGGTTTTTCGCCCATCTTGAGCCGCGTGCCCTTTCCGCCCGCCATCACCAATGCATCCAAGGAACTACTCCTCCAAAGCCTGGAACTCTTACAGTTTTATAGCGCCAGCCGCAGGCCATCACCAATGCATCCAAGGAACTACTCCCCCAAAGATTATGGCAGCAGCTAAAGCTATAGCCCTGCATACTTCGTTCGTCGCACCTATGCCGTCGCCTGTTGCTCCTCCGAAGTTTCTCTTAGCAACTTGAATCATATATAGAGCAGCCACTTGCGAAGCTGCGAGCATAGTAATGCCTAGAGGCCCCAATACTGCTGCGCATAATGCAGCCGCTATTATGAGACCGATAATAAACTCGCGTGTGCCGGTCTTTTCGATCATTATCTGTCCGAAACCCTTCTGCAAAGACCTGGAGAACGCAGCAAAAGCTATCATCGATTGCTTTGCAGAGACCTCTGATGCAATTAAGGCCAGAGGCAAGAGACCTGCAGGCATACTGGAAATAATCGCAAACAGTGTTAGAAGCATGACAGCAATGAAGACGACACCGCCTGTGCCTATATTCACATCCTTCATTGCCTGGATCTTCTTCTCGACCGTCCCATGAGCTATCACGCCGTCTCCGAAGTCTGCGAGGCCATCTATATGGTTGATTCCACAGAGCTTATAGATGCTCATTATCACAATTATTGCAATCAGGCTTGAAGGCGATGAAGGCAGTGCCTTTTCGGCAACGAATGCAACCGTCCCAAAGATCAGCCCAATCACAAGTCCGACGATGGGAAAGACATAAACATGCCTCATAAGGGCGTCTATGCCCTCCATTGAGATGCCGACAGGTATTGTCGATAGCCAACCGAATCCCGATTTGAGCGCAAACAGAAATCCGTTCAGTCAAACACCGCCCTTGTATACATGTTAGCAGATACTCCGCCTATCAGTCCGCCGATGACATCATCCATGAAAGGACCAAGCCTTCCGAGAATTCCGGGCTTTGCCTTATCATATCTGACGTAATCGAACAATCCCTTATAGCCTCCGATATACTTGGCAATGCTGAGGCCAATGACCTCGTCAGCTATCAGGCACGTCAGATCATTATCATAATCCGACTGATTGATGTTCGGAAGATTCTTTTTCACGCCTTCGGATTCAAGGAGGACCCCTGCATATATCAGCAAAGCGAGATTAGGATCTGATAGCGCTATATTTAGTTCTTCTCTAAACTTGGCTTCTGCTTTCTCGCGAGTCTCTACACCAGGATGGGGAAAGTAAAGTTCCAATGCCGCGGATACGATATCATCCAGTTCGATGCCAATGCTTTTTAACACATCTACAACATCTCTTTCGGCCATGCTAGCCCCGATATACATGAAGGATAAAAGAATCTTCTTGTCTTGCGAAGCTATTTAAGGCAAGTCTGTGAAATAGCAATCTTGGGGTATTTCATGAAGATGTTGGTCAAGATTTTCGTGGATCCTGATCATCTTGTAAGGGTTATAAATCTGCTGACCGAGCTCGGGATGACTGGCTTTTACCTTATCGAGTACCATGGCATGGCTCCGAAGACCTGGAAGAACTTCCGACTCAGCGAGGATCCAAATATGGCTCTGAAGGCAGTAAGGGATCAGTCAGAGCCGGGGATCATGGTGAATACGGTTATTGACTACGATAAGTATTGCGAGATTGCTGATGGCCTCGAGGAAGCTTTAAGAGGTAAAAGATACACGATTATAGGGCACGAAATCGCATCCATTAAAGTGAAAGGGGACTAGAGTAATTATGCAAGATCTCAAGGATAACGTTGAAGCTGCCTTAGACAAGATTAGGACTGCGCTGCGCACCGAGGGCGGAGATGTTAAGCTTGTCGGCATAGATGACGGAATAGTCAAAGTAAAGCTGCAGGGGAGCTGTGCAGGCTGTCCCTTTTCTCAGATGACAATAAAGAACTTCATCGAGAAAGAGCTTAAAAAAAGCATTCCAGACGTAAAAGGCGTTGAGGCTGTATAGCTGTAGGTATAGGTTTATGCCATATGGATTTATGCAGTATAGGTTTATACGGTATAATCTTATATCGCACAGATTTATGCTCAATTCTATTCAAAGAGAACTGTCTTAAAACACAAAACTTTGAAGTATTATTCAGCTTAATTAATTAAGAGGTCAGATTTATGTTTCCAACCAAAAAGGTCCAGTCATTAGTGGGCACTAAAATCCAGGTTGAGATGAAAGGATCGCCGCGATATGTTCTGGAAGGTGTTCTGAATAGCGTTGATGAATATCTGAATCTTCACCTTCTGGAGACAGTGGAACTCATAGGCGGAGAGAAGACGCGCTCCCTCGGATCTGTGATATTGAGGGGGAACAATATAATTCTGATAAGTCCTATAGAGTAAGGTATTAAGGTATCGAGTTTTAGAGCAGGGGTAAGGTAAAGATGTCTGCTGAAGAAGCGCTTGAATATATAAAGTCCCATGAGAATGGAGTGCTCCAGAGTGATCTCTGGAAGGCTCTTTCTATAGATTCTCGTAAATGCTCTCGAATAGTTGCCAAGCTTCTTAAAGATAATCTCATAACCAGGGAGATGGAAACGGCCGATGGCATCAGGACCTATAGGCTTCATTGCGCAGAAAAATCTAAGGGCAGACGGTTCAAATCGCTCATGGCTATAGACCTCTTTGAACCATGCGCAGGCTGTATTGAGGAATGTGAGCCTGAACATTGTGCAAAGCTCAGCGAATGGATATTTGCTATAGTTATCGGCAATGAAGGGGAGACTGAGCTCGATAGTTCAGAAAATTATGATAAGAGCATCTGAGCTTTGCTCCAATTCATTTAATATTTTTGGGCGCTCTCATTTGAGCGCTTATCTTCAGGTGCTTATCTGCTCGGCGCCGAAGCCTCTCTTTACAAGGATATCCTTTATCCGCTGGGTATGGTTGCCCTGGAGTTCTATGAGGCTGTCCTTTACGGTTCCACCGCAGGCGAGCTTGGATTTGAGGTAAGTACAAAGCTCTTGCAGATCTATCTCATGTGGATCTATTCCCTGGATGACGGTTACCTCTTTTCCATACCTGCGCTTTTGAACCTTTACTGCAATCCTCTGCTGCTCCTTAGCAACCTCCTCGCAGATGCAAAGCTCCGTTGGAAGGCCGCAAATAGTGCACATTTGAGAACTCATTTAGTGATAGTTACCTCCGCTGATATATGTTCAATAATACTGATATGCTATTAAAATCTGATGGTAAGATCATAAGAATTGCCTCTTTCTGGACCGTCCACGTCTCTTTATCTCGCCGAGCTTCCTCAATACAACTTCAGCAATAAATATAGATATGGCTGCAAGTAGAAGAATATCTCTTCTGGATGCCCTATCTTCGATAGTCCTCTGGCTTAAGCGGCCAGCCTCTGCCTCGAGGCTCTGTCTCGCCTCAGCTTCTGTAAATACCTTGCCGCCATTTGCCATAATCAGCCTGGGAAGATCGGGGTTGAAGCCTATATCCCTATACTCCAGAGGGTAATTGACGGCAATACCGTAATCCCCGATGTAATATATGCCAGACTTATCGGGCGTGAATGTTGCAATATATCTTGTATCCCCAATCTTTTCTATGGTTGCGCCATCTATGCTGGGTCTGGAATTGCTCGTGATTGTGATCTGCAGGGGAGTGCCAAGCCAGCCGTCATCTGCATCTATGCGATTCTCCTCGGGCCTCGGATCCCCTATTGCCCAGTTGACCATTGCAGATATGAGCTTCGATGCCGGCGGAGAATAAAGCGAGGATGACCAAGCAATGCCGTCATCTGCGGATAGGCTCGCAACTCTGCCAAGACCATATCGCCAGGTTGTAAGCACAGGCTTTCCATCCGCCATGGAAACAAGCTTCTGGGCTCCGGGCTTCGGCGTAATATCATTGAAGCCCGTAATAGTTGCGTTTATCTCAAGCCCTGAGGTTATATAATGATCAGTGTTAACGATTGCAATTGGAAAACCCTTAAGCTGTTTTGTCTCCTCCGGCTTATTTATCGGCTGACCTGTGATCTTCGTCGATATGGATTCTGGATAGGTGAATGCATAAAACTCGGCGCCTGCTTCCACAGCCATCTTGCCGAAGAGTCCTGTAGTATCTGGAAATGCCTGAACCTGAATAAGCCGTGTTGTGACACCCATCTGTTTTATAATCCGGACAGAGTGGTCTATTACCTTGGGGTAATTCTGCAGGATTCCGTCCGATAAAACAATCAGCTCTCCCTTGCTGCCGCTTTCGTTAAGCATATTCCATGCGAGATCGAGTCCTCCGTCGAGGTAGGTGTTCTCTGTCGATGAGGGAGCGAGGCTCGCAATCCTGTCGGCCAGGAACGTCCTGCCGCTTGAGAGTGGAACAGGGTCTGATACATCATATGCCTTTGTGCCGAAGGCGACCAATCCCACCTTGTAATCCTGAAGATCGGGGGACTTGAGAAGCTCTATTGCGAGGGCCTTTTCATAATCCAGCAGTGGCGTGCCATCCTTTGTCCTGGTATCAGTAAGGCTGTAGGAGATATCCATGACCATCACAGCAGTCTTGCCGCCTTCGAATATGCTGGGCGTAGATTTTGTAGGAAGCGCACTCTCGAATGTAGTATTATAATAACCTCCATACTCATAGGAGGCCGGGCCGCCCACTACAACGAGTCCGCCTCCGTCGCGCACATAGGCCTTGAGCTGATCGAGCTCTGGACTATATTTCTGGTTATCAAGCACAACTGCCTTGTAGCCGCTGAGATCGGCCGGGAGGTCAGTGGCCATGCTGAGCCCGTACAGACCTGCGAGGACTGACGCGAGCGGAGACGGGGTGCTTGTTACCAGAAGCACGCTGGGCTTCGGAACGACATAGACTGCCTTCTGATATTCGTCGTTTATTGCTTGCGAATCCGGGACGATGGATGCTCTCAGAGTATGCGTGCCGGTATCCCTAAACGTATGAGAAATTCCGATAGATATCGTCTTGTTGACGGCGATATTATCCGAATAGATGCGCGCATCATCGGCATAGACGGACAGCTGTCCCTCATATCTGTCGGAGGAATTGATCACGACTTTGAACGGGTAATCATCGCCGATTACGGCAGTATTGGTTCCCTGAATCACAATGCCTGAGTCTCCCTTTACAGGCGAGATCTGTATTGCAAATACAGTTGTATTCGATGCTTTCGCAAGGGTCAGAGCATTAGATAACGGCCTTCCTTTGTTGTTCTGGCCGTCAGAGACGAGGACAAGGGCATTGCCTGGCGTGGAATATTGGAGGATCTTATCCCCTAAAGGGGTCGAATCGCCTGAGAACGATCTGATCTGGGCTCCATTCAATATCTGGCCCAGACGAACCGCAACGCCCGCGTCGAAGATGCTCATTGAGCCTGTTTTATCATCGAGCAGGGTTATGCTCGGCTGCTCAGACCTGACAGTCTGAGTCGTAACAGTATACGGGTTTGCAGCCGCGATTATAATCAGAGAGAGCACAGCGAGTCTGGATGCCACCAAAGACTTCTTCCTGGCCCGCAGGATTAGGTAGATCAATCCTGGAATGAGCAACACAGGAAGCAGCCATAAAAGCTGGGGGGATGTGAAGTAGAAGTCCCCTATCATGCCTCGCGCCTCCACCAGATGATTGCAAATTCTGAGATTATTGCCAGGACCGCCAAAACGATAACCCACTGGGATAGGTCCTGCTTAACAATCGCCTCACCGGTGATTCCGGTATTAAACTCGCCTGCCGGATAAACTGCGCCTCCGCTTAAGTCGGATTCACGCTGATCATACATATTTGCAGCAAGAGTCGTGCCCTGGAAGCTGTATATTCCCACCTCATCAAGCAGCAGACTCGATGTGGTAATTATGCCCTGAGGAGCATCGACGTTTACTGTTTCCCCCAGAGGAATAAACTCTCCAGTCCTGCGATTTGATTCTGAGATATCCGGAACGCCTGTAAGCCAGTTGATCATCTCATACCAGAATATTGGATATTCAGGCCGCAGATAGAAATCGGAGTTCGCCTCCAGGCCGTTGTAAATAACTGTTCCCTTGCCTAAGCGCCAGTATGCAAGAACAGGCGCTCCATTTGCCTCTATCATCGAGACTGAGCCCCTGCGGGCCGAGCTGTCCAGGTAGCCGAAGATGCCGATCTCATCGAAATGTATATCGCTCGCAAACACAGGGTTTCTGAACCAGAGGTTGACGGGCCCCGTCGCAGCGCCTGTTATCTTCACAGGCAGATATTCGGGACTATCGTTCTGGCTGTAGGCAATGTATATCGCTTTTCCGCCATCGTCTATATAGCGGTTGAGTTCGCCGGTATCCGAGACATTCTTGGCTATAACTATTAAATCAAAGCTGCTGTAATCTCCCGATCTCGATACCTGAACATTCGGAAGTGAACGCAAGGCAGAGAGGGCTGGGCTCACGTCCCCGAGATACAGAACATTCTTCCGCCCCTGATCGGGCACATAGACATATGCCTTGTTATCCCAGCTTATTGCATCGTTCAGATCTAAAGTGATGTAATTCACGCCTGGAAACGCCGTGAATGAGAAATAGTAGTCTCCGCCCTGATCCATGGCTATAGACCTGCTTGATGAGCCTCCCGGTCCTCTGATCGTTATCGGAACGGTTCTCGCGCTTCCGAAGTTATGCACTAAAGCGGTGTGGTTAACATAGCCGCTTCCTGGAACCTCCCACCCTCCGGTAATCGCGACATTATTGCCCCCTCCGCGGGTGTTTGCAAAGACTATGCTTATCCTGCCATCGGCTTCAAGGACTTTCCGCGTCTCGTTGGGGTCATCGCCCTGCCAGCTTATGAAATCTGATACAACCAGAATATTTCCGCCTTCAGAGCCCAAAATTCCATCAGCAAGAGTCATTGCCGAGGAGATATCTGCAACTACGGCGCGCGGCGATACCTTTGACAGGATGCCTCTGGCCTCGGCGCTGTTGCCCGACTGCAGAGCCGACTCAGGTATAGCGCTTGCGAGGACGATGCTTACTCTATCATATTGATCCAGGTAGGGGTCTATAACATTCAATGCTCGCGAAAAGCTGTTTTCCATGCTTGCAGAGACATCCAGCACTACAACAAGATGGCTCGTCGGGGTTCCCACAGTTGTCGTGTAAGGGCCTGCAGCAGCTACGGATATTGATATGAGAACAAGAAGCTGTATCCAGAAGAGCGGATCTTTTATCAGGCGGCTCAGGATTGCAGAGCGCTCAGCTTCACCCTCTGTGAGAAAGATTGTAGATGAGAATGGTATGATCTTCGGCTTGGGTCTGATGAGGTATATGATTATGAGTGGGACAACACTGAGCAGTCCTAGTAGCGCCAGAGGGTTGCTGAAAGGCATCGATGCTATTTAGATACTCCGGGGTATGAAAAGGTTTCTCGAAGGCCCGGCCAATATTCTTAATACGGCCGAGCACATAAAGTCATTAAGCCCAAGATATGGAGATGTCGCGTGATGGTCAGTGCCATGGAACTTTACCAATTGTTGCCAAAGGATGCCTGTAAAGAATGCGGATATGCTAGCTGTATGGCTCTGGCAGTGGCCCTTCTCAATAGAGAGAAGAAGCTTGAGGACTGCCCGGCATTATTCAATCCAAAATACGCGGATAAGCTCAAGAAGCTCAAGGAGGTCTTGGCACCTCTGGAGAAGGCGTCGGAGACGGGCCTTATAATTCATGGGGAGAAGTGTTTCGGCTGCGGGAACTGTGTGGTTGCCTGTCCTGTCAACGTGGCCAGCGATCCGACAGGAAGCGCCATCGGCCTCGGCCCGAAGAGCGATAAAGTGATATTGGTCGTTGAGGACGGCGTTGTAAAATGCCTGAACGTCAAAGAATGTAGACGCTTTGGGCCGAACAGAATCTTGTGCAACGCCTGCACAGCGACATGTCCAAGCAAGGCAATAGAGTTTGTTTAGGTGGTCATCATGCCTACATGTACAGGATGCTCTCTTCTCTGTGAAGACATCGAGCTTTCTTTAAAGACAGGAACCATATCCCAGGCAAAGAACTTATGCCGAAAGGGCCATGGACATTTCCAGGCTCTTTTCACTGAAAGGACATCTCCATCGGTTGATGGCCAGAAGGTATCGATAGATGAGGCAATAAAAAAGGCTGCTGAGCTGCTGAGAAACTCCGAGGCACCTCTGCTCTATGGCTGGTCAAACTCCACGCTGGAGGCACAGAGTGCGGGAATTGAGCTTGCGAAGAAGCTTGGCGCAGTCATTGATGATACGTCCTCGTTCTGCCGGAGTCTGCTGCTTGAGATGGTCTTGCGTGGAGAGATTCCGACGTGTACCCTGGATGATGTGAGAAACTTCGCAGATACATCAGTATTCTGGGGTGCAGATCCCTCGAACAGCCATCCAAGGCATCTGTCGCGGTTTGCTTACTACCCTCGGGGCGAGAAAAGGCAGAAAAGCTATGAGGAGGAGAGAACCTGCATAGTTATCGATGTTCGGAAGTCTTCGACTGCAACGCTCTGTGAGAACTACTTCAAAGTGCCTCCGGGCGGGGATGCGAGCTTCATAGAGTCGATCATATCGGTTCTGGATAGCAAGATCCCCAAGATCGGAGACAAAAAGAAGATGATTGAGCTCGGCACAATCCTGCGCAAGACGGAGTTCGGCGTGATATTCCCGGGCCTCGGGATGATCTACTCTTTAAAGGAAAACATCGGCCTTCTTAAATCTCTGGTCGCAAAGCTGAATGAGATCACGACGTTCAAGGTCATACCGATGGTGGAGCACTACAACATGCGCGGCTTCAACGAGCTTCTTTTAGCCCAAACGGGCTACATAAATCAGGTCTCATTCGAGGGCGGAACAGTGAAGCATGGACCCGAGTACAGCATCGTAGCGGTAGCGGCGGCAAAAACCTGCGATACGGCTATGGTTATCGGCTCAGATCCATTATCAGTTCTTCCATTTGGAACTGCCAGAAGCCTCGCAAAGATTCAGCTCATCGCCATCGATTCGCGAAGATCGCTGACTACTGATGCTGCAAAGGTTGTGATACCCTCTGCCATGTACGGGCTTGAGGCTGGAGGAAGCGCCATAAGAATGGATGGCATGAAGATCAAATTCGATCCCTTCTTAAAGTCCGATCTGCCGTCAGATGAGGAGATATTGAACAGGATTAAGGAGGAGATCTGATGAATTCAAACGAAAACCTAATGAAGCAAAGATGAAACTCAGATGAAGTCCCATGTATCAGGTGTAAGCCCATGAATCTGATCTCCGTCTCAGATCTCACAAAGAACCAGATATTCGGCATCTTGAACAGCGCAGAGGCGTTCAAGCAGTCACGAGGAAGATCGAGGGATAGGCCGCTTGCAGGAAAGAGCCTTGCGATGATCTTCGAGAAGCCCTCGACAAGAACACGCGTCTCACTGCAGGTAGCCTTTGAGGAGCTGGGTGGCCATGCGCTTTACCTGAGCGCTGGCGAGCTGCAGCTTGGCCGCGGAGAGACTATAGCAGATACGGCCAGAGTGCTGTCGAGATATGTTCACGGAATAACTGCCCGTGTCTACTCGCATAATACAGTTGCCCAGCTGGCGCAATATTCGAGCATTCCCGTTATCAATGCACTCTCGGATTGGGAGCATCCTCTGCAGGTATTGGCTGATTTGATGACAATGCGCCAGCGCTTCGGGTGGCTGGAGGATCTGAAGGTTGCGTGGATCGGCGACGGGAACAACGTCTGCAACTCGATGATCTTGGCGGCTGCAATCATTGGCATGCACATAAAAGTTGCATCGCCCAAAGGATACCAGCCGAAGGCCCAAATATTGGAAGAGGCGAAGAGGCTTGGGGGCCTGCCGGAGATCATGATCGATCCGAATGAAGCAGCTCGCGGCTCAGATGTCATAGTGACCGATACCTGGATCTCAATGGGAGACGAGAGAGAGGGGGCTGAGCGGCTCAGGATCTTCGGAAAATATCAGGTGAACTCTGAGCTGATGAGGCTCGCCAGCGAGAATGCCATATGCATGCACTGCCTCCCGGCGCACCGCGGCCAGGAGATCACAGATGAGGTGATGGATGGGCGGCAGTCGGTGGTCTTCGATGAGGCGGAGAACCGCTTGCATACAAGCAAGGCGGTGCTGGCGAGGCTGATGGGCTAGTGTTGTGTTCAGTCGATATATTATTTAAGCCTTCACTCTATTTGCATCATCTTAGACAGTGCCCTCTCAAGCGTTTTGCGCGTCCTAGCATCTGGATTCAGCAGCATTTCCAGATCTCCCTCAATTCTTTTAATGCTCTCTTCCGATGCCGGGCAGTCTTCATAGACCTCTACGCCTTGCAGCCCAATCTGACCGGGGCTTAGGAATGGACTGCACCTACAGACCATCGGCCTAGCCTGATATATCTTGCATCCCTTTTTCTCCTCGTCATAGAATCTGCATGGCGCAGTTTTCTTGAATGCCCGAAGATCAGGTTCTGTCGGATGAGGTATTGTATACTCCTCCATTGCCTCTTCTATTGAAATGCCGAGATAGCTTGCCAATCTTCGAATGTCTTTTGGATAAATGTCGATGGGGTCGGCTATCTGACAGCAAAAACCGCAGCGTTTGCACTGAAAATCGAGCTGTGCCTGAATTCGGACATAGTCATAGGGGTCAAGGGGCATGATATCACTATAACATCATTATGACATCACTATATCTCCGCAAATAAGTCTATAACTCATCATAGGTAATATGTAATCTGATCGCAAAGTTCTAGTATAACTCTCTCCTCTAAACGAGGGTTAGCCCGAAATCATGGCACGACTGATCGGCTGAGATTTTCTATCAAAAGAAAGCGGGGGTTGCCAAGTGGTCAAAGGCGCAGGGCTTAGGACCCTGTCACGAAGGTGTTCGCGGGTTCAACTCCCGTCCCCCGCATGAAACTTGATTGCGTTTGCCCGTGATCCAATCACGTGTATAATTCAAAGATTTCGGGACTATACATTTGATAATCGGAAGTATACGCCCGTCAAAAGCTCGGAAGCTACTTAGTCCTAAGTGGAACGGCCTTTAATTGGCATATAGATGAATTGTTACCGGATATCACAGAACGCTATATCGGCATTCCGTATAGATGCAAGATGATAACTATTATGGCCCCTGCAATTCCACCTATCGCACAGATCACTATAACAAGCCATGTATACGCAATATTTAGTCCTGCAAATGCATTTGCAAGATACAGCACCAGCAGTCCCAGAATAGCATTCACAAGGAAATATCTCAGGGATTTGAGCACGATGATTATCCCAATTACCAATGCGACGGCAATTACTATAATTATTATGATATCCTCTAAATTGCCGGGCTTTGGAACGTTGATTACTGGCTGTGCTTGAGCGGATTGTACTTGATCTGGCGCTTTGCTTTGAATCAGGTTTATCTTGATGGGCACATAAGTTGTGCCTGCTGCAGGATAATAGCAATCAATAGTGCCAGTCCAGCCTCCTGAATATATATCCATGCCGACCTGCTTGGAGACATTTATTATATGCCGGCCGCCATAAGCACTGGCTTCCAATCTACCATCTTGATTTGTAGAACCGATGTATAAGCCATCCATATACACAACAAAACCCTCCGGACTTACCTGCCCGGAGATCTTCTGGAGATCCACTCCAATGATGAACGACTTCTGGCAATCTCCATAGCCGTATTGCTGCCCGTATGGCCCCTGAGAGACAGCAGTAGATGCAGCTATCAGGAGAATGAGAACTAATGATAGTAGATTCGATGCTGCCAGATCTTTTGCTTTCATACCCGATCCATTAATCCTGCTCTTGTCCTTCAATCCTTATGCTATATTATCCCCACTTATTTATGCTATCGTATCTCCAGTAGCTTCTCCTTTATCCATCTTCTTCCGGACCGGTTAAGTTTATCGGGGCTTGCCTCTTCAACGAGGCCATCCTCGTTACGCCTGATCTGATAGATCCTTAAGCCTTCTTTTGAAGCGATCACAAAGCTATTCACCACTATGTTCTCGAAAATATAGAGGCCGGTACAGTAGGATCTTGCCTGAGCTCGTGCATTCCTCAGATCTTCATCATTTTTTATAGTGGCTTTATCTTCTATGATGGTAATGGGTCCGTTATCATCGTACAGGTAGAAATCGATCTTCCCTTCATATGTTTCATGCCCTTGCCTGAATTTGCATGGCCTCTCGCTGATATAACTAAATCCCCATTTTTTTATTAGAGGCTCTATGCATCTTACCTTAACATCGCACTCTGAGACGCATCCTTCCCAGTCATCTCCAGCAGACATGAAAGGCAATCTGGCTCTGAATAAAGAAAGAATCACTATTGCTGCCATTATAAATGCTAGTATTGCTTGCGTTTGCCAGCCAAGCATCTGCCAATAGTTCTTTGCTAAAGGCAAATAGGATGCCAGCATTGCAGCGGCAATCTTTGTTTTATTGATAGCCTCAGTGACGGCTATCGTGAGCAGGCTTTTGAGGTCTTTGCTTGCTTTTCCTATAGTATCCACATTTACGGCAGCTTGCATCTGCCGGTAACCCGCCTGGATATTCTCGTTCCTCGAGATACTATCTGCAATTTTATCTGGAAGGTCACCCGTTATGCTCCTGCAATTGAGATCCTGCAAGTCATAAACGTAATAGTGAGACAGAGGAACCGCCAATAATACCATGAATACCAATGCAGCTCCTACTCTGACCATAATACCGCCTCAATATCTTATTATACTTAACTTAGATATTGGGACCTTCCTATATATAATATCCCTGGGCATAATATCTTTAGATTTACGTTATCATCCAAAGAGAGACGTTAGAAGTTGTAAGAAATTAATATTATAAAGACAGAAGAGACATAGGAATCCTGGGCATAAGCCATCTGATATAGCTCTTATATGTTCCTCTAGATGCTATGACCTCAACATATTTATCTATGAACTGTTCCTGGCTCGTCAGCAATTTCAGGAATAGCTCTGGCCTCGAATGTACCGTTTTTGCGAACAGAAGAGCATACTTGAGCTCTGCTCCAAAGTCCGCATTGCACCTTGCATTATATTCGCTCGGAATGCCTTCCTGCGGCAGATCATCTGCTATTATCTCTGATGCTATTTGCCCTGATCGCACTGCATAGGATATTCCCTCTCCCGTGAATGCATCCACAAACCCGGCGGAATCTCCCGCCAGAAAAACCCTTTTGCTGGAAATCCTTCTCTCCATTCCCTCAAAGGGAATCAGATGTCCACGAAGCTTGTAATCCCCTGAAAAGCCGTTTGTCCGCAGGAAGTTTATCATCGTCTTCTTGGGATGCTTCAGGCGAGATGCAATTCCGCCTATGCCGACAGAATAGTAGCCCCTGTGAGGGAAGATCCAACCATAGCCCGTCGATACCACCCCGAAGTGGATATCTATGGTGCTACGCGTGCGCTCTTCTATCTTACTATCGTCTTCCGGCACATCTGCCACCATGCATGCACCGTACTGATCATTTCTATCATGTCCTCTGACCGTTTCCTTAAGCATGTCCTGGCAGCCTGATGCGATTATCAGATACCTGGAGATATACGTTCCCTCATTCGTATAAACCTCGACACTATCGTCTTTCTCCTTGTAACCTTTGACTTTCACGCCCATGATTGCCTGAGCTCCGGCATCAAGTGCCTTCTCCAGCATTAGGTGATCAAATGCGCTTCTTGTGACAAGGGTGATGATTCGATAGTCCTTCTGTATATCGACTACATTGCCGTGGTAATGCATTCTGGCGCCTGTAATGTTCCTCTCGCAGATAGAGCCTGGAAGAGAAAAGCCCAGATATGATAATGCGCGCTCTGATAGAGCCCCCCCACAGGGTTTATACCTGGGAAAACTCTCCTTCTCAATAACAAGCGTATTCAGGCCCAGCTTTGCTCCAGTCCTGGCCGCGGCAGATCCTGCGGGACCGGCGCCCGCTATTATCACATCGTACACATTGCCTCAGGCTATCTTTGAATCACCAATAAAAAAGGATTGTTCTATCTGATATAACTCCAGCTAGCCGAAGAAGATATTATAGAAGAACTTCAAAACTTCTGTGTTCGATAATACAATGCCCAGTTCGGCCCTAGTAGTATAAGTTTTGCCTTGAATATCTATTCCTCCGAAGCTTCTTTCCCGCTGGAACTGGGATATTGGATCGCTTGAGCTTCTGATCCTATTTATGGAATCCTCTGTGGCATTGATTACGATAGTAGGATCTGCCACACCGCCCTCTACCGTTTGGCTGATATGGGCATTTTGCATTACAAATCCTGCTTTGTATACGCTTCCATCATTTCTAGTAATGGTTAGGTCTATCCTCTGATTTCCCACAAGAACTTTGAGGATATCTGGGGCATTATCTATCTTACCGTTATAAATATTTATATAATACTGCATTGTCGAATTATCTATTGTGGCAGCAGATACTTGTGGACAAAGAGACATCATCAGCACTATCACAAATATTAATATCAAATATCTCATAATTAAGTTATTAGTCCCGAATGAATAAATATCTTATGGCAGATCCTCCGTAGGATATTGGCGCTCCAATAAACGATAACCGCTAGAAACCTCTATGATCTTGTGATTCTATAATGAGGTGATCGCACTGATCCATGGAATCCTTTAAGTACAATACTTCACCGATATTGGGGATATGAGCATCCTCGTCCTATGTATCGACAGAGATAACGATCTGGGACGGAAAGCAGGGGTAGCTTGCCCTGTTGTCGGTCGAGGTGCCAATATCGATGCTGCTTTGAAGCTGGCAATAGCCGATCCAGAAGACTCCGACAGCAATACAATTTTCGGGGGTATCAAGGTGCTCGATGAGCTTATTGCCTCGGGCAAGCAGGCGGAGATTGCCTCTCTTGCAGGCGACATCAAGGTCGGCCTGATCTCAGATGAGAAGCTTGCAGGCCAGCTTGAAGAGCTCATGCGGGAGTTTAATCCTGACGGCGTTATTGTCGTATCCGATGGTGCAGAGGATGAAGCCATACTCCCCATAATACAATCGCGTGTAAAGGTAAACGGTGTCAGGCGAGTGGTTGTAAAGCAAAGTCCCAATCTGGAGAGCACCTATTACCTTCTGAAGCAAATCTTCACGGATCCAAAGATAAGTCATACAGTATTCATTCCTCCGGGCCTCGCACTGCTGATGTATGCATTGTTCAGCTTCCTGCGCTACCCAGAGGGCGCTGTGATCGCAATTACAGGCGCAATTGGGATGTATCTTCTGTTCAGGGGGCTCGGCCTAGATGATTCCATGGAGGATGCAAAGCAGACACTTCGGACCTCTCTTTATGCCGGCAAGATTGCTTTCATCACTTATATTCTGGCTGCAATGCTTGTGATCATTGCAACGATCCAGGGGGCCGCGAGCTTCCTGCAGTACTGGCACGAGCCTATATGGTACGGCTATCTCACGCTGGTGATGGTCTATCTTCATGACAGCATATGGTGGTATACTGCGGCGGCAATCAGTGCCAACCTTGGAAAGATCATGGATATGTATTTGGAGGGAATAAGAGATGAACGCACCTACTCATATCCGTTCTTCTTCTTCGCCACAGGTCTCGTGCTCTGGTCTGCAAGCGGCTTCATCCTTGCAAGCAACGCGGATCTCCATTTTAGTCTCGGCATGGTCCAATCCCTTCAATACCTGGCTGTGTCTGCAGTTGCGGCCATTCTGGTCACCATTGTGGGCATCAATATTTCCAAACGCATAGCCGGAGATCATACTTCTAAGGGATCCAATTGATAGAGATAGAGGCATCGGGGCAAGATTGCATCTGCGATTTTACATTCGATTTTTATTGGCAGCATAAAGGTTCCCGCCTGGACCCTGACAAGGCGATTGGTGGCATCAGCTTTCGCAAGCTTGTCGAAGATCTGAAACGAGGGGAGATAGTACGCATAAAAGGCTATGCAGGAAGCAGGCTTGGATCAAGCCTCGGAGTCGATTTGGTCAAATTTGGAGGCAAGGGCGGGCCAATAGAGGGGACAGGCAAAATAATAGTGGATGGCGATGTAGGCAGCAGAATGGGCATAAGCATGCTTCGCGGGGCGTTTTATGTGAGTGGCAAGGTGGAACTGCCGCTCGGAAATATCATCGAGGCGGAGTCAGATCTCAGCGGATACAGGAAATATATCTCAATTACTGAAGCCCTTGAGCATGGGATTGCGGGCCATAATACTGCGGATCATAGCACAGCAGTCCTGGAGCCCAATATCTTTGATAAGAATGGGCTTTTAATCCGCGACGGCATTTTAAGGGATACTGTCGGGGCCAGGATGGCATCTGGTAGAACTATATTGATTAAAGGCAATGCAGGCATGAGCACTGGAATTCTCATGCGCTCCGGCCTGATCGATATCTCCGGAAATGCGGACCGCAACACAGGAGTTTTGATGAAGGGCGGGAGAATTGTGGTTTGTGGAAACACAGGCGACTTCACAGGCACCGAGATGAATGGCGGAGAGATTTTCATTGCAGGCAACGCTGGCAGTTACATATGCTCAAAGATGAAAGGCGGCGCCGTTTATGCTAAAGGTGGCAGGCCGGTGCCTCCTGCAAAGGCGCAGATATTGAATGCTGCGGAAATAACAAATGTGGCAAAGTTCCTGGGATTGAACCAGATGTATGCCATGATGTATAAGCGATTTGGGTTATCTCATTTAGGTTCCAGGAGATGATTCAGCTAGCTGGATCTCTCTTTCAGACACCAGCTATGGTTGAATTGATTACTGACCACATTTGGACCATGAAGGAGCTGATGACTTGGAGAGCACCGATTCAGTAGTTTCGGCCTCGGCTGAAAAATCCTTGCTGTAATTCTTCGGCAATGGCACTCTTCGTTGCCTATCCGTTAGGATCGTCTTCTTTTTCCTAATTATGTTCGGATATCTTTCCTATGCCTAATTGCGTTCGGATCACTGATTTACTAACCTAACATCACCTAGTTGGTCGAGGAATTATCAAAATGACAACAATGAAAAGGAAACACTTGGACAAGCTGGGGCCCGGCGAGGAAGGGCGGATAGTATCCGTATCCTCCTGCGGCGCCCTACGGGGCAGGCTGATGGAAATGGGGCTTGTAAAAGGCGCATGCTTGAAGGTGATCAGGCTTGCGCCCTCCGGTGACCCCATGGAGGTCCTCCTTAGAGGCTACAGCCTGGCTCTCCGGAAAAAGGAGGCAGAACAAGTGATCCTGGAGGTAGATGCCATTTGAACAGCAACGGATCTGTCTCCGGGGGCAGGTTTCCACTGGCATTTCTTCCTGAGGGTGCGGCCGGAACAGTGCTCAAAGTACTGGGCGAAGGGGGGATATCGAGACATCTGGAAGATCTGGGATTCGCACCTCCTGCCAGGGTGAGAGTTCTCAAGTCCTGCCCGCCGGGAGCTATGCTGGTAATGGTGAAAGACTCAAGGATCGCCCTTGGAAGGGGCATGGCCATGAAGATACTTGTGGAAAACGTTGAGGAGTCATGATTCGAGCTGCACTAATCGGCAATCCGAATGTAGGAAAGACTGAGATTTTCAACCACCTGACAGGGCTCTCCCAGAGCGTGGGCAACTTTCCAGGCGTGACTGTTGAGAAAAAGGCCGGAAGAATGATTCACGGCGGACAGGAGATAGAAGTGGTGGACCTGCCCGGCACTTACGGCCTCGCTTCAAACGCCATTGACGAGCGTGTGGCCAGGGACTACATCGTTCTGGAGAAGCCGGACGTCATCGTGGATATAGTGGACGGAATCAACCTGGAGAGGAATCTTTACCTCACTTTGCTCCTGCTTGAGATGGATGCCAACCTGGTCGTGGCTTTGAACAGATGGGATATGGTAAAGGCCAGGGGAATGAAGATAGATCTGGAGAAGCTTTCCGAACTATTGGGCTGTCCTGTAGTGCCGACGGTTGCCATCACCGGCGAAGGGATAGAAGATCTAAAGAGTTCTATAGTCGAAGTTGCAGGGCAGAAGAAGGCAAAAGGACAAAGAGCCGTTCAAAATTACGGCGATGATATTGAGCAGCTGATAGACAGAGTCGGAGACGTAATTAAGGAGAGCCCGGAGCTTACTAAGAAATATCCTCGTAGATGGCTTGCCATAAAGATGCTTGAGGGAGATGAGAGGATCGTGGAGCAGACTAGATCCAATCTATTATCACCCCAGTTAGCGAAGATTTTGAGCATAATTGAAGCCGGAGAGGCGGCAATAAAATGAGCAGTTATTCTGAAACTCTAAGCTCTGCCTTTGCACAGAGAAGATATGAGAATATCGCACGGATAGTGGACAGCACCGTAAAGAAGGACAGGGCCGAAATCTTTACTTTAACGGATATGCTGGACCAGGTATTTTTGAATAAGTACCTGGGCATACCGATATTCCTTACGATACTCTGGACGATGTTCCAGTTTGCATTTGCCGTCTCAGAGCCGTTTGTGGTCATCATCGAAAAGGGCTTTGAGGTTCTGGAGGCAGCGTCTGACCAGGTCATATCCAATCCATATCTGGCATCCTTCGTCTCTTCGGCGATCTTCGATGGAGTAGGATCTGTGCTGGTTTTCGTCCCTCCGATCTTTTTCCTCTATATGGCGCTGTCTGTCCTGGAGGACAGCGGCTATATGGCCAGAGGAGCCTTCGTGATAGACCGGGTCATGTACCACCTTGGACTTCACGGCCGTTCATTCATACCGCTGATGATCGGCTTTGGCTGCAACGTCCCAGCCATCATGGCCGCCCGCAGCATGGACAACGAAAAGGACAGGATGATCACCATGCTGGTAACTCCTCTCATCAGCTGTAGCGCCAGGCTTCCGGTATTTGTGATGATGGCTGGAGCGCTCTATAGTGCGACTTACGCCGGAACCGCAGTTTTTGCCATGTATGTTCTGGGAATTGTCTTAGCGATTATTATAGCTCTAATGCTTCGAAGGACTTTCTTTAAAGGAGAGACGTCGCAGTTCGTTTTAGAGCTGCCTACCTATGCCGTGCCGGATGCAACCAGCACCGTCCTTCATACGTGGTCTCGGGGCAAGATGTTCCTGAGAAAGGCGGGGACAGTCATATTCGGAGGAGTAATCCTCGTTTGGTTCCTGTCGGTGAATCCCTGGGATGCAACATCAGGCGGCCAGCTGATAGGCCAATCCTATATGGCCTGGCTAGGCCATGCCATTGAGCCTGTGTTTCGCCCATTTGGATGGAACTGGATGGCGGCTGTGGCGCTCTTGGCCGGCTTTATCGCCAAAGAGGTGGTTATCGGGACCTACGGCATTTTGCTCGGAGCTGGAGAGGCCAATCTGGGCGAAGCCCTGGTAAGCCAGGGGCTCTTTACGCCGCTCACAGGCTTTGCATTCATGGCCTTCGTCCTGATATATTCGCCATGTGTTGCGACTATAGGAATACTTGCCAAAGAGACAAACTCACTGCGATGGACCGCTTTTACGATGATATACGAGATCATACTTGGCTTCATCGTCGCCGGTGTAATCATCGTGGCTGGAAGGATGATGGGATTCAGCTAGAACCGATATGAGTAGCAATATTGTTGGAGAACGAAAAAATGGTAGAACTCAGCATTAGAACAGGTAAATGGCTGGGCGCATACGCTCTTCTTTTGGGAACCGGATACGGCGCAGCGGCCCTTGCAGAAGCGATTGGAAACCGGGAAATATCTCCAGGAGGCCTTTTGAGCATTGGGGTTCTTCTGGTGGTATCGGCAACCTACCTGATGGGAGTGAAGGGCCTCATAGGCGGCCGAATAGAGGGGCTTTCCTTCCTCTTGGGAGGGCTGTTCCTCTCAATCGCCGTGGGCGGGCTATATCTGCTGATGACGGGAGCAGATGGTCTAATGTATGTGCTGGGAGAAGTAGACGAGTTCAGCATCATAGCGGATATTAAGCCGGCAACATTGCTGCTGCTCCTGGCTCTGCCATTGCTCCCCCTGATGAAAAGACTGACACATGGAATGGTCTGGTGAACTGCTAAATGATCAAACTTTTTAGCTTAGAATGAATTATTTATATGTCAGGCATGAAGAGTGAACTCTCCAGAAAGGCAGAGGACTACCTTGAGGCGATCTTTGTCATATCCCAGGAGAAAGGGCATGTCAGGATCAGAGATATCTGTAAGGAGCTTGGGATTAAGCCTCCCACAGTAGTGGAGATGGTTAAGAAGCTGAGCGATCAGGGCTATCTTGTTTACAAGAAATACGAGGGCGTGTATCTCACTCCTATGGGGGAGGAGATCGGCCGGATCATCAAGGACAGGCACAGCACGATATTGGCATTCCTCACGTTCATAGGCGTCCCTGAGAAGATTGCAAATGAAGATGCATGCATAATTGAGCATGACCTTAACCCAAAAACAGTGGAGCAGATTAAAAGCCTGGTGAGCTTCATCGAGTCCACGCCGGAGGATCTCGAATGGCTTCACAATTTCGCTCGCTTCTGCGAAGAAGAAAGGCGTTCCTGCAGCAATGACGATCTACTTGAAAAAAAGCCACAGAGAAAGGCCATATCGCTTATCAGAAGGCTGTGAAATTAACGTCAATTTTTACTACCTTCGGATTTTAAGGTTCCAGCATAACCTCAAGTGCCGTGATGGCTGAAAGATCAAGGCCGCGTGAGAATTAATTTAAGTTATAATAGCAGCCTTGATGCGTATCTAGATCCCATAAGAGCATGATAGCCCATAGATAGAGCACGATCTATAAGAGCTATGGATAATCCCAACGATGCAGGTTTCCCTAATGTAACAACAAGAAGTGTCATGCCCCCTTCAACAATTCCAAGCCCGGATATTGTAAGCGGTAGCGCTGAAAGCATATTCACCAGAGGCAAGAGAAAGACCAGCTTGACAATGGGCGCATCATAGCCGAAGGCTTTTATGAGTATTGTGATCCTGAGAGCTAAGATAATCCATATTATGCAAGTGATCAGTACTGATGCTTCTATAAGCCTGAATTTATCTTCGACATGATCCATAGCATTATAAAAATCTCTAACCATACTCGTTAGCCTTTCTTGATTGATTCTGCAGACTGCCCTCATGATAAGATTCTTTCTGAGCAGAACACCTGAAAGAAATACAAGCATGCCTGAGAGCGGCGCAAGTATGAGCAGGACAAGCTGCCAGTTTCTCATATGAAGGATAGCCAGCAGACCCACTATTCCCAGTATGACGGCGGTCATTGTATCCGCCCAGTGATCTATGATAACTGAGGCCATGCCCTTGCCGACATCTATTCTATCCTTCACCATCAGCGGCTTAAGAAAATCTCCAAGCCTTGCGGGGGTGAAATCCGATACGAAAGCACCTCCCAAAACGGCCTGATGTGCTTCCCATAAGGGAAATTTATCACCCATCATCACTACTATTATCTGCCACCGAAAGGTATACAAAATCATTGCAATCGGATATAGTGGAAGAGAGAGCATTATGTAGTACGGCTTGGCCGAAAGAATAGCGGACAGGATTGCTTTCGGTTCAGAAAAGTAGATCAATAATATGATTAAAATCAGGCCTGCTGCCAGCCGGATCGCTGTCCTCTTTGTGGTGGCACTCATCTGAGATTATTATTGACAGTTCAAATTATATTAACAAATATGGTAATAATATTAGGAGCCATGCTGGCTAGATCAGCCTCCTAATGATAATTCGAGTCGGTCCTGAGGGGCATCAGAGTTCCGACCTCTGATAGAATCTGCCATTATGGAAGATCGCCCACCCACCATTTTCTTCCCGCCCTCATGATCGGCTCATATGATTAATTATAAAAAGCCAATCGATGACAAAGCTATATCTTATTCTTTACAAGCCTGAGTATATTCTTCCCATTTTTGAACTCGTGGGAGAGCTCATCAACTGATGCTTTTATAAGAGCGATCCCTAAGCCCCCGATTGGTCTATGTTCAACATCAGCAGTGGATATCGATGTTATCCTCGATATAGGGTCGAATGGTTCTCCATTATCTGCTATGATCAGCTCCAGGCGGTCATCATCAACTTCGGCGGCAATGCTGATCCCTCCATCTCCCTTGGGATATGCATATAGGGCAATATTCGTACATGCCTCTTCCACTGCAAGCTGAACCTCGAAGATCTTCTGGAGATCGAATCCAGAAGCAGCCATCAGATCTGCAACGAACTCTGTGATGATGGAAATTTGCTCCTTTGAAGCCGGCACAGTGAGCTCCTGCATGTTTCCCATCCTAAGTTTTTATGTGACTGATCGCATCTCCCTGATTAGGATAGATTGTGAAGAGCTTTGTAAATCCAGTGATCTCGAATACCTCTTTTACAAAGGGTTGCAATGAAGCGAGCATCACATCTCCCTGCTTTGGCCTCACCTTTTTTAGTGCCGCGAGCATAACCCTCAGCCCAACGCTGCTGATGTACTCCACAGCCGCAAGATCAATCAAAATAGTTGTGTTGTTCTTTTCTATCAGGTCGTTCAGAGCGCTCTCAAGATCCTTTGAGGTGGCGGCATCAATTCTTCCTGCTACCATAACTATTGGTATGTTATTAATAATTTTCTGATCGATCTCCATTATCTCACGCCGAATCCTTCTATTCGTCCTCTTACTTATATGCTTATCTTACTCAGCCTTTACTATTATCATGGTGATGTCATCAAACTGGGCCTGATCTCCGCTGAAGTGCGATATGTCTTCAAGGATTTTCTCCAGTATCCCCTGTGCGGATAGATGGCGATATCTCTGTGCAACGGCACAAAGCCGCTTCAGGCTATATTGCTCCACATTGATATTGATAGCCTCAGTCACTCCATCGGTATATAGAATTACAATATCTCCATGGGAAAGAGCGATTTTCCGCTCCTCATACTCTACTCCGCTAACTGCTCCGAGCGCAATCCCGGTGACATCGAGGTTGATCGCATCATCGCTGCCTTTGCGCAGGAGCACAGGCGGCGGGTGGCCGGCATTTGCATACGTAAGAGTAGACTGATCAATAACTCCGTAAAATAGAGTGACAAACATGCCGGAATGCGAATCAGCGGATATCATATCATTCGCCTCCTGGAGTACATCTGTACCTCTCTCATGATGGGTGGCATTTGCACGTACGATCGTCCTGGATAGCGCCATGAATAGGGCGGCTGGAATGCTTTTGCCTGAAACGTCAGCTATTACCATGCCGACGCTGCCGTTTCCCGGTATGAAGTCGTAGAAGTCTCCACCCACCTCCATTGCAGGAATTGAGATGGCTGCCATATCGAATCCGGGAATGGGCGGTATATGCTCGGGCAAAAAGCTCCTCTGTATATCCGAAGCTATTCGCAGCTCGGCCTTGGAGCGTTCCAGCGTCTTCTCTGCCCTGCGGAGCTGGGTCATGTCGCGAACGGATTCAATGGCACCCATAAGCTTGCCAGCTGCATCATAAAGGGGCGTTGCCTTCGCCCAGAGGTTTGCTCCTCCCTGTCCGAAGGTCGGGATATAGACCTCCGTTATGAGCGTATTCCCCTCTCTTTGAAGGTTGCTATATTTGCCACAAACATCTGTATCTGGCATCATGGCCAAATCGATGAGCATCGGTCTGCGTGAGCCGTAGAATGGAAGAGCGTACTCATAGTCCCCTTTTCCAATCATCTGCTCGGCTTTCACGCCGGTCAGCTCCTCAAGCGCCCTGTTCCAGGCTATGACCTTGCTATTGATATCCATGACAAATGTAGCATCGGGAAGGAAATCGATGATATTGGCAAGCTTCTCCTCTGCCCTCTTGCGCTGTGTGATATTTACCGCTACATGAACAACGCCTTTGACATGCCCTTCCGAATCTTTGATTGGACTGCTTCGTGACACCCATGCCTTGCCATCCGGGGTGAGGAGCTCACCCTCCTGAGATTGGCGCGTTTGGATGGCCTTTATTGCTGTGCATCCGGGGCATGGGCTGTCAAGGCCCTGAATCAGCTTAAAACAGTACTTATCCTTCACATCTTCTGCCGATAATCCAAATTTCTTCTGTACAGTCTTTTGTACGGCATCGTTCAGCCAGATTATGCGCATCTCAGGGTCAAGATACTCGACAGCCACATTCTTCAGGCCTCCAAGAATTGCAGCCTTCTCCTGCTCAGACTTGAGCAATGCTTCCTCTGATTTCTTGCGCTCTGTAATATCGCGGATGGATTCAATTGCCCCGATGATTTTGCCCAATGAATCATAAAGCGGCGTAGCTTTAGCCCATATGAAGGAACCCTTTGGCCCAAAAGTCGGAATAAAAATCTCTGCAGTTATGGTTTTTCCATCGCGTTGAATTTTGCTGTAGCTCTCCATGAGCTGGGTTTCCGGCATCAGAACAAGATCTGCGAGGATAGGTCTTCTAACGCCGTAGAAGGGCAATGCGTGCTCATAGTTGCCCTTTCCCAGGATATCCTCGGCATTTACACCGGTAAGCTTCTCCATGGCTTTATTCCAAACTATCACCTCGCCATTTGCATTTATAGCAAGAGCTGCATCTGGAAGGAAATCTATAATCTCTGACAGGATCTTATTTGATTCACCCATATACGTATTATTTTTTCTGCCGCTATTTTCAGAATCATCAGCCATTATTATCACATCATGCCCCAGCGTATTTCCACACTTGGGTACTTATTTTGATCGCTCGTCGACATTATTTGGATAACGTTGATGTATTCTAATTTTGCCCGTGTTTCATATCCCGAACTATTTCTTAATCTTATCTAAATATTAATTCCCGTTATAAATATTGTTAAATGATTATGAGACGTTCTACTCGGAGACATAACTGATAAATATTGATACTATATTCTATCGCACTGGGAACCCCAGTCATTTCGGTAAGGGAATTTCTATGTTGGAGCCGATGACATTGCAGCCTATTGCCGGCACAAAATGCGCCCAGATCTATCCTTATATTCGAAGGATCGATCTGATGTCATCCAACTCGTATATTCTTTCGGGCGACAATCAGATCGCCCTTATAGATCCCGGCGGACTGGAGGATCAGATTGAGCATCTGGACAGAGTAATAACTCGAATGCAAGAGGACCTGCCGAGGCCTGTCGTGGTCTATTTAACACATGTGCATCTGGATCACTGGATACAGTTTAAGCAGAGCCGGATGTCCGGAGCCCTTGGAGATGCGACCATAGCAGTACAGGAGATAGGTGCAATGGGCCTTGAAGCCGGGGATCCAAATATCACCCTTGCAGAACTGCTTAAGCGGCAGATGATATCCACTCCCGTGGAAATAAAACTCTTGTCAGACCTTGATAAGATGATTGTTGGACAGCATACTCTTGATATCGGCAAATGGAGCCTTGATTATTCGATTAATCCCGTGAATGTGGACGGACTCGAATTTCACAGCCAGATTATACCTCTTGGAAAGGATGACCAAATGGAGATATATCACATTCCTGGGCATAGTCCGGACAGCATATGCCTGCGAATAGGCTCGCTTCTCATCGTTGGAGACATCTTTTTCGCGCCAAATCCGGGCATGGCAGGCGCATACGGCTGGAGCAGGCGTGATTTCATGGAATCGGTGCAGAAGATGCTCTGGATACTCGAGAATAAGAATATCCTCACCTGTTGCTCGGGACATGGTCGGCCTATCGATATAGAGACGGCCAAAAAAACTCTAATGGTTATGTACAGGGATGCTGCTGCGCTCGATGGAATAGAAGAAGTTTCCCCCGAGTGGGCCAAAAGGACTTCTGTTTATGCTCAAGACCTCATGGCAGAGCTTGAGAGGATATTGACCATCATTGCAGGCAGGCTGGCCTTTATTGCCCATGTGCTTGCGGAGCTTGAGGAGAAGAGCGAGGCAGAGGGACTTATATCACTTCTCAGCGCAGAAAAGATAGACGATATGTTCTCCGAGTTCAATAATTTCGCTATGGAGCTTCATGCCGGGAGGAAGCTCGATCTGGAGATGGTTCATAAGACTGGCCAGATAGTAGGAAGGCTGGACAGGCTGCTTGAGAAAGAGAAGCTGGGTTCGGTTATTGATAAATCTCTTCTCCGGAGGGCAGGGCGACTGCTCAGCGATTACTCTGTGATTTACAGAGGATATCGACCTCCCTACTACGTTGAATACATGGATATCAATAGATTGATCAGAGATATCATAGAGCAAGTCAAACATGATCCTCATGAAGATATGGCAATACTCGATGCTGAAAATGAAGAGGATTATCTGAATGCATTGAAAGGGCGAATTGCTCACGTCAACCTCTTTGAAAATGCGAGCCTTGTTTTTGAGCCCAGCTCAGAGGATCCCTCTATCAATATGGATAAGGAACGCTTTTCAGATACTCTTATAGATATTCTGGAGAGACTTGCAGCAGTAGGCGCGGAAGAGATAAAGCTCACGACGGTTTTGAACGATGGCTGGGTGGCTGTGCGCATTTCTGGGGAAGGCAATACCTCCTACAACCCTATTAGCGGCAGATCCCAGAGGTTTTTTGAGAGGAACTTATCACTCTGCGGAGCACTGATGCAGTCATCTTCAGAAGGAAATACCCACATAGTAGATATCGAGTTCTACTCTCAGGGCGATGATTCAGAAGTTTGATATTTCATACCAAAATGCCATCTTTTTAAATTCATCAGGTTGAGCCAGGCATATCACATTCCTACAGTAAGCTGTTTAGTACCTTACTTCAAAATACAATAAAAGATTCATAGTATTACAATAAAATAAAAGAAGGCGAACAAGATGGCTGTCGAGAGAGCAAGATCTGATACACGAATAGGTCAACTATACTCCGAAAGCGGTGACCTATCTCCCGCACTCCCTTTTGATTTTTCAAAGTCTATTGCCTTCATAAAGAGCTTTGAGCCTATGGAACGCGAGCAGATCATGCTTGACGGCTCGTTAAACAGTGCAGTCTCAATCTTTGGGGAGCCGATTGCATTCAGGCTTAATGCTAAAGGAACGGCTGAGATGCCAATGCTCAAATATACAATTTTCTCTCATCAGCCCATTGATTCTGGAACTAAAGAGAACGCAATCGATCGCATCGCATTCTTTCTTAGCATTTACGATGATCTTCGGCCCTTTTATGAGATAGGAGAGGCTGATTTGCACTTTAGGCCGGTTCTATATCGGCTTCATGGATACCATCAGGTAAAATTCCTAACGCCATTCGAGGGGACATGCTGGGCGATTCTAACTGAGAGAAATGCGGTTCCCATAGCAAAAAGGCAGAGGGCCGCGTTGGCACAAAGGATAGGCAAAAGAATCAAAGTGGGCGGAGTTGTCTACATGCCATTTCCAGAGCCGGACCAGATGCTTGAAGCGAATATAAAGGATATACTGGACATTATAAAAAATAAGCGCAGGACTGAATACTTAATATCCGCGGCTGAGGCTTTCGAAGATGTAAATGAATCTTTTCTACGGCATGGAGATTATGAAGAGGTTGCTGCCTGGTTGGATGCGATCAAAGGAATAGGCTCATGGTATGCATCATTCATAATGCTATGCAGCCTGGGTAGGATGGAGCGGGCGCCTCTTCATGAGAGAAGTCTGTTAAGGGCAGCATCCAGCGCCTATGGTCGAAAGATGGACATCAAATCCCTCCAAGATCTGGCGAATAGATACGGGCGCTGGCAGGGGTACTGGGCTCATTATTTGAGAGTGTGTACCACATTCTCAAGAAGACTGACGGCTATCGATTTTAGACCACGACTGTAACAAGATCAACTCTCCTTGAGGGGATATCCACCTGGATTATGTCTCCATTCTCCACTAGCCCTATTGGCCCTCCTACAGCAGCCTCTGGAGAGACATGTCCTATGCATGGCCCTCGAGTGCCTCCGCTGAATCTGCCATCAGTTACTAGGGCAACAGATTCGCTTAAGCCCACTCCTGCAATGGCAGATGTCGGAGCAAGCATCTCCCTCATCCCTCTGCCTTGACCTCTCCGTTCATTATTCTGGAGCCAGGCTTCCGCGCAATATAGCAATGCCGCCTTCTGCATGAACAAGCTCAATAGAATCCTCTATTAGCTCACGGCTTGGCAAAGAGACGTCCAGGGATAAAGTCATTAGAGGAGTTTGCAATTTCTATGAAAGGACGATTCATCTCCTCATCTGTGATGCCTGTTGCCTTGAAGGGAGCGCGATGAGGTGCTCGCTCCTTGCCCACTTTAGTAACATCGCCTCTAATAGTAGAACCTCAATTCATGTTCCCTCGCAGGAGATATCGGAGATTATGCTCATGGCCAGATAGCATGACTCAAGGGTTGAAATGCCTCCAAAAGGCGCTTGCCTGAACCCTCCGTTTTCGTTCTGCAAGGAATCTATGAAGCCATTGATTCCAAGCGGGTCAGGGATGCCGATATACTCTGCTATATTATGGCCCGCATAAGTGCTGTCAAGGGTCTCTGAGCTGCTCGTAGGACTGGCGACATATCCTGTTCGAGTAGTGCAGCGTGACATGAATGCTTTAACTTCTTCAATCGTTGTTGAAGTGATCACTTCGAAATGGCATCTTTTACTTATGGCCTTCAGGATTTCAAGGGCCATATATGCAGTCATAATATCGAGGCGGTTACTCGATAGAAGTGCCAGCACAGAATTCGCCAAGCTTGAATTGATATTTGGCTCGCCCAGCTCTATTCGCTTAAGAAGGGCACTTAAGGGGGATGAGAAAATGCTGGAACCATATTCCCCATATACCTCGTATTTGATGTAACGAATTAGCGGTGTAGATGGTATAGCGCACGGTTTAACCTGCTCTTTTCCATCATAGCGCCATATAAGCACTCCTTTCTGGAATTGTACATCTGCGCCAGCCAGGATCAGGCACTTCGTGGCATAATATGCTCCATTAAAATCGAAGTTATCGTAGCTGGAAAGAAAACGAACTATTTCGTCATCATGCGACTCTGCATCGAGCATCTTAAGGCAGCTCACTCCAAAGAAGGTATCCTTTATATTAGGAGGAAGCTCTCTCACAAAAGAATAGCCGCTGCTGTTATTCTCTTTGATCCGCCTGATCTGGATGTACCGTATAAGGGCCGATATATTTGGCATGATGTATCCCCTGAATAGGAGTCATTAGCCAAAAGGCGGTTAAGGGCGGACTCCATCACCACCAGTATAATGAAGTGACCCGTTCCAGATTAAAATCTTCCCATTAACATCATACAATTACCTTGGGTCGATTTATTGGAATGATAGAAATTCTTATAACCTATTTCGTACAGCACAAGTTCATCTCTGGTGATGGAGTCCGCCAAGGCCAAGGTGCCTGAACTGCCCAAAAGGCTGATGACGCCTGCTAAATGTTTGGAATAAGGAGAATAGTAGGGTAGGTGCAAGCCGATATGTACTCAGACGAGCAGGTTCAGAGGGCAATCCAAGAGAAGAATGTTGAAACCCTCCGATTGCAGTTCACAGACATTCAGGGTATTGTAAAAAACGTTGCAGTTCCAGCCAATCGACTAGGAAAAGCATTAAAGAGCGGAATAGCTTTTGATGGCTCATCTATTGAAGGATTTGCCCGAATTCAAGAATCAGATATGATTTTGAGGCCGGACGTATCCACTTTTGCATTGCTGCCATGGAAATCCAATGAAGGGGCGAACGAAGCAAGGTTTATCTGTGACGTTCATATGCCTGATGGTAAGCCTTTCGAGGGAGATCCCAGGTACGTCTTAAGGAGGCAGCTTGAGTGCGCCAAGGCGGTGGGCTATACGATGAACGTCGGCCCTGAGCTTGAGTTTTTCCTCTTCGAGAAACAGAACGGCGGCTCTGCCACTATTCCTCATGATTTCGGAGGCTATTTTGACCTGGGGCCTGTCGATCTGGCCGAAGATGTGAGAAGAGAGATCATTCGCGCTCTGACTGACATGGGCTTCACTATCGAGGCATCCCATCATGAGGTCGCGAAAGGGCAGCATGAAATAGACTTTGTCTACGACGATGCTCTCAGAAATGCCGATAAAGTGGTTACCTTCAAGTACGTTACAAAGACTATAGCCATGTGCCAGGGTCTGCGTGCAACCTTCATGCCCAAGCCCATATATGGCACTTCCGGCACCGGCATGCATACCAATGTATCCCTTTTCCGAGGCGATGAGAACGCTTTCTTCGATTCTAATACAGCCCGAGGTATTAACGATGTTGCACGTTTCTTCATAGGCGGTTTGAAAGAGCACGCTTGCGCTATAACTGCTGTATCTAATCCTTTAATTAACTCATATAAACGTCTGGTCTCAGGTTTCGAAGCCCCAGTTTACATAAGCTGGTCGGGGCCGAACAGATCCTCGCTGATAAGAATACCGGCAGGTCGAGGTCTTTCCACTCGCCTTGAATTCCGCTCACCTGATCCTACCTGCAATCCATATCTAGCATTTGCAGCCATTCTTGCCGCTGGCTTGGATGGCATCCGCAAAAGCATAGATCCAGGAGAGCCTGTAGATGTCAATGTCTACCACCTCTCGGAGGAAGAGCGCAAAGCTCTGGGAATTGGGACACTGCCCGCCAACTTGAAGGAAGCTCTGGATTGCCTTGAGGAAGATAAAGTCATACGCGATGCGTTGGGCGAGCATGTTTTCGAGAATATAATGAGGCTAGGATTAATGGAGTGGGAGGCATATAACACATTCGTCCATCCCTGGGAGATCGAGCGATATATAAACAATTTTTAATATCCTTTTTAATCAAATTATTACCATAAATTGAATAAGAAATCTTTATAACCTTGTAGGGAGGCAGATGGTACATGTTCGGCTATTTTGAAAGGGCAAGGCTTGCCCAGAGCTGAACTTATAACCCTGTATTCAAGTTGATACATACTTGGCGATGGAGTCCGCCGTGGCGTTCTATGCCATAAACTGCCTTACAGGCTAATGACACCTACCGGGGAAGATCTGAAGGTGTGATAGCAGGTGGCAGTTGACCTATATTCAACGGCTTTAATAGCAGTAGTTGTAGCTATAACGGGACTACTAAGTATCAGGCTTGGACTTTCATCCTCGATCTTTGAAGCAGCTGCAGGCATAATTCTTGGAAGCTTCTTGGGGATAGGGATTGAGCCTTGGTTGGACTTTTTAGGAACCTTTGGCGGGTTGATGCTAACTTTTCTTGCTGGAGCAGAAGTAGATCTCTTGCTTTTGAAGAATAATTCAAGATCAAGCCTCACCATAGGTTTCATGGCCTTTGCTGCACCTTTGGCAGGAGAGGTCATATTCATGTCTTTATTGACTGAATGGACTTGGCTGACCAAGCTGGCAGCGAGTATTGCTCTCACCACTACTTCGGTAGCTGTAGTCTACGCTGTTTTAATGGAGTACGAGATCGCTGATCTTCGAGCCAGCAAACTGATAATATCAGCAACTTTTGTGAACGATATTTTAACTTTGATGGCCATCAACATGCTAGCGCCCAGCTTTAACACATTCACTATCTTGTTCTTGCTGATCATAGCGTTTATGATCCTTGCTTTGCCAAAGATACTGGACTGGTTGGTAGAAAGCTATGGCCGCAGGGCTGTGGAGCTGGAGCTCAGATTCATTTTCGCAGCTATGTTAGGAGTCTCCTTCATTGCTGATGAAGGCAAGCTTCATGCCGTTTTTGGAGCTTTTGTCCTGGGATTGGTTTTCGCTAATAGCATTCATAACTATAGTGATATATTATCAAAATCCAGATCAGTCACTTTTTCTATTCTCGCCCCAGCGTTCTTTATAAAGGCGGGGCTGATGATCTCGCTGTCTGCAGTGATTCAAAATATAGGACTAATTTTTGGATTGCTGGGAGCGAAGATACTGGCGAAGTTTGCGGGTACATATTTCTTCAATAGGAAATGGATTTCAGAAGCACCTGCATTCTCTACCCTTATGCTTTCCACAGGTCTAACTGTAGGAACCATAACTGCAACTTTGGGTAGAGATTTAGGGTTCCTTGATCAGACTCAGTTCTCCGTTGTAGTGATAACCGTGATACTTAGCGCCATAGTTCCTACTTTGATCGCCAAGAGGTTTGTGCCAGGAAAGGCTGAGATGAAAAGTTAATCGTAATAGAGTGAGCGTTATGAAAAGCATTGAGGAGTATGGAATAAAAAAAATTGTAGTTGCCATAGAAACCTCGGACTACTCCCGAATGGTAGTGGCTAGAGCTTCTGCAATAGCTATTGCCTTCTCAGCTGAGATCCACGTGATCAGCATCGTAGAGCTTCCTAAGCTGATAGCGTCTGAGGCGGATATGGGGATACAGGATGTGCGCATCAGCGAAAAGAAGTTTCAAGAGCACCAAAAGAAACTCATAGAGGAGTATCTTGATGGGCAGAATCTGCATATCGAGACGCATGTGCTTCACGGTGACCCTTCAGGCAAGATAATCGCTTATGCAAACGAAATTGAAGCGGACCTCATTGTCATGGGCAGCAAGACTTACACCAGGATTCAAAGGCTCTTCCTTGGCGGGGTATCCGAGCGCGTGTTGAGGGACGCGAAATGCTCTGTCATGATAGCGCGATAAGTTCTATCGATTTCTGATGCATCGCTTATATGTAGAGGGTAAAGTGGAGGCTGTAACGGAAAAGACCTTTAAATTGATGCGATCCCAAACCCTTAGCATTGGCAATCTGCTAATGCGCGTTTGGGATCAGATTGCTGGACGAAGACGCAAAACATCCGATGATGCTCCCCCAAATCGCCTCCTTCAGCGAGACATCATGAATGCATTGAAAGAGCCAGGCTGCCCTATCTGCAGCATGCAACGTAAGTGGTCCGACAGGTTCTATTACTGGCTCCTGGTGCAGAATTACTATGCAGGGACGATGCCGAACGAATTGAGACAATCTGGCGGATTCTGTTGCCGACATGCTGAAAAACTGCTCGAAATCCGCTCGGTTTACACCACCTCGGTAATATACGACTACTTGGTAAAGGATGCCCTTGACAAGCTGCAATCCTTAGCCAAGGAAGCACAACAGGAGATCCAACTACCTTCGTACAGGCATCGCCGCTTCTCCAAGATATCGCAAGGTAAATGCCCCGCGTGCGTAGAAGAGAGACAGTTTGTTCAAAGAGCTACCCGAGAACTTGTTGACATGCTAAACCAGGATGAAGCTGCGAAGAGCTATCGTGCGAGCGATGCGCTTTGCATGCCTCATTTTAACTACGCAGTTGAAGAAGCGTCGCCGCAAGCTATTGTCGTGCTTGCGGAAGTGCAAATCGCCAAGCTAAATGCGCTCAAGCTCGATTTCGCAGAATATTTCCGCAAAGTGGACTACCGTTTTTCAAATGAGCCGAAAGGGGATGAGCAGACGACATGGGAGCGTGCCATCCAGCGTTTTATCGGGGGATAAGTGAGGGGAGTGAGAGTGCCCAATTATCCGATTACATAAAATGCATTGGAATCGATATAGAAACGCTTATAACTTAAGTTGCGCATTACTTAACCAATTCTCAGGCGATGGGGTCCGCCAGGCAGAGAGTGCCAAAATTGCCTCTGAGGCTGATGACACCTACTAAATGTAGTAGGAGTGATGGTAGGTGCCAGTAGATCTTTATTCGACTGCTTTGATAACAGCAGATGTGGTAGTGGCTTTCGTTTTGCACATCAAGTTACGCATTCCTTCGATCCTTGATGCGAAGGCTAGAATATTTCCAGGTAGCTTTCTCGGAGTCAGGGTAAAGCAACAGCTGGATTTTCATGCCCCGGTTGGAAGCTTAACAAAGGCTCTTCCAATTGGGGCAAACCACCTCTTAGTTCCTTGCTCAGAAGCTAGATAATATGCCGGATATTGCTGTTCTTTTAATTTCGCTGGCTCTTCTGACAATTTGGCTGGGAATAACGTGGATAGTGGCTAGAAATAGGCCGAGGCGATGAGGGCGTTATAATGCAAAGAGAGCGGGATGATCCGATATCAGTTAAGAAATGCGATATAATCGATCTGGAAAATAATATCGAAAGACTCCAGAAGGAATTATCATCCTATACACGATCTGTCACAAAAGATAACGAAACCGTACAAGAGGTCTATCCACAATACGAGGTCCGCGCAAAAGAAATTGCTAACATGATAACTGCGGACAAAATGCGAGTTGCGAAAATAAAGATCTGCCTTGATAAAATCGATAAAATGTTTCAGACGTTCCCTGACGGTCTCAAGACGTGGGACGATCTCATGAATCAGAAACAATATCTTGAAAGAAAACTCAGAAACCCAGAGCATTTCGTGTGTTATTTTGATTGGAGCAAAAGGGAAGAGATATCGAAATTTGAGGCCGAACGGAAAGAGAAGCAAGCCGAAATCATCTCCCAGCTTTCAGTTGTCGACGGTTGCATTGAGAAAATTAGGCCTCTGATCTTCGATCCGTGTATTTAGCAACTAGAATATTCGAAAAATATGTGAGGAACTATCAAAAGAAGGGAGGAATGATAATGTGGTGCCGATCATCGAGATTCGGAATCTAACAGTTCGATTTGGCGAAGCAGAGGCCCTGCGCAATATAAACCTGGACATAGAGGAAGGCGAATCGTTGGGCATTCTGGGCAGGAGCGGCTCCGGCAAAAGCGTTCTTATGCATGTGCTCCGTGGGGTGGAATCTTTTCCCGATATTAAAGGTAGCGTGATCTACCATGTTGCCAGGTGTGAGAAATGCCGACATGTCGAACCGCCTAGCCATGTCGGGCAGAATTGTCGTTGTGGTGGAGTTCTTGAGCCTGTTGATGTTGATTTCATCGCCATGGACATAAACGATCCCCTAAGGAGAGATATCGTCAGAAGGATTGCGATAATGCTCCAGAGGACCTTTGCCTTATACGGCGATGAGCGTGTGATAATTAACATAATGAGAGCTGTAGAAGAGGTGGGTGAAAAAGAGATGGTCGAAAGCATGAGCGTTCAGCGTGCAGCAGATCTTTTGGACGAGGTCAATCTTTCCCATAGGATGATGCACGTAGCCCGCGAGCTTTCAGGCGGAGAGAAGCAGCGTGTAGTGCTCGCACGACAGCTGGCCAAATCGCCTATGATCCTTCTGGCAGACGAACCTACAGGAACCCTAGATCCAGCTACGGCCTGGGTGGTGCACGATTCTATCAGGCGCGCAGTCCAGGATTTCAATATGACCTTGATCATCACTAGCCATTGGAAGAACGCGATGGTCGAGCTGACAGACAGAGCAATCCTCTTAGAGCATGGCGAGATCAAGGCAATGGGAAAGCCCAAAGATGTAGCCGCACAGTTCCTGGCCATGGCAGGCGAACTCGGAGCACGAGAAGAGGTAGCCGTAGGCGAGCCCTTGATCAAAGTCAATGGCCTCTCCAAGAGATTCATCAGCATCGACCGCGGAGTCGTCAAAGCAGTGGATAACATCAGCCTGGAGGTCAGAGAAGGTGAAATCTTTGGCTTTGTGGGCGTTTCAGGCGAAGGCAAGACCACCCTCTCCAAAATCATCAGCGGTATCATTACCCCCACCAGCGGCCAGGTTTTAGTCAGAGTAGGAGACGATTGGGTGGATATGTCAGTTCTCGGCCCATCGGGACGTGGCAGGGCAACGAAGTATATCGGCGTTCTCCATCAGGAGTACACACTCTATCCATCTCGGTCGGTGATAGAGAATCTGACTGAATCTATCGGCCTTGCTCTACCATTCGAACTGGCTGAGCGAAAAGCTATCGATACCTTGGAGACCGTGGGCTTTACAGAGGATCAGTCAATGGCCGTCCTTGAAAAGATGCCCGACGAACTGTCTGTAGGCGAGCGCCACAGGATCGCTATGGCACAGGTGCTGATAAAAGAGCCAAGCATTGTTATTCTGGATGAGCCGACTGGGACTATGGATGCAATCACCAAGATAGAGGTGACAAAATCAATTCTGAGCACTCGCGAGGAGCTGGGTGAGACATTCGTCATTGTGAGCCACGACATGGACTTCGTGAGGAATGTATGCGATCGAGCAACTCTCATACGAAATGGAAAGGCGGTCTTCACAGGCATTCCTGATGAAGTCATGGCCAAGATTACGGAAGAAGAAGAGATGGAGATGTTGGGGAGCCAGACACTTTGAATGGATTTGAGGTATTTTCCCTGGCAGCTTCTCTATCTGATTTATATGGGCTTCATACCGGCACACTTGGATGATATGGCTAACTACATTCCTGCCCGGCTTTCGATACTTTTCATAGCATATCCAGTCCTGGGAGAGCAAAGAACGCATTGGCCGCTGCCTTTAGAGATCATGGCAAAGTAGAAAATGTTTGGAGGATTATGCAGCGCGAGGATATAGCCAGGATCGTTATAGGTCTTATGGTTCTATTCCTTCCTTATATCGGCGTTTACGCCGTTATCCCCTTAGCAGCAATATTCATCCTGGAACGTGAGTCTCGGCTGCTATCGGGCACTTTAGGAAGTCTTCTCATCCTGAAATTTGCAGTGGGCCTGATCAACCTGAACCTTCCGCTATATATAATTGCCATCTCATTTATAGCCTCGACCTTCTCAATCTTCGCCTACCGGCGATTCGACACTCTGGCAGGAAGCATAATCTACATTATTACCACGATTGCTCTGGGCTATCCTCTAGCTATAATGACCTCCTCTGGAACTCTAGCTCCTGAGAAGATCTTCTTTCTATCAATCCTGGGAGGCTTAAGCGGTGCCTTTCTTCAACACGTCTCACCAGAGAGCGATTTCACAGTGCCCTTTGGAACCTGCATGGTCATGTGGCTATTCAGCTTCGACTATCCCCTGCCGGGTCTTGGCCGCATACTGGCTATTTGCCTCTTTGCCCTGGCATTGGGATTAGCTGCCTACTACGCAAAAGCGGCTGATTCTGATGCAGTGCTCAGCGAAACCATAGTCTGCCTTTTGGTCATACTCTTCAGTGGCGTAGCCTGGTTCCTTCTGCTTCTTACCTTCTATCTTATGGGAGGAGGGTTTACCAAGTATGGCTATGATTATAAGAAAAAGCTTGGAATTGCCCAGTCCAAAGGAGGGGTTCGCGGCTATAAGAACGTATACAGTAACAGCTTGGTACCCCTTATTCTAGCCATATGTTATGGGTTATATGGCAGCGAGCTTTTCATCTTTGCCTTCATAGCCGCTGTTGCTACTGCAAATGGTGATACACTGGCCAGTGAGATAGGCGAGACCAGCAAATCCAAGCCCAGGATGATCACCACCATGAAGGCGACCGAGCCAGGGGTGGATGGAGGAGTGACACCTCTGGGCGAGCTTGCCGCGCTATGCGGGTCTGCAATAATAAGCATTCTGGCCTTTGCTACAGGCATGACCGGAGGTTGGGGAGTTGCAGCAGGCATAATAGGCGGGTTTCTCGGAACCAACTTCGACAGTCTGCTCGGAGCCATATTCCAGCAGCGAGGAATGCTCTCAAACAATGGCGTCAATCTTTTGGCAGTCCTATTTGGGGCAGTGGTAGGAGCGGGACTATGGGCGGTTCTGCAGCATCTTTAAGTTAAAATTCACCGCTTATTACAGCAGAACCTCATTTTCTGGGTATCTTTCCGTTTCAATTTGATGCTGTTGGCATTCAAAGCAATACAGGCGCAGTTTGCCACATAAGGGCTGCTATCATTTAAGAGCTGGTTTAGCAGTTCGTCCCTCTTGGGATGGTCCATCTCACCTATGGCCAGAGCAACCTCACCCCTCACCATAAAAGAAGGATGATGCATCATGACCTGAAGCAGCTCCATTGCCTTGGGACCGCCGATCTTTCCTGTAGCCTTTACAGCCTCGGAGACCAAATATGGATTATCCTCGACCGTTATAGCCTTGAGCGCATCCAGGGCACGAGGATCACGCAGTTCTCCCAAAATGTATACCATCTCGACCCTCTTCTCTGGCCTGTTATGATGCAAGGCCGCTTGCAAGGCTTTATCGAAATAAGTATCTCCATCATTATTGCAGGCGGTCATCTTATTCCTCACAGTAGAGATCAGTAAGGATACTCATGGCCAGATAACACGATTCCAGTGTAGGGATGCCGCCGGAGGGCAACATTCTAAAACCGCCGTTCTGATTCTGAAGAGAGTTTATGAAAGCGGGAATGCCCAAAGGATCAGGAATTTTGAGATACTGAGCGATTTTGTGGCCTGCATATGTGCTATCAAGGGTCGGTAAGCTGACGGTTGGATTAGCTACATATCCCTTCCTGGCAGTACAGCGTTTCAAGAAGGCTGAGATCTGCTCGATATAGTAAGAAGACAATTCAACTGGGTAACCTCTCCTCTTCATAGCCTTCAAAATTTCCAGGGCCATATAAACGCTAACGATATCTAGACATCTGTCCATATTGAGAAAGGCGAAGGTCGCGTGGACCAAGCTATTGCTTATGCGGTCAGCACCCAGCTCTATGCGTTTAAGAACTGTGCCTAGCGAAGATGAAAATATGCTTGAATCGTGCCTCCTGTACATTCCATAGTTAAAATAGCGGAGGAGAGGCGTGCCAGGAATAGTGCAGGGTCTTGCCTGCTCATCTCCGCTATAAACCCACAGAAGCATTCCTTCTTGAAAGGTCACATTAGCCCCGGCCAATCTCAGGCACTTCATGGCGTAGTAAGCGTCGTTGAGATCAAAGTTGCGCCACTCGGATAGAAAACTGACTATTTCGCCATCTGGTGAATCTGCTTTTAACATTTTGAGGCAAGACATAGCAAAAAAAGTGTCCTGGATCGCTGGCGGGATATCCCTTGAGAATGTGTAACCGCATTTCCAATCATCTTTAATCTGGCATTGATTAATATACCTGATAAGGGCCTGGATGTCCGGCATGATGTATCTCCTGCCAGGAGTCATCAGCCTTGAGGCGGTTCGAGGTGGACTCCATCACCACCGTTTAATGGATTCTACAACTATAGATTAAAGCATTTCGATGCGTTAGAGCGTTCTATCACGGTTCTTTCCGATTGGACATGCATTAATGCATTCAAAGCAGTTGTTGAAGTTGCCGATCAAAAGATTCTGCCAAAGCTCCCAAAGTGTTGGGCTTCCCACATGAGCTTTCAGTTCATCATCCTTCAAACCAATCGCTTTCATTCCGAACCTCACGACTCCTGGCACACCATATTTAAGAGATATTCTCATACATTTGCCAAGATCCAGGGAACCGTCTTCTCCTATGGCACCGGCTGGACATTTTTTGACACATTCCATGCATTTTATGCAAACTTTCTCTTTGAGAGGTTCATCAGGCTTCAGGTCAGCATCAGTTAATATGCTTCCAAGCCTCAGGAATGGACCAAATTCCGGAGATAGAAACAATCTGTTGATTCCAATATTGCCTAAACCTGCAGCAGTGGCTGCACACTTTTGATTTACTTCTCCGTACATGCCTCTTTTTTCCGGGCTAAAATCAACAGGCATATTTGGGGGTATGGATATTGCCTTATGGCCTTTCTCTTTAAGATATGAGGTAACCTTATGCAGTATATGATCGAGTTCTTGATAAGTGCAGATAGTATCGTATTGGGCAATTTTTACATTTCCAGACGATATGGCATCATCGTTTAACCTTTTGGCAACTACAACCAGCGATTTGCAGCCGGAAAGTAGGCTTTCCATACCGTCTTTGTTGTCTTTCAGGTACTTCGAATTTGTTAGGGCGATCCCTACTAAATCAGCACCTAATGACTCCGCAAATTCTTTGATCTCATATTCAAAGGACATTGCCATGGAAACGTTTATAACTTAAAAGACTTTAAATTTTTTCCTCATACTATCATTAATTTCAGCGAGGACCATGAGGGCGGATATCAGAAACTGGTGGGAGCAGGCAAAGCATGACTTGCAGGTTGCTAAATTTAACTTTGAAGGTGGAAACTATGACGTAGCAGCCTTCTACTGCCATCAGGCTGTAGAGAAAGGCCTCAAGGCGCTTTGTATAACGAAAAATAGAGAGTCCCCGGGAAAAACTCATTCTTTAATATTCTTGGGTAAGATCTGTGGAATGCCAGAAAAATATTATCCTTTTTTAAAAAGGCTTACTCCTGAGTTCGTCTTATCAAGATATCCAGATGTAAGCGGCGAGCTCCCCTTCAATCTTTATGAAAAAGAGTGGGTAGATGATTATATTAAAAAGGCCGGTGAGGTGCTGGAGTGGATAGGGTCCCAAATGAGCGAGTGAAAGAGGCTTTACATAGCTTTAAAAATATTATCGAAACGCGCTTTCATATTGATAGGATGATCCTCTTCGGGAGCAGGGCGAGGGATGATTGGCTTTATTCCAGTGATATCGACCTGATTTTGGTATCAGATGATTTCAGGAGCATGAGCTTCATGGAAAGGATCGGGGAGATCTCTCAATTATGGGATTGCGATCTAACACTTGAGGCCATTTGTTATACGCCAGAGGAGTTTGAGCGCAAAAAGGCAGAGATCGGAATAGTAGAGGATGCCGTAAAGTATGGCATCGATATCTGAATTATGCCTGAGAAGGGAACCCTGAAACCGGCCATTAGTCGCTACGTTCTGGAAGAGACCGAAGAAGCCTGAAAAACATTTATAACCTAAACTGCGCATTACTTGGTTAATATTCGGGCGATGGAGTCCGCCAAGGCCCGTGTGCCTGAACTGCCCTCAAGGCTGATGACACCTGCCAAATAGAGGTAGGTGCCGGTGAAATCCTCTTCAACCAGGTGGCTCAATCGCAGCATCTTCGGCATGGCGCTGTCCAGCTTTTTTAGCGATGCAGGCCATGAGATGGCCACTGCCATTTTGCCGCTATTTCTTATCTCCATTGGTGCGCCCGCATCCGCATTGGGCATAATCGAAGGCGTAGCTGATGCTATATCCTCCTTCGCTAAACTCGGCGCAGGATGGTTCAGCGATCGCATCGGCGAGCGCAAACCAATTGCAGTAACTGGATATTTCTTGACAGGACTTACAACTGGCATGTTTGCATTTGCCAATACCTGGCCTCAAGTGCTGCTCTTTCGCTCTGCAGGCTGGCTCGGCCGTGGCATAAGAGGTCCTGTACGAGATGCTATGATGGCAGATTCGGTCATGCCGGAGGCACGAGGCCGGGCCTTTGGATTTCATCGCATGGGAGATACACTTGGCGCTATACTTGGCCCTGCTCTGGCATTGGCAGCTTTGGCGATGATGGCGGGCCATGAAGCGAATGAGGCTACCTATCGACAGCTCTTTTTGATTACTCTGATTCCAGGAATGCTCTCTGCACTATCGTTCCTTTTGCTTATCAAAGAGAAGGCCAAAGGCACGACTAACAACAAAAATTTCGTTGCATGCATCGAAGCCCTGCCGCTTAGCTTCCGGTTTTATCTTATAGGCGTTGGCGTATTTGGCATTGGCGATTTTGCTCATAGCCTGCTAACACTGCGTGCGGCTGAGATGCTCGCTCCTGTCATGGGTGCAACAGCAGCAGGGCAGACGGCGATCCTGCTGTATGCGATACATAACGTCTTCTATGCCGGATTGTCTTATCCAATTGGCTCACTTGCAGATCGAATAGGCAAGCGGGGTCTATTGGCGGCAGGCTACATCACAGCCGCAGTTATGGCTATAGGCTGGATTGCAGCTATACCGTCAGTATGGTATTTAGGGTTGCTGTTCGCTCTTGGCGGCACCTTCATAGCGGCCGAAGATACTCTGGAAGGAGCTATAGCTGCCGATCTGCTGCCGGAGGATGTACGGGGTACCGGTTATGGCGTACTGGCTACGATCAACGGCTTGGGGGATTTTGTCTCAAGCATAATGGTCGGGCTATTGTGGACCTACTTTGTCCCAGGTGTGGGATTTGCTTATGCAGCCATTCTAAGCCTGGCAGGGGCGATCCTGATCCTTAGAGTACGATAATTATAGAGATACTAGGATGAGCGGGAATAAATGGACTTGCAGAAAATTGTGAAGGATATCAGAGGCATAATCCAACATAAAGATGAGCCAGTTAACCAACTGCAGCTGTTTGACTCTGAAGCGGCAGAGATAAAGAAGCTTCTTAGACAAGAAGGCTGTCCTATCTGTCGGATAGGCGATGATGCATTTGAGAAAAAGTGGTTCTGGTTCTTTCACGAATCATACTCCGAGAGGACTGGGGCAGCGGCATATATCGATAATTACGGCTTCTGCGAGAAACATACAATTGAAGTATTAAAGATGGGTCCAAAGTGGCAGAAGTCAATAATATACAGCCTGATAATAAAATACAAGCTTCCAAAGCTCGAACAATTAGGGAATGTGCTGAATAGAATCACGCTCTCACAAAATCGAATCGATATTGATCCAAATCGCAAGGAGCTAAACGGTGCAATTAAACAGGTGCTGCCTGCAGGAGGTTGTTTGTTTTGCAATTCCGTCGAACAAACAGAAAGGTATTACCTGAAAATTTTATTGAAATCGCTGAACGAACCAATGATGTTAGAACTTTTCAAAGCATCTCATGGTCTATGCTTGAAACACTATTTTATTGCGCTGGAGTATACTGATCCTGAGTATAGTGAAGGCCTGATGGAGGTTACGAAACATATCCTCCCCAAGATACGTGAGCTAAAGCAGAGTTTTGATGAATTTTTCAGGAAATCGGACTATCGCTTTGCAAACGAACCTAAAGGAGACGAGCAGAATGCATGGCTGAATGCAATCAGGCTATTTTTGGGAAGAACAGAAGACATTACAATAAAGGAGTGGGAGGATACCGAATAGGAAACTTTTATATCATTCCGATTCGTTTTATAAGTGTATTCTGGCGATGGAGTCCGCCCGGCAACTTGCCTAAACCGCCTTCAAGGCTGATGACACCTATATAAGGCGATGGTGGCGTGCACAATTTGGAATGCTTTAATAGCAAAATTAAATGGGCAATAGATATTAAGGAGACATCTCTATTTTTATCGATTATCAAATTTATTCCATTGTTAATAATAACTGTAAGGTGGGATTCTGAATGAAGACAGTAGTCTGGTTAGACGAAGTTAGTAAAGACGATATTTTCATGGTTGGAGGAAAAGGTGCAAGTTTGGGAGAGATGATAAAGATAGGTATACCGGTTCCTGGCGGTTTTGCCGTGACGGCTCAGGCTTTCAGAGATTTCATAAATCGCACTGGGATCGCCCAAAAGATCTTCGATGCCCTTAGGGTTGATGTGAACAACCAGGCTGAGCTTCTCAAAGCAGAAGAATCTGCCAAGAAACTGGTCATGGAAACTGTTGTACCAGAGGATATAGAGGCAGCCATAAAATCAGCCTATAATGAGCTATCTAAGCGCGAGGGAAAAGAGGTCTTCGTAGCTGTTCGATCCAGTGCTACTGCCGAGGATCTTCCCGATGCCAGCTTTGCAGGCCAGCAGGAGACATATCTCAATATTCGTGGCGCTGATGCAGTCTTTGAGGCAGTTAGAAAGTGCTGGGCATCTCTTTACGGTGCCAGAGCAATTTTCTACAGAGTAGAGCAGGGGTTCGAGCACGAGAAAGTGAACCTCTCTGCTGTTGTTCAGATGATGGTAGACTCTGAGAAGTCCGGTGTCATGTTCAGCTCTCAGCCAAGCACGGGAGAGCCCCAGGTGATTATAGAGGCCGCATGGGGTCTTGGCGAGACTGTAGTAAGTGGAAGCGTCTCGCCTGATAACTATGTGGTAGACAGGGCTTCAAAAAAGATCCTCAGTAAGCTCATAGCCACTAAGGAAGTCATGACTGTCAAAGATCCTAAAACGAACGAAACGGTCACCATACCCACTCTGCCTTCAAAGAGAGATGTGGAGGTTCTCTTAGACAGGGAGATAGTGCAGCTCGCCAAATACGCCGAAATTCTGGAAAACCATTACGGCATACCTCAAGACATCGAGTGGGGCATAGAGTGCGATAAAATATACATACTTCAGTCCAGGCCGATAACCACCATCAAGTCCGAAAAGCCTGCTGCGGCTGAGAAGGAAGCTAAAGCCGGCAACATTCTGCTAACTGGACTTGGAGCATCGCCAGGTGCAGCTTCAGGGATTGTGAAGATAGTCACCGGTGTTCGGGACCTGGACAAGGTTAAGCAGGGAGATATAATGATCACGAAGATGACCATGCCAGACATGGTTCCGGCTATGAGGCGTGCTGGCGCCATAGTGACTGATGAAGGTGGCATGGCCTGCCATGCTGCCATAGTCAGCAGAGAGCTCGGATGCCCTGCAGTCGTCGGGACGAAGAAGGCCACACAAACCCTCAAGGAGGGAATGGTGGTCACTGTTGATGGAAGCAAAGGCATAGTTTACGAGGGAAGGGTAGAAGCGGAGACGAAGCCAGCTACAGCGGTTGATGCTACGGCCACCGTTGCCTCAAAGCCGATAACCGCAACTGAAGTCAAGGTCAATATTAGTGAGCCAACTCGCGCTCAGGCTGCAGCTGCAACTTTAGCAGATGGAGTTGGTCTTCTCAGAATCGAGCACATGATATTGGGTCTTGGAAAGACGCCCAACTGGTATATCAAGAACGGCAAGACCGATGAGTATATCGATGAGCTTGTCAAGGGCATCAAGACCGTTGCAGATGCATTCTTCCCGAAACCTGTCTGGGTTCGTACTCTCGATGCTCCAACTGATGAGTTCAGAGCCATGGAGGGCGGCGAGGGCGAGCCGACCGAGCATAACCCAATGCTAGGCTGGCGCGGGATCAGGCGAGACCTGACTGAGACTGAGCACTTCCGTCTTGAGGTAAGGGCTTTCAAGAAGCTTCATGAGATGGGGCTGACAAATGTCGGCATAATGCTGCCTATGGTCCAGCACATAAGCGAGCTTAGACGGGCAAAGGCTATCATGATCGATGAATGCCTGGACCTTGAAAAGATTGAGCTGGGAATAATGATCGAAACGCCAGGTGCAGCTCTTACTATTGAAGACTTCATCGATGACGGACTTGATTTCATATCCTTCGGCACAAACGATCTAACCCAGTATACACTCGCAGTTGATCGCAACAACGAGAACGTTGCAGGGCTTTATACTGAACTGCATCCTGCAATTCTGAAGCAGATAGAGTACGTTGTTGAGAAGTGTAATGAGGCCGGAGTCAAAACATCGATCTGCGGCCAGGCAGGATCCGATCCCGAAATGGCTAAACGGCTGGTGGAAATAGGCATAACAAGCATTTCTGCCAACATTGATGCAGTTGCGATTGTGAGGGAGACTGTTGCAAGAGCAGAGAAGATAATTATGCTTAAAGCACTACGGGAGCAATAAGATAACAGGGGCAGTTCGCCTTGTATACCAACTGCCCCTAGCTCATTTTTCTTTCATTTTGATATCAAGCATTCTTTATTAGATCGGCAACCTCTTTCATAGACCGATTGTCTCGTAAACCCGCTAGTTCCACTGGAGATTCCTGAAATCCTTCTAAAGCATTGAAGAATCTGTCCAGAGGATCCCCTTTATAAGTTGGCACCAGGAAGATATGGGTATGTGGTATCCTTCTGCCCCGTGCATACATGCAGATGAAATCGGGTTCTAGAGTTTTCATTATCTTTCCGGCTACGATCTTAGCTACTCTAAACAGGCTGGCATTCTCTTCATCAGTAAGCTCATGCCACCAGGGAACATGCCTCTTGGGGATGACCAGACAGTGACCTCTTGAGAAGGGATTGATATCAAGTATTGCCAAAGAAAGATTATCTTCATAAACCTTATAACAGGGAGCCTTCCCTTCAACAATATCACAGAAAATGCAAGCTGTTCTAGTACTATCCATCATAAAGCCCCTTTGATAGGCCCAATTAAATGTTAGTAATGATTAATCCTTTGCTCTACTATGCTATAGAAACCCTTATTACGCAAAATATCATTCATACCACAGATTTTGGGTGATGGGGTCCGCCTAGGCTTGGTGCCTGAACTGCCGTGGGGCTGATGACCCCTACCTGTTAGAAGGTAGGGAGGGACGATGCCAGCAGGACTCCTGTATTCAGATGCTCGAATTAAGGCGCCGATTAGGATTCCAAGCTATATTCGGCTTTTTTCTTTCAAGAATGCTTTAGCTTTGATAAACGCGAAATATTTTGGGGTGAATTGAAACATGTCTTTAGAAATTGAGAAGATCCACGCCAGGGAAATCCTGGATTCGCGAGGAAATCCAACGATTGAGGTCGATGTTTGGACAGATTTTGGATTCGGCAGAGCCGCAGTTCCGAGCGGTGCTTCCACGGGCGTTCATGAGGCTCTGGAACTGCGCGACGGTGGGAACAGATACGATGGCAAGGGCGTACTAAAAGCAGTCAAGAACATCAATGAGGTCATAGCGCCAAAGATAACCGGAAGAGATGTCGTAAGCCAACGTGAAATCGATGAGCTGATGATTGAATTGGATGGCACTCCAAATAAGTCGAATCTTGGAGCTAATGCTATATTGGGGGTATCCCTTGGTGTAGCCAAAGCCGCTGCTTCCTCTTTAAATATACCGCTATATAGGTATCTTGGAGGCGTGAGCACCTACATAATACCAGTTCCCTCTTTCAATGTCCTCAATGGTGGTAAGCATGCCGGAAATGAGCTTGCCATACAGGAGTTCATGATTGAGCCAGTTGGCGCAAAAAGCTTCAGCGATGGCCTGAGAATGGCAGCGGAAACCTATCATGCCCTGGGCAAAATACTTCAGGGCAAATATGGAGTTGGTGCGACTAACGTGGGCTTTGAGGGTGGCTATGCGCCTCCGCTTTCGAAAACACGAGACGCCCTAGACGCAGTAATAGGTGCTATTGATGCCAGTGGTTATACTGACGAGATTAAGATTGGGCTTGATCCGGCTGCATCGAGCTTTTATGTAGACGGAGGCTATGCCATCGATGGCGGCCATCTTACCCCAGATGAAATGGTCGATTACTATGCCGATTTAGTGGCCACTTATCCCATCATACTTCTTGAAGATCCGTTTGAGGAGGAAGCTTATGAGACCTTCGCCAAGCTTACTGCCAGGCTGCCAAACGCAATAATTGTGGGCGACGATATCTATGTTACAAATCCTCAAAGGCTGAAGAAGGGCATAGAAATGTGCGCAACAAATGCCCTGTTACTCAAGCTCAACCAGATAGGATCAGTCTCAGAGGCGTTCGATACAGCCAGAATGGCTTTCAGGGCGGGATTCAAGATTATGGCGAGCCACAGATCAGCTGAGACCGAAGACTCTGCGCTTGCCGATGTTGCAGTGGCGCTTGGCACGGAACTGCTAAAGACTGGCGCGCCAGCTCGAAGCGAGAGGACTTCTAAGTACAACCAGCTTCTCAGGATACAGGAGGAGCTTGGAGACGTTGCAGCATATGCTAAGCTGTGAAGGAGGCCTTTTTACGATTTCAAGCCAGGTGCTTCAGTCAGGCCAGAGAAATGTATCTGCCTCAGTACAAGGTTTCCTGGTTAAAGGTCTGCCTGTGATCAGGAAGGGCGATGACATTGCCTCACTGATTGAATCTCTTTTCGAACTGCAGGATGGCGATATACTCTGCATCGCCAGCACTGTTGTTGCCAAATCGGAAGGGCGCTTTAGGAGGCTCGAAGATTATAATCCCAGTCCAAGAGCGAGAGAACTAGCCCAGATATCAGGCAAGGATCCCAGGTTTGTTCAGGCAATCTTGGACGAATCAGAGGATATAATACTTGATCGACCTTTTCTGTTAATGAAAACCAAATTTGGCCATACCTGTATCAATGCGGGCATAGATTGGTCTAATGTCGGGGAGGGCAGGATGCTGCTGCTTCCGGAAAATCCTACTGCCAGCGCTGAAAGTATACGAAACCGGCTAAGCAGAGATTGCGCTGTAATCATTACGGATACTTCCAGCAGGCCATTCCGTTGTGGAGTAACGGGTATTGCTATAGGCTGGTCAGGGATAGGTGCCTGGAGGGACTGGCGAGGTATAGCCGATATGCACGGCAAAGTTTTGGAGATAACTTTGGAATCCATTGTAGATGAAATTGCAGGGATGGCTAACCTATTGATTGGCGAAGCAGGCGATGGGACGCCGGTGGCTGTTATCAGAGGCCTGAAATATCCTAAAACAGGTGGCGAATTATTCATGCAGGAGGATCAAGATATTATACGAAGGCACCTGAAGAGATGAAGCTGGAATGGCTTCCTAGTAGGTTATCTTTTGGCGGAAAGCCCTTCGCGATTTATATTTTATGGATTAACTGCTCTCATTATTTTCATCCTCCTCAGCAAGCCATTAAATAGACTGTGATTGTAGAATGGATTGCCTTGAACAGAGTCTTCACAGTCACAGAGCTGAACGAGCGGATAAGGGACCGCCTGGAGACAGATATTAGGCTGCATGATCTCTGGGCGAGAGGAGAGCTGTCCAATGTCACAAACCACCGCTCAGGCCATAGATACTTCACAATAAAGGATAGGGAATCTCAGCTATCCTGTGTGCTCTTCCGGAATCAGGATGTCCGGATTGGCTTTGAGCTGAAGAACGGCCTGAATGTGCTTGTATTCGGAGATATCGATGTCTATAGGGCCCGAGGGCAGGTTCAGCTGATCGCTCGCGGCATCAGGCTCGACTCCGGACTGGGACTGAGGCAGATCGAGTTCGATGCATTGAAGAACAAGCTGGCGGCAGAGGGTCTTTTTTCCCTGGATCGAAAGAGAAGCTTGCCCAGATATCCTTCATGTATCGGCGTTGTAACATCGCTTGATGGAGCGGCGCTTAGAGATGTTATAAAGACGATAGGTCCTTACCCTGCCAGGATCATGCTCTCGCCCGCACAGGTACAGGGCGATGGCGCACCGGAAAGCATAGCGCTTGCAATACGGTCGCTGCATGGCAGGGCAGATGTAGTAATAGTGTGCAGAGGCGGCGGTTCTGCTGAGGATCTCTGGGCATTCAATTCAGAGATCGTCTGCCGCGCCATATTTGATTGCGACTCACCGGTCATTTCTGCAATAGGACATGAGACCGATATAACGATAGCCGATTTTGTCGCAGATGTCAGGGCTGCAACGCCGACAGCTGCCGCGAAGATGGCGGTGCCGGATACAACAGAGATCAAGATAGCTCTGGCCCATATTGGAACGCGTATGGCCAGGGCACTATGGTCGTGCCTTGAGATCAAGCGTGATCGGCTGGATTATCTTAATCGAAGCATATCCGCCAGAAGAATGTACTCCTCGATCAGCATGCAGCGAAGAAGCGTTGACCGTCTGGAGGAAAGGCTCCTCTCGGCAGAAGCATCGATGATCGAGCTTCACCGGAAGAGGCTGGAGCTGGCAGAAGGCCGCCTGTCGGCTGTCAGTCCTCTGGCAACGCTATCCCGAGGCTATGCGCTTGCGAGGTCCGAGAAGGGCAAACTGATCCTCAAAGCAGAGGATGTTGCTCACGGTGATCTGATTGAGGTTATCCTGTCTGAGGGAAGGCTGGTGTGCAGGGTGCTCGAAAAGGATGAGGGGGATTCAAATGGACCAAATGGGTCATATGGGTCATGTGGGTCAAATTGCCTCAAAGGATGATCTGAACCTGGAAGAAGCTCTGAATGATCTTGAGCAAATTGTGGCGGATATTGAGGATGGAAGACTTTCATTGGAGGAGAGCCTTGAGCTCTTCGAGAAGGGCGTAAAGCTTGTCCGGCTATGTAATTCAAAGCTCGATATTGCTGAGCAGAGGATAGAGAGCCTGACCGGTGAGGTGCCGGAGGATCTGGCAGGGCGATAAAGCTATATACAATGTATCTTTCTATACATCATGGTAAGAATTAATACATTGATGATGGTGATCCCTTGTCACTTCAGGTCGTAGATCCCTTGATAATTCCATCCGATGATCCCAAATATAAGTCGACGAAGTTTGGGAGATATGGCGGCTGCTTTGTTCCTGAAACGCTTGTTAAGCCGCTATCCGATCTGGCTTGTGAATACGAGCGTTTGAGCATAAGCCAGGAGTTCAGGCGAGAGCTAAACGGGCTCTTGGAGAACTTCGCGGGCAGGCCGACACCCCTTTATTTCGCGCAAAACTTGAGCCATGAATTGGGGCTGAAGGTCTACCTGAAAAGGGAAGATCTTGTCCACGGCGGCGCTCATAAGCTCAACAACACATTGGGCCAGGCGCTGGTAGCGAAGCATATGGGAAAGACCCGGCTCATCGCAGAGACTGGTGCCGGACAGCATGGCGTGGCCACTGCCATCGTGGGCGCTAACCTCGGCTTCGAGACACAGGTGTACATGGGCGAGGTGGATATCGAGCGCCAGAGGATGAACGTTTACAGGATGGAGCTTCTGGGAGCAGAGGTTATTCCTGTCAAGTCGGGCTCAAGGACTCTCAAGGATGCCATAAATGAGGCCATGAGGGATTGGGCAGCGAGCTTTGAGAACACTCACTATTTATTAGGCACAGCAGCAGGCCCGCATCCTTTCCCGTCAATGGTCAGAGATTTTCAGAGCATAATAGGAAAAGAAGCACGAGAGCAGATTCTTCAGCAGGAGGGCAGGCTGCCTGATTCAATAGTTGCCTGCGTCGGCGGAGGCAGCAACGCGATGGGAATTTTTGCTTCCTTCCTGAAAGATGATGTGAAGCTCGTTGCAGTCGAAGCTGGCGGGCGAGGTATAGCTCTTGGAAGCAAAGTCGCTGATAATGGTGCCTCTCTCGAATGTGGAACCGACGGCATACTCCATGGTGCTCTGACCAAAATCCTGCAGGATCCATACGGCCAGATACTCGAGTCTTATTCGGTCGCTGCAGGCCTTGATTATCCGGGCGTCGGCCCAGAGCTTGCCTATCTCACAGAGAAGGGCCGCGTAACCCCGAAGATGGCGGATGATAAAACAGCGATAAAAGGTTTCAAGGCACTGTCAAAGCTCGAAGGAATAATACCGGCTCTCGAATCGGCCCATGCAGTTGGCAATGTCCTGAACGAGCCTGATGATCTGGGCGAGATAGTGGTGATAAACATCTCAGGCAGAGGCGATAAAGATCTGACGACGGTGATGGACTATGAGAATCTCTGAGGCGTTTTCGAATAGGCCCCTGCTGATTGTCTACATATGCGCAGGAGATCCGAGCCCGGAGGCTACGCCCGAGCTTGTGAGAAGACTTGCTAATGCTGGAGCCGATATAATAGAGCTTGGCCTGCCGCATTCTGATCCTATTGCCGATGGACCCACAATACAGGCAGCGGCCCAGAGGGCAATTGAAGCCGGGATGAATACAGATGTTTACTTCGAGACTGCTGCCAGGGCTGATGTAAATATTCCTAAGATCTTCATGGGCTATTACAACATGGTCTATGCCCGCGGCCTGGATAGGTTCGCTGCAGACTGCGCCAAAAGCGGCATTTCCGGCATGATAGTTCCCGATCTTCCGCCTGAGGAGGCAGGGCCTCTGATGCACGAGTGCAAAAAGCATGGCGTTGACTTGATCTTCCTGGTGGCGCCGAATACACCACAGAAGAGGCTGGAGATGCTTTCCCGCTGCACATCAGGCTTCCTCTATCTCGTTTCCAGGACAGGAGTCACTGGAGCCAGAAGCGATATCCTTGCAGATACAAAACGGTTGATAAAGCGCGCGCAGGACGCGTATAAAGATGTGCCAAAGGCAGTGGGCTTCGGAATATCCACGCCTGAGCAGGCGGCGGAGGTCATCAGTGCAGGGGCCGATGCAGCAATCGTAGGCTCTGTCTGCGTTGATCTGATCGCTAAGGGTGAGATCGAGATGCTTGAGAAGCTTGTCAGAGATATGAAGGCGGCTATTATGAAAACAAATGTTATGGCCGCAAGCTCCAAGAACCTCCTGGCCCAATAATATCTTATGGAAGATCTTGTCAGAGAAGATCAAATAGATCAAACTAAGTTTACTAGGCGAACGGTATCCGACCTCAAGGGCGGCTGCAATGTCACAATAGTCGCCTTCGGCGATTCGATCACTGCAGGATTCGCCGTTCGCCGCGGCTTCACAGTCTTTTGGAAGGAGATGCTTCAGAAGAAATATCCGGATGCCGGAATCAAGCTGGTCAACGCAGGTGATTCTGGGAACACGACCCTCGATGGCCTGGCCAGGCTCGACTGGGATGTGCTCGCCTACGAGCCTGATCTTGTGACTGTAAACTTCGGCATAAACGACGCAGCCCTAGGCATTAGTTTGGAGGAGTTCAAGGGAAACCTGAGGCAGATAATAATGCGCATCAGAGCAGGCCCTGGGAGCGAGATACTGCTGCTGTCGTCTCAGCCGCTTGAGACTCCCGGGTTCGACAAGGCGGTGCTGAAGTATTACGATGCCATAAGGGAGGTTGCCAGAGAAGAGGATGTGGGGTTCGTCGATGTTTACTCTGCCTGGATGGAGCGCGTAAGCCAGGGGACGCCTCTAGAGTCGTTTATACTTGAGGGGCTGGATCATCCGAATGAGGAGGGGTATAAGGTGATTGCTGAGGCGGTAATGAAGTTTTTTTAGCGGTATTAATTCTTAACATCTAGGGCTAAAACTAAGGGTTCTCCTAGCGCCCGAGAGTGCCGGGCGGGCTACCAACCCTCTCCCATGAAAAACAAGGTTCATAATGTCGATAAATCTCGTTTTTCATTTTCCACATATGTGCCCTTGTCCTGAGGCATATGAGTGTTTCCGGAGGAAGGCTCTGGAAAACGCATGCTGTTTGGTTGAAGGAGATTGGATCATTGATTCTTACTATCGTTACTTATCCCTCCGTAGATCAACGGTTATGCAGCAATCCTTCAAGACACTATCTCCCATAAATTATAAATAGTTTAGAATGCATTATATTGTTTGAGGCATAGGTAAAATAGCCTAAACCCTTGTGGAATAGGTCCCTGTAAAAGGGGAGCTGGGTTAAAAGCCAGCTGTTTTGCCTATGCCTCACTTGTTTATGATATCAGCGCACTGATATCGATTCATCCAAACTGTCTATTTGTAACGGTTCGTCACAAATATATAAACTTTTGTGCAGCTGGAAATATTACCCTGTCATCATACACTTAAGAAAAGTATATGAAGATGGGTGATACTTTGAACGATTCTTCTTTCGCCAATAGGCAAATTCTGATATTAGATTATTATGCAAGTTAGTTTGCGTATTAGAACATGCATTAGGTAGTGTAACGATAATTCTGTAATTTGTCCAAGCCCTGTATCCTTGTCAATGGCGGTCTAGAAATGCTCAATTTCGGCGGGATAAAAGTGCTCAAGTCTATAAGTACTTACCTCCACCTAAATTAGATCTCAAAACCATACCCTCAATGAGTTTGAGGAATTAGGCCCTGTTTTCTTCGCTCTTTAAGCCGATAGCTGTCGCCCTTGATGTTGATAGTAGTGCAGTGATGCAAAATTCTATCAAGAACAGCCGAAGCTATCACATGATCGCTGAATATTTCGCCCCATTCGCCATAAGACTTATTGGAAGTAAAGATGATCGATCTGGCCTCATAAAATCTGGAGATCAATTGGAAAAATGCATGAGCGCCGTCAGATGTAAAAGGCAGATATCCGATCTCATCTACGATCAAGAGCTGGAACTTTGAAAGCCCTTTTATCTTTTCTTCAAGTCTGTCCTGCTTATCGGCATTAACTAACCTTTCCATCAGAGTGGCAGCATTCGTGAAATGAACTCTGAATCCCGATCTAACCGCCTCCAATCCCAAAGAGATAGCAAGATGCGTCTTACCCACACCTGGCGGTCCAAGAAAAACTACATTTTCAGAATTTCTGATGAACCTGAGACCAGTCAACTCTCTGATCACCGATTTATCCAGAGATGGCTGAAACTTGAAGTCAAAGTCATCAAGCCCTTTTTGATAAGGGAACCCTGCCAATTTGGTTCTCCTCGCCAGCGATTTAGCTTCTTTGCTCTTCATCTCCTGGTCGATCAGATAATCTAAGATCTCGATAGTAGATTTGCCTTCTTTAGCTGCAATCTCAAGGAAGTTATCAAGGATGGAGTCGATGGTAGCTAATTTCATCACTTGAAGGTTTTGATGAAGCCGCTCATAAGCGAGATTACTCATCTCCACATCCCTCGCTGAACTTATCATAAACTGAGAGCGGCCTAGTCTCGACTATTGCCTCGCCTAATCTGAGGATAGAAGAATGTTGATTCTGATTCATCCTGGACTTGTTCTCTTTCAGAACCTCCGATAGAAGACCCTGGAAATGCTCTTTCTCTCGGCATATCCTGCCACTACCGGTTAGAATCTCATGTTCACAGGCTAACTCTGAACCGACAAAGATCCTGATGCGATTATTCCCGATCTGAAGCTTGGCAACTCTTCCTGCAAATCGATAAGGCACCGAATAACGGTTGCCGTTGTATGAAAGGTATGCATCTCTAGCGATTTTTCTGGTGCATTCTCTATTGATAACATATGCAGGAACACCATCTATAGGACTCAATCCTTCAAGCTTTAGCCCCTCAAATGGAACTTCATGAGTTGTTCCATTACTCAAGGCGTTGACACGCTTGAGCCATATCTGAAGCTGATTATTGATGTCCGAGAAAGAGCTGAACGAACCGCCAAGGAAAAAGTCGCGTTTGACGAATCCTACTGTGCTTTCTATCTTACCTTTGGTCTGAGGACGGTAAGGTCTGCAGAGTCTGGGTATGAAACCAAAATGCCTGAAGAACTGCTCAAACACAGAATTCCATTCAGAATCAGTAGATTTCGAAGCTCTTTTCAAAACCACTTGCTTCATGTTATCATAAAGAATCTCCTCAGGATAACCCCCAAAGTAGTTGAAGGCATTCAAGTGACATTGAACCAGGGTTGTGGCATCTATCGATAAAGTAAACTCCGCATATCTCATACGCGAATACCCAAGAACCATTGTGAAACAGAAGAGCTTTCGGATCTTTCCATCAATCTCGATATATCCACATTCGCCCCAATCTACCTGAGCCTGTTTACCTGATTCGGTTTCATAACGATATATGGCACAGATGCCTGTTTTGGGACGGATCTTTCGAACGAAGTCTTTGACAATTGTATATTTCCCGGTAAAACCTCTCTCCTGAATCTCATGATAGATTCTGGAAGCGGTTAAAGGATAGCTGTTCATGCGTTGGATAATATACTCCTTATAATCATCCAACTTACTTGCTTTGGGAGATCTATTTCTGGCAACAGGAGGAACCTTCAGGTTTACATATTTGCGTACCGTCCTCCTGTTATACCCTGTCTTTTTGGCGATCTCACTGATGCTCATTCCCTGATTGTGCAGTTCTCTCAGCATGAGAAAGTCCTCCAATTTCAGCATCAACACAGCCTTTGGTTTCAAAACCAAAAGCTGTAGAGGTGGACATTTTTATCCCGCCGAAATTGAGCACTTTTAGACCGCCAGTGACAGAAAACAATGGAAGGGATACAGAGCAATGATATCAACAGGATTACTGCAAGATTATCTTATCGATTAAGAGACGGGATTAAAGGAGCTATTGACCTGGTTCCTGAATCTTGTGATGCAGTTAGAA
>JBHGAU010000106.1:0-11319 GCA_041946675.1 Methanotrichaceae archaeon | reverse complement strand
TATTCTGAGATTGGGACTACAATCTCTGCATGAAGCTAGATGCCCCTCACTTCAGTGAGCGGAGTAGTCACAGATGCCAAAATAGGGGAGCTACATCACCAGGCTCAACAAGCGGAATGCAATCCCTCCCAGGGATATGGCAAAAACAACTTCAAAGGCAGTGATGGCTGAAGCCTTCTTCCAGCCGAACTCTCTAGCCAGGCACAGGATCATTGCCAGGCAGGGAATGTATATCATAGATACAAGCGCGAGAACTATCAGCTGTACAGGGGTCATGATAGATGCGAAGTCGGCGGTCTGGAATATTACTGCCAGCATCAATATAGTCAGCTCTTTTCTCACTATTCCGAAGATAAGCAGGATGCCTGCAGCTGCTGGCAAACCCAGCCATACCGTCGTAATTGGGCTTAGAACATTGTTAACTGGGTCCAGCCATCCGGCGGCATAAACGGCTTGAAGAACTGCACTGCCGATGATGTATGCAGGGAAGACTATCCATATGAGCGATTTTGTTCGGGCCCATGTCTGCTTCAGCACAACCTTTGCAGATGGTATATGATAATTGGGCATCTCCATTATGAGCCCAACCGATTCTCCCGGCACGACCCTGAAAGCAATTCTTCCCAAGAGAATGATGAGGACTATGTCGAATGCGTAGAGCGCAAGAGCATACCAGATGCTGACGTTGGCCGCTACGAGTCCCAGGATTATAACAGTTCTGGCAGTGCATGGCACCAGGGTGACCAGAAATGCTGCCACAAACTTCTGCTTGGGAGTTTCCATTATCCTGCAGGAGTAGCAGGCCGGCACATTGCAGCCATATCCAAGGATCATGGGGATTATAGCTTTTCCATGAAGCCCCAGTTTATGCATCCCTCGATCGAGCATTAGAGATATCCTTGTCAGGTACCCGGAGTCCTCGATCGCTGCCAGTATGATGTAGAATGGCAGCACATAGGGGATAACCAGGGTTATTCCTGCCACAAAACCCGTGAATGCGCCATTCCAGATAATCTCTCCAAGCGGACCTGAGACAACCGGTTCGAACTGCTCTATAGAGCTCAATGCATCCGATAAAATTCCAGAGATCCAGGCCCCCAGAACGAATGTCCATACAAGAAGGCCGCCTATAACACCCACTATAGCCAGATATCCGAGTATTGGATGAAGGGCAATTCTATCGAGCTTATCGGTGAGCGTTTCTTCCTCAGTGCGGATCTTCTGCACTTTTCTGGCTATCTCATCAGCAATTTTGTATCTCTCAGCACTTATGACCACGCTGCTGGGCTCTCCATGGATCTTCTCAATCTCCTCTGCGAGCTTATTCGCAGCCCGGACGATGCTGCTATCAAGCCTCTCGATGAGTCCAGTGATCTCCTCATCCCTCTCCAGTAGCTTTATGGCCAGCCACCTGGAAGGATAATTAGTCCCGACTTTTTGGAGCAGAACTGAGAGCTTCTCTATCCTCTGCTCTACTTCCCTTCCATACTTGATCTCTGGAGGGGCTCTTCTATTATCCGCCAGCTTCACTATCTGCTCAGTCAGCTCAGAGATCCCTTTTCCCTTTATTGCAACTATGGGGATAACCGAGACTCCCAAGAGCTCTCCCAGCTTCTCGTAGTCTATGGAGATCCCCTTCTTCTCCATGAGATCTATCTGGTTTAGCGCAATTATTACGGGCGCATCCAGCTCAATAAGCTGGATTGTAAAGAATAGGTTTCTCTCAAGAGCCGTTGCATCCACGACGTTGATCACTATATCCGGTTTCTCCAGGGCGATATAATCTCTTGAGACGAGCTCTTCCATCGAATAGGTCGAGAAGGAGTAGATTCCCGGAAGGTCTATGATCTTGATCCTCTGTCCTTTATAATGCAATACCCCTTCTGCCCGCTCGACAGTCTTTCCCGGCCAGTTGCCAATGATCTGGTCCACTCCTGTCAGCTGGTTGAATACAGCACTTTTTCCCACATTTGCGTTGCCGGCCAATGCGACAGTAAGGTCTGCATCTTTCTTCGAGCTCTTAGAAGGCGTGCAGCTCGTGCAAAGTGGCATATCCCGGTCTTTCATGCGGCCTCGACAAAGATGTTGTCAGCGATGTCATGTCCTACAGCTAATGATGTTCTCCTCACGGACAGCTCAATGGGTCCGCCCAGAGGTGTCTTTCTCAAGAGAGTAACCTCCGATCCAGGCGTAAGGCCGAGGTCAGAAAGCCTCTGGATTGCCTTTCGGCCTCCTCTAAGAAAAGCTATGGTTCCTTTCTGACAGGGCTTCAAATCGGTTATGGGCAGAACCGTTCTATGGATCAGCTTATCTTTTTCTGCTGCCTCGTTGCACTCGTTACAAGTCGCTATTCCCTTTTCACAGAGATAAATCGGCTTTCCACTGGGGCATCTTGCCGGGGCATCAAGCATCTTGCAGATGGCATCGCAGATCTCGTCGGAGATGCAGTGTTCCATACGGCATGCTTCGTCGTGCACCTTCTTTGGATCTACGTTTAGAATCTCGGTTAAGAATACTTCAAGGAGTCTGTGCTTCCTTTTTATCTTCATGGCAGCATCGACTCCTTTCCCGGTTAGAGAGACGCCCTTATATGGCTCGTATTGTACAAGGCCGCTCTGGGCTAGGCTCTGGAATACCTCTGTAACACTTGCTGGGGCGTTGTTAAGCCTTTTTGCCACTTCAACGGTCTTGGCTGTGCCATCATTTCCGGCAATGTCGAAGATCGCCTCTATATACTCTTCAACCTGTTCTTTGGGCATCCAACTAATTTAAGGGTGACCTAAATTTATACCTTTCGGCTGCCCCAAATTTGTGAGACGCCTGAAATTATGAGTATTATGCTCATAAAAGAATTAACCAAAACTCACCTTCCAAAAGGCAAATAAACTTGAATTGCGCTCCAGGTCAGGCATGGCCAAGTTCATCGTAGTCCTCGGCACTACCTCACACTCCGGCAAGAGCACGCTTGTAGCTGCTTTATGCCGATTGCTATCCAACCGCGGCTACAAAGTCGCCCCATTCAAGTCACAGAACATGAGCCTGAACTCCTGGGTAACTGCAAACGGCAGCGAGATAGGTATCGCTCAGGCAGTGCAGGCATGGGCAGCAAGGATCGAACCCACAGAGTTCATGAACCCAATTCTCCTTAAACCCAAGGGCGACAGAACATCTCAGGTTATAGTTCTAGGGCGGCCGGTAGCCGATAAATCTGCCGAGGAGTACTACCGATCTATTGATAGTTTGAAAGAGATCGTGGATAGATCTATCCGTGAGCTCGAGAAGGATTATGATTATATCATCGTAGAGGGCGCCGGCGGTGCTGCTGAGATAAACCTCTACGATAGAGATATTGCAAACATCTACATCGCCAGGCGTCTATCAGCACCCATAATTCTTGTAGGCGACATAGAACGCGGCGGAGTCTTCGCAAGCCTCTTTGGAACAGTCCAGCTAATGCCTGAGGATATCAGGCCGCTTGTGAAGGGCCTGGTAATAAACAAATTCCGCGGAGATCCAGCTATTCTGGGATCTGGACTTAAATCGCTTGAGGAGATGACGGGCGTTCCAGTCTTAGGCGTTCTGCCTTATCTGGATCTGGCTATTCCTTCGGAAGATTCGGTCTCCCTCGGGGATAAGAAGCATAAAGGCAAATATATAAAAGATGCCGTAGAGATTGCAGTCATAAAACTTCCCAGGATATCGAACTTCACAGATTTCGAGCCTCTGGAACCTCACGCACATGTGAGATACGTCGGCCTGGGAGAACAGCTCGGAAAGCCGGATGCTATCATAATCCCCGGCACGAAGAATACGGTTTCCGACCTGGAGGATATGAAGAATGCAGGCATTGACAGGCAGATTTTAGCGCTGAAAGATACACCAATTCTTGGTATCTGCGGAGGCTATCAGATTCTGGGGAAAGAGATCGTTGACTCGGGTATAGAGAATACAAACGGTACCATCACCGGGCTGGGCCTTTTGAATGCAATCACTCGCTTTGATCTTTATGAAAAGAAGACCGTTCAGGTCAAGAAGAAGGTCACAGGTGGTGGACCGATTCTAAATGCGATTAAGGGTCAGGAGATTTCGGGGTATGAAATCCATATGGGTGTGACGGAGCATTCCAATGAAACTGCCTTTGGAGATGATGGCGCTGTAGCAGGAAACGGCCTTGTGATCGGAACATACCTGCATGGGATCTTTGATAATGAGAACTTCAGGAATGCGTTTTTGGATTATCTCTACAGCCGAAGAAACCTCATCAGAGACATTGATATCGTTCCTCGAAATAAAGGCTTTAATGAGCTGGCGAATGCCGCTTCGGCCAACCTGGATATGAAAAAGATTTGGCAGATGCTTGACCTCGGAGTATAGCTCTTAGGATGGATGAGAATTCCAGAGGCGAAGAACCTCTGGCATCCATTTAGTTGGCTCTAATTGGGCTGCCTATTCAATACGCCCGTCTTGCCTTCTCAGCATCAGCCTTGGCCTTCTCAGCTTCGGCCTTCGCGTGAGCGCTCTCTCGCTCTGCTTCAGCCCTCGCCTTCTCTGGGCCAGACCTCATATCAGATTTTATATCCGCTGATGTTTTCTTTATATCAGCCTTAACATCCGCCATCTTCTTCTCAGCTTCAGCCTTTGCCTTCTCCAGATCTTCCTTTATCATCTCAAATTCACTCCTTTTGCTATCTATATTATTTAATATCTTGGCATTTCCTCCCTTGCCTCCGATATCTTCTCCCTGGCTTCAGCAGTAGCTTTCTTTTCGTCAGCCTTTGCGTGAGTGATCTTCTTCTCGGCATCAGCCCTTGTATCGGCTATCTTCTTCTCTGCCTTTGCTTTCTCCTTCATCGCTTTGGCCTTTGCATCAGCCATCCTCTTCTCTTCATCAGCGCGTGCCTTTGCGGATTCAGGAGCTGTCCCTGTTATATCTTCGAACGCCATATCTATTCATCTCCTTTTGTTTTCTATAAATTTAGAAGTATAACAGTATAACCTTTTGCATTTTTAATTAGGGTTCAATCATCTGCTGTCATATCATCGTTCTCTGGAGGTTTGCTTTGATAGCTCCTATTTAAGCTAGCCTCTAGAAAACTTCGTTAATGTTGGCCTGGACTGTTTGAAGATTTCATTGAGGGCAATATGAACTCCTGTCGACTAGGGCAAGCGCCATACATCTAAAAATAATTTATTCTGATTCGTTCGGCCTTAAAAAGTAACTTGGGGCATAATCTTTATATGTGTTTCCGTCGAATGACATTTATGTTATTATGCCGATAACAGCCATTGATAAAACGGTTTCATCTATTTGTCCAGTCTGCTTCAAGGTCATACCTGCCTTCATATTCCGGGAGGATGGAAAAGTTTTCATGTGGAAGAGATGCCCGGAGCATGGCGAGTTCAAGGACATCTATTGGTCTGATGAGGTCCTTTACAGAAGGTTTAGAAGCTATTGGTTTGATGGATCGGGCATCGATAATTCGAGCGATTCCACGGTGAAAGGCTGTCCTTATGACTGCGGCATCTGCAAGAACCATAAGACCAGCACGCTTTTAGGAAATATCGATATAACCAATAGATGTAATTTGGCGTGTCCCGTTTGCTTTGCCAATGCAGGAGTACGGACCTATGAGCCTACTTTAGAGCAGATCCGATACATGATGCTCAATCTCCGTTCGGAGAAGCCTGCACCTTGTCCTGCAATCCAGTTTTCGGGAGGCGAGCCGACTATACGAGATGACCTGCCTGAAATTCTAAATATGGCCAGGACGACTGGTTTCGCCCAGGTTCAGATAGCCACCAATGGCTTACGTCTCGCATCAAGCATCGAGTATTGCAGATGTCTAGTGCAAAATGGGCTGAACACAGTTTACCTGCAGTTCGATGGAGTGACGCCCGAGCCCTATAAAACTGTACGGGGCCGTGATCTCCTCCATATAAAGCAAAAGGCTATCGAGAATCTAAAAGTGGCAGGACAGAGCAGCGTAGTTCTGGTTCCAACATTGGCAAAGGGAGTTAATGATGATCAAATAGGGGATATCGTCAGGTTTGCATCAGGCAAGCTGGAAATAGTCAAAGGCATAAATTTCCAGCCGGTCTCATTCACGGGAAGAGTAGATCAGCAGGAAAGAGTATCCAAGAGAATAACAATACCTGACTTCCTAAAGCTTCTGGAGGATCAAACAGATAACGAGATCACCAGAGATGATTTCTATCCCGTGCCCTTCGTCGCTCCCATATCACAGCTTATAGCAGCAGAGACCGGCTGGCCGCAGCCAACATTTACAGTGCATCCCTGCTGCGGTGCTGCGACATATGTATACAGATTTAACGGAAAGCTAATTCCAATAACCCGTTTCCTTGATGTAGAAGGACTTCTCGAAAAAATACGAAGAGAGGTTAATGGTTTCAGCGGGTCCAGCGGATCGAGCCTGAGCAAGCTTAAGATGAAAGGCATGATCCTTAAAGATCTGCCAAGGTTTGTGGACGAGGCAAAAGTTCCAACGGATCTGAATATAACCAAAATGTTGTTAAGCGTCTTTGTGACAGGCACACGGGAATCTTTGATCGAGTTTCACAACAAAACTCTCTTCCTCGGGGCAATGCACTTCCAGGATGCTTACAATATGGATCTGGAAAGGCTGCAGCGATGCGGCGTTCATTATGCTACGCCTGATGGCAGGATAATTCCGTTCTGTTCCTATAATACAATTCATCGTAGTGGTGTAGAGGCTCGTTTTTCAAGCACCCTGAAGCAAGCCAGCAGCTGGAAGATCGCTACCTTGGCATGGTAGAGGCCTCGGGTTCAAATCCCGACCTGTCCACTTCCGGATTTAAAAATGTACGAAATAATCGAGCTTCTTATCACATCGTTCATTATTGGCCTTACAGGAGCCCTTGCTCCCGGACCTACGCTTGTTGCAACTATTGATTCCTCACTTAAGACAGGCTGGATAGCGGGCCCCAAGATATTTATGGGACATGCTTTGACTGAACTGCTGATCTTTCTGCTGATCATCCTGGGGCTCGCAACTGCTGCTCAACAATACTCACGCTTCATCGCCCTCGCCGGAGGCATAGCTTTGATTGCCTTTGGGTTGCTGACTGTAAAGGGCAGCAGAACAGCAATAATGGCCGTTACAACTGAGGACAAAATCAGCAGCCCTTATGTTGCAGGGATACTTACGAGCGCTGCAAATCCATACTTCTGGATATGGTGGTTAAGCATTGGAAGCGCCTTTGTGATAAATGGCCTCAGAAGTGGCCTTATCATAGCCTGCCTTTTTATGGTCGGCCACTGGAGTGCGGACTTCGGATGGTACACTTTCGTCTCAGTCAGCCTCGGCAAAGGCAGAGCGATCCTATCTGATACCATCTACCAGAGGATTCTGGCGATCTGCGGCGGCTTCCTCATGCTCTTTGGGCTATATTATCTGGCAGGAGCAATATAGCCATAGAGCGGATAAAACCGAGGGTGTTCGTGAAAGCATATCTTAAGCTGCTAAAGGATACCTCACTTATCTTTGCCGTATCCATAATTCTCGGATTTATTCTGCCCGGAGCTGCCAAATATACTGAGCCCTTGGTTACGCCTGCACTCATTGTGATGATGACATTCTCTCTTACTGAGATTGATTTCAGAACTAGAGGCGATCTGCGCGGTGCTCTATACTGCTTTGCGATGAACTATGTTCTTCTGTCAGGTCTGATATTGCTTCTATCATATGCACTTCCTGATGAAAAACTGCGCTTCGGCCTCGTTGTCATGGCTGCAGTTCCACCCGCAATAGCTGTTATGCCGCTCACAAGGCTTTTGGGGGGAGATTTGAAGCTTTCACTATATGGCGAAGTGTTATGCTATATTGCCAGTATCATCCTGATTCCAGGGCTTATCTTTGTTTTTGCGAGCAAAAGCGGGGTTGACCTGCGATATGTGTTTGAGATAACCCTGCTGACGATACTTCTACCTATATTCATATCCAGGTTGAGGCATATCAAGCAGCTTAAGCTCGATCCAGTGCTGCCCATAAATGCAGGATTTTTTCTTATCAATTATACCGTTATAGGCCTGAACATGGCTGATATATTCGAATATATGCAGCCAATGGCTGTGATCGCGTTTGCAAGAACATTTCTCATAGGTACCATCATATATCTCCTGGCAAGGTTCAAAGGAGTCGATTACTCGAAAGGCATATCGTATACTCTTTTCAGCTCCTACAAAAATCTCGGTCTGGCTGCTGCCATATCAATCACGCTCTTTGGACACGAGGCCAGCATACCAATCGCAGTCTGCATACTGGGGGAGACCATGTTTTATATATTTTTATCCCTGGCACGAAACCGCGCCATACTTATATAAATGCCAGGGCAGGATAGATTAGACTGGAGAAATTCGATTGACTTTCAAGGATGATATAGCGTATTTGAGATCGATTCGCGTCTTCATAGGAATATCTGTACTTATCTTTGCAGTTACAGTTGTAATGGGTTACTATGCTGCGCAGTATAACTCCGATCTTGCAGCAAGCATGCTGAAGGAGTTCGAGATGCTGAAGTGGATCACGCAGCTCCCGTTACCCCTCTTAATGGTAGTAATATTCCTAAAGAACCTTCTTTCATGCGTCATGTCCGTACTTCTTGGCCTCGGAATGGCCATAGTACCTCTGATAGTCGATACATCCAACGGCTTCCTCTTAGGCGTTGTGCTCTATAACGTGCTCCAGAATGAGGGCATTCTCTACTTCCTGGCAGGTGTTGTTCCCCACGGTGTAATCGAGCTTCCTACAGTGCTTATGAGCATAGGCATAGGCTTCAGGCTTGGGTATCTTCTCGCGCTGATGTTTTTCGGTGAGAAGGCCAACCTGAGCCAGGAGATAAGAATTGCAATTCATTTTCTGGTAAGGTGGGTGGCGCCACTGCTGCTTCTGGCTGCGGCCATCGAGACATTCATAACACCCATCATCATATCAGTGGTTAAATGACCGACACCAAGACAATTTCCAAAGCAACTGATTCCAAAGCTGCGGAATCTAAAGCTGAGAGCAAGAAGCTTCCTCCCAAGAGGGATTTCAGCGAATGGTATCACGAGCTTCTGATGGTTGGAGAGATCATCGATAACCGCTATCCCGTGAAGGGAATGTCTGTCTGGTTCCCTTTCGGCTATGGCATAAGAAAGCGCGTTTATGGGATAATTCGTCAGCTTCTGGATGTGGATCATGAGGAGGCTGAGTTCCCACTCCTGATCCCTGAGAATGAGTTCATGAAGGAGGCCCAGCACATAAAGGGCTTTGAGGACGAGGTCTATTGGGTTACGCGCGGTGGAACCTCTCCACTGGATGTGAATCTGGCTCTCCGGCCCACGAGCGAGACGGCGATATATCCCATGTTTAAATTGTGGATAAGGTCTCATGCAGATCTGCCGCTAAAGATCTATCAGATCGTCAACACTTTCAGATATGAGACCAAGCACACGAGGCCGCTTATCCGAGATAGAGAGATCTCATCTTTCAAAGAGGCGCATACGGCGCACGCCACCTGGGATGAGGCAGCTGAGCAGGTTGAAGTCGCGATACAGAGATATTCCAAGTTCTACAACCGCCTTGCAATACCGTTCTTGGTCAGCCGCAGGCCTAACTGGGATAAGTTCCCCGGCGCGGATTATACGACTGCCATAGATGTTGTGATGCCGGATGGGAAAACATTACAGGTAGGAACTGCACACCACCTCGGCTCAACCTTTGCCAAGACCTATGATATCACCTACGAGGCAGAGAATGGAGAGCAGAAGCTCATCAATCAGACCTGCTACGGCATATCCGAGCGCTGTATTGCCGCACTAATATCAGTTCATGGCGATGATAAAGGCTTAGTGCTGCCATGGGAGGTTGCGCCCGTTCAGGTGGTCATAGTTCCAATACTGTTGGGCGATAAGGAGAAGGTGCTGGAGACTGCCGAGAATCTGAGGCAAGCCCTAACAGAGGCATGTGTCAGAGCCAAGCTCGATACGACCGATGAGCGGCCGGGTGCCAAGTTCTATAAGTGGGAATTAAGAGGAGTGCCCATCCGCATTGAAGTCGGACCGAGGGACATTCAGAAAGGCGTGGTGACTCTGGCCCGCCGCGATGGCGTTAAGAAGGCCATACCAATGGATGATCTGCTCTCAGCGGTTGCCAGCGAGGCGAATGAGCTTCAGACCGCGCTTTACGGCAAGGCAGAGCAGTTCATGAAGAGCAAGGTCCGTGAGGCCGCAACTATCGATGAGGCGAAGGCACAAACACAACAGGGCGTTGCCATTGTGCCCTGGTGCGGCTCTGAGGACTGCGGCCATCAGCTTGAGGATCAGGTAGAAGCAAATATGCTTGGAGAGCCTCAGTATCAAACATTCCCAGAAGCTCCTTGCGCTGTCTGCGGCACGAAGACTGCGAAGAGAACTTATATGGCAAGGCAGTATTGAAAACGCTGCCTTTTCTCTGCTGCAGCACAATGTCTTACGAAGGCTTCACATCACAGTATCGCACAATCGGAAGAGTTGCAGCTTGGGCTGTATTTTTCCTTGGGTTGATATATGCGGTTACAACGGCTCTTGGATTTCTCTCCCTTGAGTCGCCTCAGGATCAAATCGGTGATCCATACTTCTCGATTATGGAATTGCTTACCATCATCATGGCGCCGTTGATGGTTGTGACAATGATAGCAGTCCACGCTTACGCACCTCCCGAAGTCAAAGCATACAGTTTTACGGCGCTCATCTTTATGATCTTTCTTGCGGGCATTACTTCTAGTGTCCACTTCGTTATCCTGACTGTAGGCCATCAGGTTGAAGCAACCGGACTGCCATGGGTTCCTCTGTTCCTTTCCTTCAAGTGGCCATCTGTGGTTTATGCGTTGGACATACTCGCATGGGACTGGTTCTTTGCCCTCTCAATGCTCTTTGCTGCGCCTGTGTTCAAAGCAGGCAGGCTGGAGTCAACTATGCGGACTCTCATGATTATAAGTGGGTTCTTAAGTCTTGCGGGGCTGATCGGTGTGCCACTCGCTGATATGCAGATCAGGAATATCGGGATTATCGGCTATGGTGTCATGGCCCCGATTGTCTTTCTACTGCTGGGCATAATTTTGGGGCGTACCCAAAATATGGCGGAAGATGCAGAGCGAAGCCGCTACTCTCAATCTGGAGTTTAACACATTACATAAGCTATGTGTTTCAACAACCTGATACATGCAAGCCACCACAGGCAGAGCAGTGTAAATTTCTGTTATACCCCTCTTCGAAAATCGATTTTGCAAAGTACCGTTTTGTTCTATTATCGGACAATC
>JBHGAU010000105.1:0-7585 GCA_041946675.1 Methanotrichaceae archaeon | reverse complement strand
CCAAGTTTTTCATCCTTTGGGCATGATTTCTAATACCCAAATCATGGGCGTTTTGTGGTGATATAATGATTCAATTCACCACCAAGGCACAAAGACACAAAGAAACTAACGTTAATGTTTGACGAAGAGGCAGCAGCCGTAGTTTTGGGATTAGCGCTCTAATAACTCAGCTTTCTTTGAGATCCAAGACGTCTTTATTCAGTCGATGATGGCTCTGCAGCATTGCTAGTCACTCGCTTTGCCGCTACAGCGATCAAGGCAATAGCCGCAAGGGCAAATATTGTATTGCCGATGAGATCGATGGTAGAGTTATCAAGGAAAAGAGACGGCTGCGGAAATGCATGCCATGCGTATGTAAGAAGTGCCCCGCTGGCCAATGCCAGTCGATGCTCGTCACCCCATCCGGATCGTCTCGACCAAGAAACCACAACGATGATTACTGCAATATATAGGACAAGATAGAGTATCACCGGTATCCACCAGGCAGATGGATGAGGTACTAGCATGAAGATCGAGCCGGCAGCCAGGGAGAAAGCGCCTACCAGCCAGACATTTGGCGCATGATGCATGCTTTCAGGTTCAAATTTCGGAGATGCTGGCCTGAGCCTAAATGCCAGGATGATCAGGATAATGATGACTGCTACAGCGCCCGCTAGCTGTGACGCAGTGGAGACATAATAGCTGAAGCTAAGGGTAGTTAATGTTGTGACGATGATCCCTACCGCAAATAGAATTCCAGTGAGGGCAAGTCCAAGGCGGCCAAGCCATGGGATAGCCCGGCGGTCCAGGAAAAGGGTCTCGACAATAGCTATGGGCACACTGATGCTCCACACTGTATGTAGTGTAAGCACGAATAAAGTCCATGGAACGGCGATCCCAAGAGCTGGCACAAAGCCATAATCGAGAAGATGCGCATTGAGATAGTTAGGATTGAAGAGCGACTGAGTCGTTATGCCCTCTTCCAGAATGCCGTACGCAAGAGCCAGCAGGATTATGCTTGGCCACCCCCGCCCCGAATGCCTGACGACCTCCCGGATTAGCAGGGCGCCGCCGCCGTACATCGGTGCGAGAGCAATAAGCGAGGAGAGCATTGTGATTGGGAGGTTGCCGAGAAGGAACTCGGCAACAAGGGGAGCGAGGAAGATTAGTATGACCGCTGGAGCGATCTTAAGGATGAGCATCCTGGCCCGAAAGGACAATCCATAAGTCGCATGCTCTGATCCCAAAACGGACATGGATTATAATATTTGGCTAAAGTCGCTATTAAATCTATTCATCTTTTATTTTAGTCGCCGCTCCAGCAGCTTCCCTGCTTTTTCGTTCGCTCCAGAAGATCGCAAAGCTTGTTCGCGCTGGCCACAACGGTATTTCTTCCGATCCTATCCTCGGAGGCAGGCCGCACGGAAATGCCCCCAAAGTGGCTGTTATCACCTACAACTATTATCCCGTGGATATGCATCCAGGCATGAATTATCTCGATGGTCTTCTCCTGGCCGCCATTCCTTGCGCCGCCAACAGCTATGGCACAGCCCACTTTGTCTTTGAGCTTGAATCCCTGCCGTCTCAAGGGAATGGTGCGGTCAAATATGGCTTTAAGCTGTGCAGTGACTGATCCGAAGTAGACAGGCGAGGACACAATGATCCCATCTGCCTTCTCCAGCGCTGCCAGAACGCGAGGCATATCATCCTTTGTCGGGCAAGGCTTACCAATGCTGCATCCTCCGCAATCCCTGCAGTAATCGATTTCCAGCTCAGAACAGAGAAGCCTTTCTGTCTGAAATCCTCTCTCGGCAGACGTTTTCAGCGCCTCATCCAGCAGGAACTCCGTATTGCCCAACTTCCTGGGACTTCCCGAGATGCCAACTACCCTTATAGCCACCACCCTTATAGCCACCACCCTTATAGCTACCACCCTTATAGCTACCACCTCCTTACAAATACGAAAATGCATATAATGCTTTTCCAAACATCGCAAACTTAAAATCTAAAACCCGATTTAATATGGGACCAAAATGCATGCAGATATCACATCGCTCCTGGGCCTGGAGGTATATACACAAAAGGGCATCTTTGTAGGAAAGGTGGATGATGCAGTCCTCGATCCCGAGAATGGCATAATCAGCGGCCTCGCTTTAGGCAGCGTCAATAGGGAGCTTTTCGATCAAAAGGGCAAGGGGATTGTTGTACCTTATAGATGGATCACTGCAGTTGGCGATATTGTAATCATGAGGCATCTTGCCAAAAATGCCGGGCTCGAGAGGAAAGACGGATAGCTGGGAGATCTATTCCCAGATCAAGGGCCGTCCGCCTTTGATCGTGCGCACAGATGGTCGCGGATTTCGGAAATTGCTTGAAAACCGCAAAAAGCCCTATGATATTGATTTCGCAAAGTCAATTGTGAGTTCGGCCATCAGACTTTTCGATAGCTCAGGCCTCTCTCCAGCACTTGCGTTTGTATTCTCCGATGAAGTGAACCTGCTGTTCCTGGATGCTCCCTTTGGGGCTCGAGTCGAGAAGATAGATTCGATCATTGCCAGCTTCATATCCGGCGTCCTGTCTCTCGACTTGGGACGTGCGGTATCCATGGACTCCAGAGTTATCCCTGTATGCAAGTGTGAAGTCGCAGGATATCTCAAAGAGCGCCAGGATGAGGCCTGGCGAAATCATGTCTTCTCATATGGCTTTTATATGCTTGTCGGCGACGGAATTAGCCGCGATCAGGCGATGAGCGAGCTTCGCGGCATGAAAGAGAGAGAGATTCATGAGCTGGCATTCCGCAGAGGAGTAAATCTCGCGAAAACTCCTGCGTGGGAGAGGCGCGGAGTCCTGGTCTATAGAAAGGATGGCAAGATTACCGAGAATTGGGAGCTTCCGCTGTTTGGATCTGATGAAGGCAAGAGGCTTTTAGAAGAGATAATCAGGGAGAGATATAATGAATAAGCAATTATTAAAAGACTCAATAGGCTGGGGTATTGTTCTTTGGCTAATTGGCTATATTCTTGGTGTTATCTTTTTCTTTGTTCTCCCCACCTCGATGATAGGCTGGGCCGTGATGCCAATTGGCCTTATTATCACATTATGGGTTTTGTTCAGAGTAGTGAAGGCTGACTCCTTCAGATATTATTTTATCCTAGCTGCAGTCTGGACAGCGATTGCCATCGCATTTGATTACTTGTTTATCATCAAGCTATTGAATCCGGCAGATGGATATTACAAGCTGGACGTGTATCTGTATTACGTGCTGACCTTTATAAGCCCGCTCATTGTTGGGTGGTGGAAGGAGAAAGCCAGATAATTATTTTCTCAACTGCAATCTAAGCGGCATTCTATGCTCACCCTCGCTATCATGGATTATACAGACACCATTAGCTGATGGCCTTCCGCGCTCAAAGTCCTCATATTTTTCGAGCAACGCTATGGATTCGACGATCTCAGTCACATTTCTCTCTATCAGCCCGGCAGCTATCTCCTCTGACTCTTTTTTGCCAATCTTCAACCCTAGCCCCTTGCATTCAGAGAAACACAAAACACCGTCATCCAGGTAAAAGGGATAGGTTCTGCAGAGCAGCGGCCTGGATCCATAGCATTTGCACTCTTCATCAGTATAAAACTTGCAGGAGCCCTTTTCCTTCTTTAGCCTCCACTCTAGTGTGTGGAAGTTGCCGCTCTCATCCCACTCGCCATCTGACGGAGGCTCAGCAATCTCGTGCTGTGGTTCATCGGTCGCCTTCTGAAGGTTCCTGATCTCAAATGGAAAGACAACAACGCTATTATCCTCACCTGTGCAGCATTCTCCGCAGCGTTTGCACTCAAATCCGATCTGCCTGATCTGTGAAGCGAGACTCTCTGCTGAAATGCCTTTTGCTACCTCTAATTTGCTTCGCAGCTCTAGAAGGCGTTTCTTCTTCTCTTCCGGAAAACCTCTCAGGTTCATCTCTTGCAAAGAGCTATAAAGTTGTCAAGAAGATCTTGGCCGTGCTCTGTATGAACTACTTCAGGATGCCATTGAACGCCGTAAAGCGGTCTTGTCATATGCTTCATTGCTTCTATCTCGCAGACATTGGACCTCGCAAGGACCTCGAACTCTGCTGGCATCTCCACCACCTGATCTGCATGAGAAGCCCAGGTTTTGAACCTGGAAGGGATACCCTTCAGGATGTCATTCTCTTTGACAACCTCGACATCCACTTCCGCATATCCTCCAATGCTTCCCTGAGCAACCTTTCCTCCGAAAGTAGTGCCCATGACCTGCATCCCCAGACAGATGCCTAAGATTGGAATATCCAAATCTTTGAGATAATCCTCACATCTTCCGGCACGGTGGAGGGTTGGACCGCCGCCGAGGATCAGCCCATCCGCCTGTATCTTCTCCGGCGGTGTTTGGTTTGAGACCAGATCTGTCTCTACCTTGTCTCTGATGCTTCTCCGGATAAGATGGTTGAACTGGCCATAATTGTTGACTACTAGCACACGCATTGTAGTTTCAGATACGTATTTATGATGATATATTTTGTGGCTCAATTGAGTTCTTGCTTATACAGCTCTCGGTTGGCGGCATAGCTCTCAGGTTTCCCAAATTTAGGGATAAGGAAAAGATTAAAACCAAGGCGTATAGATATATACGAAAAATACTCTAATTGTTTCAATATGACGCATCATTTTAAGGGATCTCTCATAGGCGAGGCATTGGTGGGTGAAGGCCCTGAGGTAGCCCATATTGACCTCATAATAGGAAGCAAGGGCAGTGCCGTGGAGCAGGCATTTGTGAACTCATTAGCATCGCCTGCTATGGGCCATACTCCGCTCCTGGCAGTACTTGAGCCAAATCTTCCCGCGAAGCCTGCTACACTCATAGTCAATAAGGTCACAATTGAAGGCGTCCAGCAGGCCACACTGATGTTTGGCCCTGCGCAGGCTGCTGTTGCCAAGGCTGTGATGGACTGCGTCTCTGAAGGAACAATACCTGAGGAAATGGCCGAAGAGATATTGATAATAGTTTCCGTTTTCGTGGAGTGGGATGCAACCGACAGGAGAAAGGTTTATGATAATAATTATAAGGCTACAAAATTTGCAATAGAGCGCGCAATTACAGGAAAGCCAACGGTAAAGGAAGTTCTCGCAAAGAAAGATTCCGCAAGGCATCCATTCGCCTGAGAATACAGCCGTAAAGAAGGCTCGAATGTTCAATAAAGGCTATGCATGCCGACTATGGCATCCACATATGATCTCCAGAGGATTCATATGAACTTGGAGCTTCAAGGAAGGCTTATAGAGCACCAATATGAAAAATAGCTACTTAAATCTTATCTGTAAAGTTTGATGCATGAATGGACTTGAACCAAGTGGGGAAAATAAAAAAGGAGTGTGTGGCAATGGAATACCCAAATGGCAAGGGTAATTTTAGGACAGATTTTAAAGAGTTTTTTAAAATGAAATGTATAGATCTACTTCTTATGCTATTAGTTATAATAGTATTTGGAGTACTCCTGGCAATATCAGCATCATCCCAGCCTTTTATGGAGAACTCTCAAGACAGCCTTCCCACGACTGCGGGAGGCGCCATAGACCAGAATTCTCTCCCTATAATCGCTGGCTTAGTCCCCAATACGCCAAGCCCGCAAGCGGCAGGCACAACTATAACCTGGACTGCAAGAGCATTCGATCCTGATGGCGATCCTGTCTCGTATAAGTTCCAGTTGATGGGGCCCTCAACCGACGGCAGTTGGAAGAACGTATCTGATTGGTCCAGCGATAATAGATGGGATTGGGCTTCGACGTCTTCCGATGTTGGACAAAACCAGATTCGAGTCCTTGTGAGGGACGGGAAGCATGCCGGATCAAACGGCTATGATGCGGTGCAGGCTGAGAATTATGAGATAACAGCACCTGCCCGAGCGGCACCAGTCCAACCTGAGGGCACAATTGCATCACCTGTGCCAGGATCAGCACAAATGCCCGGGCAGATGTTAACTCAGTTGCCGGGTCAGCAAACGCTGCTGCCAAATCAAATTCAACAACCAGTACCGACCCTGCAAATGCCAACCCAAACTTCGGCAAATGCGCAACAGAATACACCGCCAGCAGTCAATAATCTCATCCCAAGTCCGATGAGCCCTATGACTGCAGGCGTAAGCGTAACCTGGACGGCATATGCAGCCGATCCCGATGGAGATCAGATACTTTATAGGTTCTTTCTAAGCGGCCCATCAACGGGAAGCGTATCTAAGCCACAGACGGACTGGATAACAGACAACACCTGGACCTGGAAGACAGGCGAAGCCGATATCGGCCAGAACCAGATAGAGGTCTGGATCAGAGACGGAAAGCATGCAGAAGCTAATGGCTTCGATGACCGCAAGTCCGCCAGCTTTACCGTAAGCGCGCCTGCGCTCGCACCAGCACCAGCGCCTGTAGCGCCAGTCAATAAGCCGCCGACAATAAGCAGCCTGACACCAGACAAGACCAGCCCGCAAGCGGCAGGCACAACCATAGCTTGGATCTCAGCGGCAAGTGATCCCGATAACGATCCAATTCAGTATAGATTCTTCCTAGATAACCAGCCTGAGACTGATTGGATCAGCAGTCCCTCGTGGACATGGACCACATCAACTGCTGATATCGGAGCTCATTCAATTCAAGTCAGTATCAAGGATGGTAAGCATAATCCAAATGGAGATGATTCGAAGACTGCTCAGTTTACCATAGCTGCGCCGCCAAATCAACCGCCTGTTGTAAACAACCTGGCATCGGATAAACAGAGTCCGCAGGCGGCTGGAGCAGCAGTAACCTGGATCGCAGATGCTGCTGATCCGGATAATGATCCAATTCAGTATAGGTTCTTCCTGGACAATCAGCCTGAGACGGGTTGGATCAGCAGCCCCTCGTGGATCTGGAACACATCGACAGCTGATATCGGATCTCATTCAATTCAAGTCAGTATCAAGGACGGAAAGCATAATCCAAATGGAGATGATTCAAAGACCGCTCAGTTTACCATAGCTGCACCGCCAAATCAACCGCCCGTTGTAAACAGCCTGGCATCGGATAAACAGAGTCCGCAGGCTGCAGGGACTAATATAACTTGGACTACAGGTGCAACCGATCCTGATAACGATCCTATTCAGTATAGATTCTTCCTTGATAGTAAGCCTGAAACCGACTGGTCCAGCGATCCATCATGGATCTGGACAACGTCAAAGGCCGACATCGGATCTCATTCAATTCAGGTGAGCGTTAAGGATGGTAAGCATAATCCAAATGGGGATGATTCGAAGACTGCTCAGTTTGCTATAGCTACACCACCGAATAAGCCGCCTGCCGTAAATAGCTTAACGCCGGATAAACAGAGCCCGCAGACATCCGGAACAACTATAACCTGGACGGCAGAAGCCGCTGATCCTGATGAGGAGCAGATATCCTACCGGTTCTTCCTGAACGGTAATCCAGCAACTGATTGGATAACTGATAATAAGTGGACATGGACAACAACCAGCGCCAATATTGGGAATAACCAGATTGAAGTAAGCGTTAAAGATGGAAAGCATAATCCAAATGGGGATGATTCGAAGACTGCTCAGTTTACCAT
>JBHGAU010000104.1:0-7592 GCA_041946675.1 Methanotrichaceae archaeon | reverse complement strand
GGGACTACAATCTCTGCATGAAGCTAGGTGCCCCTCACTTCAGTGAGGGGAGTAGTCACGGCAAACTATTCCAAGTTCGCGAATGAGCACTCTATTATATTTTCTTGTATAAGTAAGTACTTTGAAAGCCTTTCAAGTTCTATTCTCACTTCGAATTCAATCTCGACTTAACCTTGGAAGTTTTGCCATTCGGCAGTACTATCGATAGCCCAATAGACCCAGTGAGTATCAGAATGATAACCCCTAGAGCGATGCCAGCATCGATCTCGTAAAATTCCGAGAGCAGCATCTTTGTTCCTATAAATATCAGTATGAGTGTCACACCCTGGCTCAAGTAATGGAACATCATCAAAAGCCCCGCCAGTGCGAAGTAAAGAGACCGGAGGCCAAGTACTGCGAAGATATTCGATGTATAAACTACGAAGGGATTGAGTGTTATTCCAAGGATTGCAGGCACGGAGTCGAAAGCGAAGATTATGTCTGTTGTCTCCACGACTAAAAGCACTATGAATAGCGGCGTTGCAAAGAGCTTTCCCGATATTCGGATGAAAAAGTTGCCATCGCCGTAATCATCAGTGGTCGGCAAAAATCTTCTGCTTAACCTAAGCACTGGATTTCTTTCAATATCTATCTCATCTTCATCCTTTCGTACAAGCATCTTCAGGCCAGTTACAAGCAGGAATGCCCCAAACAGATAGATTATCCAGTGGAAGTTATCGATCAGCTCTATTCCTGCAATTATAAATACTCCCCTCATTACAAGCGCTGCCAAAATTCCCCAGAACAGCACCTTATATTGATATAGAGATGGAACTTTGAAGTAGGAAAACACAAGCAAAAAGACGAATAAATTATCAAAGCTCAATGTTCTCTCTACTAGATAGCCCGCTGTGAACTCGATGGCCGCTTCGGATCCCATCCATAAGTAGATGAGGACATTGAATATTGCAGCAATCGCAATCCAGATGAGGCTCCAAATCAGCGCCTCTTTGATGCTTATCTCATGAGATTTGCGGTGGAATATGCCCAGATCAAGGGCAAGCATAATTAGAACTGAGGCTCCAAAAATCGCCCAAAGCAGGAACTCGTTTGATATCAAATATTATTATCCTCCGAGGGTCTCTTATTATTAGAGTATCTCATTATGGTCCTATGCTACAAGAAGGTTTCTCTACAAATGCCGAGGTCTTATCTAGATATGACCGGCAAATGCAGATTCTCCGGAGATTATGAACGACATTCCAATCAATATGAAAACAATGCCAGCGATCTTTGTTATCACTTTTCTATCTATCCTTCCGGAAATAAACCTGCCGAGGTAGACGGCCATGATGGAGAGAATGGCAAGTGCAGCCATGACTCCGATCAGCACCATCCAGGGATTGTACTCTGTGGCAAAGAGGGCTGACGCAATCTGGGTCTTATCGCCCCATTCGGCTAGAAAAATCATTGAGAAACCGGAAGCAAATGCGTTCTTTGGAGATTGATCGGTTTCACTTTCCTCTTTCTTGTCCATAAGCATCAATATCCCGAAGGTCATAAACACAGCGCCTGAGATTAGCTTAATCAGATAGACTGGAACGATGCTCGTTAGCCATGCGCCGACAAGGATCGCGACTCCATCTACAATTAAAAAAGCGAGCATCACTCCGAGCAGAAGCTGGACATATTTGGTGGTCCTCGAAGATAAGAGCAGAACTGAGAGCTGGGTCTTATCGCCCATCTCTGCAAGGCCCACAGCGACCATTGGAACAAGGATATCCTGTATCATCTCAATCATATTTATATCTCTGACTAAGGGGACGAGACAATTTGATGGCAGTAGTATTAATAATTGCCCTTGATTCCTTCGGATTAATTTGTGTTTGGCGATCGGCGAAAAGCATCTCAGATCATCAGGAACTCCCCAGGAGCCAGGCTGGTAGCAAGCATTACCATATTTATCTCACGATGCTCTATCCAGGTACTGGCCTCTCTATTTCTGCCGTCTATCCAGAACTGCTCTATCGTCTCCCGGAGCGGCACATATCCCACAAGATCCTCGACTCGCCCGTGTATATAGCCATCTCTTCGGAATAAGCTCGAATTTTCCCTGACCCATTTTTGCAGGTTTTCAACCGCAGAGAGCCCAATAGATATCCCAAACTCGCGGAAGGCAAGTCGGTACTCTGCAGGATATCCGAGTGTGCCGCCCCTTGTAAATGCCTCCATTCCAATGAGGGCAGAGTTCACGATGCCATCCAACAGGATTTCGTAATTTAAACTGCACTTCATCATCAGCTGCGCAATTCGTGACGAATCCGTAAGAAGGCCGCCGATTCCCAGGGAATCATCTGTAGTGAGGCTCATGCCCCGGCAGATCTCGGACATATCGGCAATTTCATGCTTGAGACTGGGCAGTGATGATTCTTTGAAATCCTTAGCTGCCGCCGCCTGAAGCTCATTATACGTAATAAATCCATCAAGAGGATCGTGCTGGCCCATCGAATGAACAAGAGGATAGGTCAGATCAATGCTCATCTTCCAGTACATTCTCCTTCGGCCTCCGACTCTGGGAGAATAAGTGAACCTGCTATGTGCCGCCTGTGCAAGCTCTATTGCCCATTTGAGATAAACCGGATCTCCGGTGACCTGGCTCACGCGGTTCAAAGCATGCATCCATTTCGTTAGGTAATGGTAGTACTGCCCATCCTGGTCCCATTCAAGACGTTCATTAAACGGCTCGTCGACCTTCCGCTCATTCAACTGCTTCCCAATACGGAGTCCTCTTATGGTCGGATGCCTCTCGCCTTCCTGATCATCAAGGCCGCTGATCCAGCCGCGTCTAGGATCGTCACCCCGGTGCCGACCAAGTATGTGATGTACCTGACCGACAAGGCGCAGAGCCAGATCCAGATAGGAGGCATCCTTCGTCAGGCGAAAGAGCTCAAGGTAGTTGCAAACTGCAAACGCATCAGTCCACAGGTATCGTTTGGGATGAGCACTGACAGGTTCAAGTCCTGTCAGGCGGGCAAAATCCTTCATAATCTCTCTAACAAGCGTTTCATCAACTTTTTCGTCCATTTATCTTCCCAGTAGAGTACTATGATCTAAATAATTTAAAATAATATCATCGCCTTATGAGGGACTTTAGCTGAAGATGCTATAGAAAAAAAGCAGTGACTCTATAGCCTGCCATCGCTTAACTGTATTATGCAGCGCATGGCCTGAGGCCTAGAGATAATGTAAAATCTAATAGAAGTATAATATAATGTGAAATCTGAATTTGAAATTCATAAACGATTTAAATTATGAGCCACTCCTACTACTGAGTGAAGGGGCGAATCTCCCTCTAAGGCCCATTCTGATATCGCCCCTTCGTATTCTTATTTTAGGTTGGTTTTAGACGATAGCCCGTTAAATTTATCCACTCAGCACCATATCATATTTTCATTATGGCGCTATCTATGAATGCGATTTCAAGGATGACTTGGTTATACGATCGAGTATAATTTATCAATCTTATGAGTCTATTAGACCATATGAGTGAAGGGACATAACGAAATTCATTTTTTTCAGCTGAAATGTTCTGATAATTCCATATTTCAAATGCCAGCCGCATGAAAAGTTTATGAACCTTGATTTCAAGTTAAGGGCCAATGCTATTCAGACGTAACAAGATACTCAGCCATAATAAGATACAAATTGAGGTATACATCAACTACGGCAATGATGATGTCAGGCATAAGAAAATAGCAGCAGAGCCTGGAATCAGTGCATTGGATGCCTTAGAAGGAGCAGCAAATATCGAATATACTCCAGATGAGAGCGCGACAGGCCATCATGGAGCGATGGTTACAGCCATCGATGGATTCAAAGTCGACATAAATCATTTCTGGATTTATTACATCTTTGATAAAAGCCAAGCTGGATGGAAACTGCCAATGTGCACTCCGGATTCATTTAAGATCACAGAGGATGCCAGGATTGCGTGGCGATATCATTCCGGTTTTGCCGGCAAGGATATCCAGAGATTTGGGCCGCTATCAACCAGCAAGTGTATATGTAAGGTCAAACGGTGCAATCGACAGTTTTAGTTGATGCTGAAGAGTCGGCGGTATTAGTATAATTAATATCTCTTATTTGTTTTAATTTAAGGCTTGGAAAGATTTAAATATGTTATTAATAATTTTGCCTTCCGATTGAGACCTTAAGAAAGGATTTTCTTAAGGGCTGCTGCTCTATTCCCATTTTGTTTTAAAGAAGGCCGTCTATAGGTTCGCGCGGATATATTACCTCGACAGGCTGCTCCGCAGTCTGAGCGATATATAAGGGATTATTCATAAATTCCTGGAATAGGAAATCAATAGGCATGAGATTTCTATTTTTTAATAGGGAAGTGCCATTTATCACAATCGGCGTAGAATTGCTCATGATTGATGGATAATACCACTCGGTAGGTGCCAGCAGTGCATACAGCTTTCCGTTGATCACCTCATAGCCATGAGGTGCTCCTCCCCATTTCCAAAGATCGTCTGTGTTGCTGCTTCCTTTATCTGAGGTAAACTTGTTGCTGTACTTTGTCAGCCATGAATCTCCAAAATCTCCTCCCACATCCAGAGCCGTCGCAAAGCTCAAACTGCACAGTGCTAATGCTATGAATAGAATCAGCAGTATTCTCATGTATCTCTTCCCCAGGGAGAATAGGCATGCTTAATAAAAGCTTTTTCCTCAATCCAAGGCAAAGGCAGTCTCAGGCCCAGCATCCTGAAGATACCGAGTTCCCGTAAGACGGGCGCTGTGCTAGATACCGGTGCTATGCTGCCTTGAGCCGAGGCTGAAGATCAAGCTCTGGGCAGGATCTAGCCAGCATTTCGGTGATAGGCTTCTCTTAAGGGCGCTATGGATCGGCGTTGTCCCATTCTTTGCTTGATTCTATTGGTTTTGGAGCAAGCGATAGCCTTATATATCGGCGATACACGTATATATCATAGGCAAAAGTCGATCCTGCCTTTCGCCGGCTTCTGACATCTGGACTTTTGCCTCCCTCCTCTTTATGCGATCTTATGATTCCTCTGCTGAGCCTATGTTTTCCCTAGCTCTTTATATGGAGTTGGACCTGATTCTATGATTCTTGAAATATAATATGCAGAGCTCTCTGAGAATCTCTAATTTTCTATGCAAAATTATTTTGAATGTATTCATCTCTTTTTAGGGAAAGGAAAATATAATCGGCATTTAATGCGTTAACCATGGGTAGGAAAGCCTCAGCTGCACTCCTGATCACCGCCGTCCTCCTGGCCGCTGCTTTCTCGGGATGCATGGAAAAAAAGCCTGCAGAGAACATTTCTACAACCAATGCCAAACCCGGCATAGCAAATAACCTGACTGTCCATTACCTGGATGTGGGCCAGGGCGATTCAATCTTAATCCAGTTTGCGGGCAAAAATATGCTCATAGATGGCGGTGAGACCGAGATGGGAAGCAGAGTTGTTTCTTATCTTAGAAGCCACAACGTTACTAGCCTTGATCTGGTGGTCGCGACACATCCACATAGTGATCATATCGGCGGACTGGCAGTGGTCCTGAAAACCTTCCCAGTTAGGAATTTTCTCGATTCAGGTCAGGCATATTCATCACAGACATATGAAAATCTGCTCAGGCTCATCGAAGAGAAGAATATAGACTATGCTGTTGGTACAAGAGGCCAAAGGATCAATTTTGACCCAAGGCTCCAAATAACGGTGCTTAATCCGCCTTTGCAGATGATCGATGATAACGTAAATGATAACTCCATCGTGCTTAAGATCGCCTATGATAAGATCTCATTCCTTTTTATGGGAGATGCTGAAGCGACTGCAGAAAAAAGCATGCTATCATCAGGCATCGACCTGCATGTAGATATCATTAAGGTCGGGCACCACGGCAGCTCCACCAGCTCAAGCCCCGAATTCCTGAAAGCTGCCTCTCCTGATGTTAAGGTTATCGAGGTTGGAAAAGGAAATGATTATGGCCATCCGGCCCAGAAGATACTGAATGCGCTTATGAGAACTTATACGCATATCGAAAGATCGGCGTTATATCGTACCGATTTGAATGGCAATATCAATATTACGACAGATGGTACAGGCTATTATATCACAACTGAAAGGGGTTCGGGCAAAACCGGCCAGTCGTATCAGGCAGTCCAATTGGACCAGGCAAGCCATTCAGGCCAGATGAGCAAGATCAGTATATGGAACCGGATGAACCAATCAGACAACGCACAGAATTCGGCGGCCCAGCCCAATGCCGCTTACCATATCACCATAAACGCCATCCAATTCGATGCTCCAGGGGATGACCGCAAAAACCTAAACGGAGAATGGGTGCAGATGAAGAACTCAGGCAACAGCTCTGTTGATATGACTGGCTGGATTCTCGATAGCAGCGGCGAAAGAGTGTATACGTTTCCAGAGTTTTCGCTAGCGTCTGGGGCTTTAGTAAAGGTATTCAGTGGAAGCGGGAGCAATGGCCCGAGCAAGCTATACATGAGGCTTGGATCGCCAGTGTGGAGCAACGACGGCGATATAGCAACCCTCAAAGATACAAGCGGCCATATAGTATCGCAAAGGAGTGGGTAAGATGAAGGCTACTCTGGACCGGATTGAGGGCGAGATGGCCGTTATCCTTGTGCGAAACGATGAGAGCACAAGGCTGAATATTCCTGTTGTAATGCTTCCTGAAGGCTCCCAAGAGGGCGATATACTCGATATCTCAATTACCAGGGATGAGAAGGAGACAGAGGACTCTAAAGCGAGAGTTTCGAGCATGATTGAGCGGCTAAAGAAGAAGAGCCAATGCAATTCGGGATTTATTGAGGCACCGGAGCATTAGGCTGGATTCCTCATTTATTGCTGTCTTGTATTAGCCGTTTCTATATTGATTATTATCTTTCTGGCTCTTCGCTGTTAAGTAAATGAAATAGTTTGCGGAGCAGATATCCACCGGGATTTTCTTGTGGCTACAATAGTTTCACGGAGCGGATTGAAACTCCAAGAACGGTTTGATATGAACCAAGATGGCCTTTTAGCCTTTAGAACCTGGATCCTGGATAATAGATGCCGAAAGGTTGCTTTAGAATCTACAGGCAGCTACTGGTATCCTATCTTCTACATTCTTGAGGGCCATGTGGAGTTTCTCCTGGTCAATGCCTACCAGATCAAGAATATTGATGGTAAGAAGACCGATCGACTTGATTCAGAACGAATCGCTATCTATTGTCTCAATGATCTCATCAAGCCCTCTCGAATCTATCCTAAGGATTATCGAGATCTGAGAAACTTAACACGATCCCGAGAAGCTCTGGTCAATGCAAGATCTAAGGTTAAGAACCAGATTCATCAATTGCTTGCCACCTGCTGCATCAAACTCTCATCGGTCATATCCGATTCGTTCGGCAAATCTGGCCGATATATTATCGAGAGGCTGCTGGAAGGAAAGACAATCGACCAGATCATCTCCGGAATACCATCGAAGAGGGTCAGGAAAAAGGCGGATGAGCTCAGAGAAGCGATCAGGAACAGCATAGACCCGAATATTGTATTCCTGATAAAGACAAATCTTGAGGTTAT
>JBHGAU010000103.1:0-7605 GCA_041946675.1 Methanotrichaceae archaeon | reverse complement strand
CTGCTATAAACATACTGAGATTGGGGATGCAATCTCTTCGTAAAACCGATAGAAGCCATACCCTTTAGGGCGGGGAGCATTCACATTCTAAGAAGTAGTATACGTATTTTCCAGATAGGACGTTATCAAATTCTTCCGATTTATTGAATGCTGCATGGTGCGCTTGTATCTCCGAGAGAACAAAGGGTACAACCTTTTGAATAATGGGATAGAGATATTTCCTGGATTATAGTCTTTTGCGAAAGATAATATAATGAGAGATTCATAATATACCATATGAAAGGAGACATGGCCCGAATAAAAAAATGGAGAAGATCTTGCAAAGAGACTGCATGCTCGGACAGATGCTCCCATTAAGGAAGGATTAATAGAGTATGAGTTCGCAGGAAGCTTAAGTTACGCGAAACGCTGGATTGAGAGATTTATAATGAATAGTTCCTATTATAAATGCTTATGCTAAAGATTATAATAGATCTGCTCAGTCAAGCAGGTTTTGGAACAATTACAATAAGTGTGGAGAGCGGATCGCAGAAGGTTCTTCGCGATATTGGGAAGGTCTGCAAAACAAAGCCAAGATTCGATGAAGATTATTTTCATGAGAAACGCTTTCTTTCCAAAGTTAAAGAAGCAATTTCAATTGCTAAGCGCTATAATGTAAAGACTGAAATAAGTATCATCTTGGGTCTTCCAGGGGAAACTTACGAAGGTGACATGAAGACGATCGAGTTCGTTCGGAGCCTCGATGCAGATTACTATAATCATAATTATTTAGTTGCATTCCCAGGCACAGAAATAATCGAGGCATACTTATCGGTACTTTCCTCAGCCAGCTTTTTAATCAATCTCAAAACTTCGCTTTGATCCATCACTCTGAACCTGGCGCAAGATTCAGAATCTCCAACCTTCAGGGTGTAAGCATTCTCGGATAATACCTTGAACATATCCTCATCAGTAGAATCATCTCCTACCGCAAGGATGAATCCGAAGCTGCCATTAGACAACAAGGCTCTAAATGCTAACCCTTTATTGATGCCCGCACTTCTAACTTCGACGATTTTATCGCTCCTCAGCACCTGAATATTGAGGTTTGCAGTAAAGTTAACAAGATCGTCTAAAAGCTCCCTCGCTTTTTCCTGGGCCGCTTCCTGCTCTGCTGCCCGATAATGCCATACTAGTGAGTACTCTTTCTCCTCAACAAAAGTACCTGGGAGCCTTTCAGCATATCTTTTCATAATGGGCATGACCATCGGCTTCCAACCGGCGGAAAGAGGCCTTAACATGCTCCAACTGTCTGCTTTCCTCCTGATCCATGCCCCATGTTCTGCCACAAGGCTTATATTCAAGTTTTTGAACCATTTTTGCAGGACTTCTTTGTCCCTGCCGCTGATCAGAACCACTTCGTTCTTTGGGTCATCGGACAGATTTTTCAGGGTTTCTAGAAGATCTTTTCCAGGATTTGCAGATCTGGGATCATCACTAAATGGGACCAAGGTGCCGTCGTAATCCAGAAGGAGAAGCCTGCGTTTCGCTGATCGGTAATGATCCTTGAATTCCTCACAGGCGGCTAAATCAAACATAGTATTGCATATTTTTTTCTGTTCCCTCTTCATAGCCAGCAGCGACTGGATGAAATCATCAGCCCATTTTACCACGCTGTAGCTCTGTATTCTGACTCTCAGTATTCCATTGCGCCTTATCTGCTCCTCTTCTGGCATCTCCAGCGCTTCCTCAAGAGCATCCGCAATCTCTTCTATATCATTCGGATTTATAATAATGGCCTCACCCATTGCCTTGGATGCTCCTGCCATCTCGCTGAGAATCAGGATTCCTCGGCCATCTGTCTTAGTAGCGATATATTCTTTGGCGATCAGATTCATACCATCTCTTAAAGGAGTAACAAGGGCAATATCGCTAGCTTTGTATAGGGCAATCAATTGCTCAAAAGGCAAAAACCTATAGCTATATAGAATAGGAGTCCAATTTACTCTTCCAAACCTGCCGTTAATTTTGCCAACGAACTCATCTATTTGCCTTTTCATCCGCTGGTAATATTCCACCTTTACCCTGGATGGAACTACCACGGCAACTAATGTGACTCTCTCATGCCAATCGGGGTTCCTTTCCAGGAATGCTTCATATCCCCGCAATCGGTTTATGATGCCTTTTGTATAATCGAGGCGGTCAAGGGAAAGGATGATCTTGCATCCGGGAAGGATATTCTTTATTTCTCCTACCTCTTTGATTACCTCTGGGCGCTCAGCGGCCGATTGAAATTTATCGAAATCTATACCCATGGGAAAAGTGTCGGCTCTTAACAGACGTCCATCAACATTGATTCTACCCATGTTGATTTCATATCCCAATATGCGCTGCACGCATTTGAGGAAATACTGGGTGTAATCGTGGGTATGAAAACCTATTAAGTCGGCACCCAGCAGCCCCTCAAGCAGCATTTTGCGCCATCTTTTGGGGAGCAATCGGAAGATCTCAAAGAAAGGAAATGGTATGTGAAGGAAAAACCCTATGGCAGTCTCCGGAGCCTTATCCCTGAGAAGTTTGGGAAGCAGCATTAAATGATAGTCGTGAATCCACACGACATCTCCCGGCTGCAATATCCTCAGGATTTCATCGCAAAATTTTTCGTTGACCAGCTTATAATTTTTCCAGTAATCTTCGTCATATACCACGTAAGACGGGAGATAATGAAAGAGCGGCCAAATAGTCCTATTACAAAATCCGTGGTAGAACTTTTCCATAGCCTTCTCAGATAGAAATACCGGATGCGCTTTAAATTCAGATATGAGCTTAGAAACAAGCTGCTCTTTCTTTTGACCCTTCACTGTTGTACCAGGCCAACCCATCCAAATATAGTCGTACTTGGAAGCAACATCTTCTGAATCGAGATATGCTTTCAAACCTGAGGCTAGGCCACCAACGCTTTCTTGAAGCTTTAGAGTGTGCTCATCTAGCACAGTCACAGGCAAACGGTTGGAGACTATCAATATCCTCATATAGCATCTGCACCTGGCAGGTGATAATACATAATGGCATATATTATTTATCCGTACTAACTGACTCTATTGATTTTTTTTTGCATATGCCCTAACCTCTGCCTCGGTCTTTGCGCGAACCTGAAAGATGCTAATCCCTGTAAATACGACCACAAATATATTCTTTATAGTCCTTTCGGACTATAGTCTTATTATCCGCCTGTAGAGATAAAAACGTTATTAATATTCCATGTGCAACGTCTCATTAGGTCTTATCGAACAGATCGATCTCTCGGCAATCCCTTTTTCTATCAGGTAGCATTCATACTCTCCTAAAATCTATTTAAACACTCTATCTTTTAACTTACGGGATATCTCTGCAATTGTAATCAATATAACTATCAGTGGTTTCCCAGAGAAATACAAGGATTATAGTGATATACATAATATCCTGGCTATTGAAACCGCTATGCATAGAATGGAGAAAACATTTGTTCAAGTGATTACGGAAGCAATCTGCTTAATATTATAATGTATAATTGCGATAATTGGCGCCAAATTTAAATAGGTGTGAGGCATAGCTATAGCCCGTTAATCCAATAATCATTCAAAGGTAATTGGCACGCAGAGGAGGGGTCTAAACAGAAGGTCATAATTATCACGAGGGTTATATAGGATTATATTTATTTTACGTATTGTATAAGAACAAATAAATCATGATTTGGATTTGAAGAGGGTTAAAATTATGGCAAATGGTGAACCGCCCGGAGGGCGGTGGATGATAGTAATCTTAGGCATCATAATTCAGCTTTGTCTTGGTGCCATTTACGCTTATGGTGCAGTAAGAGGAGATATTTCAAATTATTTCAAGAGCTTGATGGCCATCTCGGATCCGGCTACAAAGGGTCCAAGTGCGCTTGATATGACGTGGCCTTTTATCATATTCCTGCTGTTATTCGCCCTTACCATGCCTCTGGTCGGACCCTACATCACTAAGATGGGTCCCAAGAAGGTAGGGATGATCGGTGGATTCTTAACTGGCGTTGGCTGGCTCGCAGCATCATATGCCACATCGCCAACAATGCTCATACCATTGTATGCCGTCATAGGCGGAATTGGCGTAGGCATTGCTTATAACGTCCCAATTCAGTGTTCAGCGCAATGGTTCCCTGATAAGCGCGGCATGGCGGTAGGCCTGACGGTGCTGGGCTTCGGCTTCTCATCGGCATTGATCTCATATGCAACGCTATACCTGAAGGGCGCAGGCATGACAATAATGCCTATACTGCAGATTTACGGCATAATATTCATCATTGTCACTATAGTATGCTCATTGTTCCTGAAGTTCCCGCCTGCAGGCTGGAAGCCGGCCGGCTGGGCTCCGCCAGCTCCTGCTGCTGGAGCAGCCCCGAAGGTTGACTTCATGCGCAACGAGATGGTCAAGACCAGCGCATTTAAGGGACTCTGGCTGTGCTATACTATAGGTGCCTTGGCCGGGCTGACAGCTATCGGAATAGTTGGACCGGTCGGCAAAGAGGTAATGACAAACGCAGGCATGAAAGCTGCTGATATAACCGCACTGACATTCCAGTTGATCCTTCCATTTGCCATATTCAACGGTGCAGCAAGACCTGTCTTTGGAACGCTGACGGATAAGCTGACGCCCAGAAATGCAGCGATGATCACGTTTGTGGGTATTATAGTGGCGTGCTTGTTGCAGTATACGATGTATTCCTCAGTCGCGGCATTCATAGTTACCTTCTGCCTCCTCTGGGGCTGCCTCGGTGCCTGGCTGGCTATAGGACCAGCTGCTACAGCATCTTACTTTGGAATGAAGGACAATGCCAAGAACTACGGTCTAATGTTTACCGCCTACGGAGTTGGCGCTGTGATAGGAGGCATCGTCTCTGCTGAGATTGCCGCCACTACTGTGGTTCCAGCAGGCGCCACATTCTTGAACGCCTATCAGTCGTTCTTCCTGGTAGTTGCCGTGCTGGCCGCGATAGGCCTAGTAATTGCCTTTACTCTGATGAAGCCGCCTACTAAGACGCCAGCAACAACGGCAACGACTAAGGCAGCAACTACTTAAAACTTTTTTTTTATTTTCGATTTATTTTTGATATTTATTCGCAGGCAATTCAAGTTCACAATATTACAAATAATCCAAGGTAAATAAAAAAAACATAAGCCAATGAAGTACTTTTCTCTTTATTAAAAGTAAATAATTGATCTCTTATTTTTCCGGCATATCCACAGTTTTAATTTTAGATCTTATTCTATTCTCATCTTCAGATGATATCTTTTCTACGCCATGAGCCTGCTTCGCATGCAATTTTGCATGCTCCATAACCTCATCTTCGGTCTTTGCCCTCACTCGAAATCCGCAATTTGCAGCTGTGTCCCCGCCAAAGGAAATACATTCCATCAATTCTTTATACTGATTTTGGGCCATATATTATTACTATCCTATTCAACATTTATAAGGATTCCTATAAGTCGTTAATAGGTTCTTTCTTCTTCGATTGAATTAATTTTGAATACATAATAATAATATTTGCCATATGTTATTATCCAAATAAATATTAGGATTATATGGCTGAACTTCATATTGCTTTTTAAAGGGGCTAAAACAAACAATTATAAATTGAAGCAATCAACATCAATTCGATAGTCAATTTGATGATATTTTTCCTTGCGGGCTAAGCTGCTTAAACACTAGGCAAATAGTAAACATACTTTGTATAAAAAATAATTATGTTTGACCTTTCAGAGGATCAGAATCAAGGTATTCCGTCAGCTTTGTCTGAGCAGCCACGCATTTCTCGCCTGGTATCTCCAGCGGGTATATGCCGGTGAGACAGCCCATGCAGAGATGATCTGCCGGTATGCCTATTGCCTTGACGAGGCCATCATGGCTCACATACCCTAAGGAGTCGGCCTGGATTACAGCCTCGACCCCTGAGATAGTCTTATAGGCTGCTATCAATTCCTCGCGGCTGGCCATATCTATGCCCAAGTAGCATGGCGCGAGTATGGGCGGGCTTCCGATGCGCACATGTACTGCCTGGGCTCCGGCCTTTCTGACCATGTCCACGATCCTGCGGCTTGTCGTGCCTCGAACTATACTGTCATCTACAAGAATCAGCTTATGGCCTTCAATATTGGGCCTGATAATATTCATCTTCAGCCGCACTGCGGTCTCACGCATATTCTGGTCTGGCATGATGAAAGTCCTTCCAATATACCTATTTTTCATAAGGCATTCACGATAACTTATGCCAGAGCGATGATGATAGCCTATTGCCAGGGTTATTCCAGAATCGGGTATAGGGGTAATTGTATCTGCATCAGCTGGGTGTTCTTCAGCGAGGTTAGCGCCTATATTCACTCTAACATCATATATGAGGTGGCCATCCATTATGCTATCGGGCCTTGCAAAGTAAATATACTCGAAGACGCAATGCGCCGGGTTTGAATTATTTACAACCTGATAGCTTTTCATCTCACCATGATGAAGAATTACAAGCTCGCCGGGCTTTACGTCACGGATCAATTTGCCGTTCAGCGTATCTATTGCAACGCTCTCCGAGGCCACAACAAGTCCTGATTCAAGCTCTCCTATGCAGAGTGGCTTGATGCCGAGAGGGTCACGCACCGCCAGAACAGCATCTCCAAACAGGAATACCAGAGAATATGAGCCGGTTATAGTGCGCATTACCGCTCTGATCGCATCCTGGAGGTCATGCCTGAGGAGCTCCTTCACAAAGAGATGCGCTATGACCTCCGTATCTGAGGTCGAATAAAAGATGTCTCCGACCTGCTCTAGCTGCTCCCTGAGCTGGGCGGAGTTTACCAAATTGCCGTTATGTGCAACAGCTATGGCCCCTTCTTTATATTTGATAAGAAGAGGCTGGCTGTTCTCTATACACGATCTGCCGGTGGTAGGATAGCGCACATGGCCTATGCCCACAGATCCTCTTAAAAGGCTTATCTGCGCTTCATCAAAGACCTCAGAAACAAGCCCCATGCCCCTGTGGCTGCGTATCGATTTGCCGTCGTGGACAGATATGCCGGCAGCCTCCTGTCCACGATGCTGTAGTGCATAAAGCGAGTAATATATCGATTTTGCCACGTTGTTGTCATCGGGATTCCGAAGAGAGATCCCAACTACGCCACAGGCATCATGCAACTTAGGACACCTAGTAGCCGGCTTTTCTCATCCACTTATAGCTTCTGAGCTTTGTTGTTCTTCCAAAGCCGCATTTTACGCATACTTTTCTTTTGAAGTTGAATGAGATACTGCCACAACGCCTGCATCTGATATGAGTTCTCTTGTGGCGCCTGCCCATTGATGGGGTACCCTTGGTCATCTAGAAACACCTCATGGTGAAATATATACTACATTGTCTCCTCGCACGATCACAGTCCCGATCTTGCGTGCGACGGCTCCTTCTGCAATTTCCTCAGTGTTATCAAGCACGAGGTTCATATGAATATCGTAACCCTGCAATTCTCCCCTGAATGCCCTTCCATCTTTGAGCTTGACTATGACAGGTCCATTCAGTGATTCATTCAGAATATCAAGCGGTCTCTGACCCATTAAACCTCTCTCCAG
>JBHGAU010000102.1:0-8371 GCA_041946675.1 Methanotrichaceae archaeon | reverse complement strand
GATGAACGCACAAAAGAGCTCATAGCCATCGGTGCATCCTTCGCTGCTCATTGTCAGCCCTGCATAGCTTTTCATGTCGATAAAGCGAAAAAGCTCGGAATTGAAAGCAACGAGATCAATGATGCTATTGCTGTGGGGCGCATGATCCAGAAGGGTGCCATGTCCGCCATGAACAAGTTTGTCGAAAGCATGCCCGACAGTTCAGAAAATAAGTCTTCACCATGCATTGAGAAAGGTGTGAGTAGCTGCTGTCGCTAATGTTAAGAAACAAATTTTTTTATCCTCTCTGAAATGAATTCATAGCGACACTGATAAAGATTGGCATCCAGGCAAAATTTACAGGTTTCTATTGCCATTTATATTGATCCTTCTTCTGTAAATTGCACTACATTGACCTGATCGGTTTGCTAAAATGAGTTTGTGGACTGGCAGATAAATTATGAGTGAGCTAGATAAAATATTGGATAACTGCACTGGATGTAAGAAATGCGCAAAAGAATGCGACTTTCTGCAGCAATACTGCGATAGCCCAAAGGATCTCGCTGAAAGCTTCAAAGCAGGCAGACATAGAACGAATCCAGAGGTCCCCTACGCCTGCAACATTTGCAGCCTTTGCGAGGTAAGGTGTCCAGAAGGCCTGAATGTAGGCAAGATGTGTTTTGAAGTTCGGCTTCAGCTTGTACAGGAAGGCTTGGCACCTTTAAAGCAGCACAAGCCTCTCCAGGAAGCTCAGGAATGGAATGTTTCGGATGCTTTTAAGCTGGCCCTTCCAGCTTCAGGCAAAACGACGAGGGTCTTTTTCCCCGGATGCGCCCTGTCAGCCTACTCACCGGAATTGGTGCTGAAAACTTATGACTACCTTTCGCAGAAGCTTCCCGGAACTGGCATCCTCCTGGGATGCTGCGGCGCTCCAGCACACTTGATCGGAGAGCAGTCCCGTTTCCAGGAAATAATTGCTGGAGTAGAATCAGATATGATGGCTATGGGAGCTTCGCAGATCATTGTTGTTTGTCCATATTGCTTCCATGCCTTTGAGCAATACTTGCCTCAACTAAATCCCATATCCATCTTCACAATCCTGGTGGATATAGGGATTCCCCAGACGAATGAAGCAAAGAAGCATACCTTCTCCATTCACGATCCATGCTCTACGCGTTTTGAAAAGGATATACAAAACAGCGCTAGAAAACTGATCGGGGCAACAGGACATCATATCAATGAGATCGAGCACTCGAAAAGCCTGACCTATTGCTGCGGCCTTGGTGGCATGGCCTTCGCAGTTGATCCCTACCTCAGTCGCAGAAAAGCGGTGCGCACTATTAATGAGGCAAAGTCGGACATTGTCACTTACTGCGCATCGTGCCGCGGAAATCTGGCGGCACAAGGGGCGCCTGTCCTTCATCTTCTGGACCTTATCTTCGAGGATAACTGGCCGGAAAAGATTCTGACTCCTCCTGTGGAGCCATCTGCGGCCCTGAATAACCAAAAAAGGCTGAGATCGATGTTGTTGGAGAGAGCCAAAATTTAAAATCACAGCGGGACGTATTCAGCCTGATATGGAGCAGACTATTTAATTAGCGATAACTCAAGAAAGAATTGAATAAAAAGAGGACTCTCCCTTTCAGGAGAGTTCAGTTCACCAGGTATCCTTAAATTCGTCCGTGTATAGATCTGCGGGTTTGTACTCACCTTTCTTGATCTGTCCGTCCGTTACCAGCGCATCTATCCAGTACTGAAGCTGCGTGGTGTTTATCTTTCCGGTGCTGCTATAGTAGTGAACAGCCGCCTCAGTAAGCCCGATATCCTTTGCCGTAAGCTTGCCGGCCTCTTCGCGGTTGTTGTTGACCCACTTCTCAGTATCCTTGTATGCCTTGGTGAATTTCCTTACCGTCTCTGGGTGCTCCTTTATGAAATCCTCCCTGAAGACCAGAAGAGTCGTGCCTCCCGCGGCGCCAAATGCCTCTTTGCTGGAAGCGAGGATTCTAACTCCTCCGTGTTTTTCAGCCGCAAAGTAGAATGGAGGATGCAGGATCGCAATGTCCACAAGCTTCTGCCTTAAAGCCTGCTCTGCCTGCGCATCTGGAATTACCACATACTCTATTTTATCCTTAGGAATATTGTATTTCCTTAACAGAGCATTATCCTGAGTATCGGCGCAGATACCAAGGCTGATAACGCTGATCTTCACCTTTCCGGGTTGCTTAGCGATATCGGCAGGAGTCTTTAGGGGACTATCTTCGAGCACGTCCCAATGCATATGCTCTTTATTGATATCTCCATCTGTCGGCTCATCGCCGCTTTGTGCTACGGCCTTCACTTTTACGCCAGCCTTGAGCATGTTTATGAGGCCCTGAGGATCTGAATCCTGGACATCTATCTGTCCTGCTATAAAGGCTGCATTTCTCTGAGGTCCAGCAATCTGTCCCACATCTATGAAGTTTACGCCACCATCCTTGAAGAAGCCCTTTTCCACGCCAACGAACCATGGTGTTCCTGTGCAGTCTTTGTTGACACTGGCCTTCAGGCTGTAATCTTCTTTCGTTTCCGTTGCATATGCTGCCGATCCGACAATCAAGGCCGAGGCCAGGATTGCTGCAATGATCAGCAGTTTTGTATTCTTCCTCAACATTTTCAACCCTCTCCACTGATCGGATAATCCAAAGCTCAAGCTTGTTGGCTGCAGTTTCCAGGCATGTTTTAGACAGTTGACTGCATCAGATTAAATGGAGCTTCTGCATGAGCCTGAATTGCCCGGAAACTGAAGCATAGCCTATGAAAAGGTCCCGGATATTAATTTATATAGAAATCCGCAAAGATTGCCTCTATAGAATGCTCGCTTGGAGTTGAGAGAATTCGTAAAAAATTTTAGACTGCAATATTTTCCTTCCAGCTGAGCAGCCTTCTCTCAATGTTCAGCATAACGATGTTTATTAGTATCCCAAGAAGCGCAACTGAAACTATTGCAGCATACATCTTCGGCATATTGAACACCGCCTCGGATTGTATGATCAGGAATCCGAGTCCTGAATGAGCTCCAATCATCTCTGCCCCAATGAGCATGAAGAACGAGAAGACTGCACTCATTCTTATTCCGGTAAATATGGCAGGCATGGCTGCAGGCAAAAGCACCTTGCTAAACAGCTTGAATCTGTTCATGCCCATAGACCGTCCCACTTTGATATAGACCGGATCCACGGAATTTATTCCTGAAACAGTGTTAAACAGGATCGGCCACTGGCAGACCCAGTAAATTATGCCGATTTTGGACAGCTCTCCAATGCCAAGTAACGCCATGAAGACGGGAAAGAGGGTGAATGGATTGGCCTGGCCCAGAACCTGAAGCAAAGGATTCACAGCGGTCTCAAAAGTCTTGAACCAGCCCCCCATCATAAATCCGAGCGGCAAAGCAACAATTAATGCCAGGATGAATCCAGTCAATACTCTTTCGAGACTGGCCGATGCATTAATAAGAAGCTCGCCAGAAAGCATCAGCTCGTATATTTTTAAAATTATTATCGATGGCGGAGGTATAAAGATTGGATCAATAAGCCCCAAATGAGGAGCTGCTTCCCAGAGCAGAACGAATGCAACTAATCCTGAAGATTTGAGGAGCAGAATTTTAAACTTTTTAATAGCTTCATCTGATTCCATGCTTTCTCCCTGAAATATTTGTATCCATTTCGTCTTAGATCTTGGTCAGCGCCCGGACGCTGTTCAACAAATTATTTCCGCTGCTTCGGATCGGGCTTTGGGATATAGCGGCAGTCTGGGACTTAGTTTGAGCCTCCTGAACTTTGACTACTTCTTCTTTCAGAAGCCTCCAAAGAATCTGCCTGGACTGCATAAACTCTTGACTCGCCGCTACATCGTCCCCGAATCTATCCTCAATGGACAGGGGTATATCAAGAACTTGCTTAATGACACCGGGTCTCGCGCTCATGACTGCTACCTTATCGCCCAAAAAGACGGCCTCATCTATGCTGTGAGTAATGAAAAGGACTGTTTTATGGGACTCCTTGGCAATACGAAGAATATCTCTCTGCAGGAACTCCCTTGTCTGGGCATCCAGTGCCGCCAGGGGTTCATCCATGAGCAATATTTCTGGATTTAAGGCCAGAGCCCTGGCGATTGATACGCGCTGCTTCATGCCGCCGCTCAGCTGATAAGGATAGTGGTTATGATAGCCTGAAAGCCCAACAAGGGAAAGGTAGTCCAAAGCGATCTCCCTTCGATCATCCTTGTTCTGATTTATATTCTCCAAACCGAACTCCACATTCTCAAGGGTGGTCCTCCAGGGAAAAAGGGCGTTTTGCTGGAATACTGTGGCCCGATCCAGGCCCGGTCCGCCGATTGCTTTTCCATCGATGGATATAGTCCCTTCATCAGGAAATGTGAGCCCGCCGACCAGGTCAAGAAAAGTCGATTTTCCACAACCGCTGGGGCCGACTATGACCATAAACTCTCCCTGGTCGATCTCCAGGTTTACGCCATCCAGAGCTTGCAGCTTGTCAAATTCATTTCCGTTCTTTCTGATTTTGAAGACTTTTTTAACGTTTACAGCCTTAATTTTTGTCATGGTTTCATCTCATTGCGAGGTGATGTAGGCTATAGTTCATCAGGACAAATCTCTGAGCCATACAATCTAAAGAACAGTATTGTATTTATGAATAAAGGATCTTGCAAATCTTGCTCCAACAGCAAAATATATAACAGACGCTTTCATGAAAGGGACATTCTTCAAAAAATGATAAAAGGCTAGCTTACGGCTGGCACTCTTCCTTGCGAGAACGACTGCCCGATATTTGGCGGGCTCTCATTTTCAGAGACCAGAAGCGACCAGGCATCAAGAACGTAGTTCCTGTCACGAATATCATCTAATAGCAGTACAAGTTCCTTCTTGTCCAGAGCCTCCAGTATTAAAAAGAAATCGAATTCACCAAATAGATGGTAAATCTCTTTTATGCCTATAGCATGCCTCAAGGCATCATAGCAAACTTTCTCTTTGCCCGGTACGACCTTGAGCATTGTTATCCCGATAACCATTTAATCCAACCTCCGCGAGTTGTTAATTTCCAGGCGCACCATTCGCCTGATTTTGATCCAATCATTATTGCTTTTATCCGGCAGAAATCAATACGCTTCTGCGGACATTAGCGAGCTTCTTTCTGAGCTCTTCGGCTGCGTTCCTTATCAGCTCGAATTCGACCTCCTCGCCGCTCATCGAGCTTTTATTTTCGATGCGATCCATCGCTCTCTCATTAATGAGAATTGACCTCATAGGGATTGAGTTTGGCTCCTGACCAGAACATATGTCTTGCATAGATCCTGATAAGTGACAAAAGTATATACGTCTGTAGAAATTCGCAACTATTGCCCTGAGAACAATATTTATATCCAGAATCATGATCTTACTGCGACCCCAAAAAAGAAGAATAAATGTTATGAAATTACCATCGAACCATCGGATAAATCAAGCTCCTTTGAACAGCTCATCGCCGATCTCTACAAACTCTCCATAGACATAAATGGTATCATTTTTCTCAATAACCTTTCCATAAGTTTTCGCCTGGGCTCCTTTTCTCTGCGGAATGGTGAAATTGTGAGGTGCGAGGTCTACAGATATATCCCCGGTGCCGTCATTCAGGATGAACCAGCAGCCCATGCCGCATTCCGTCGTGATCTTGCCGCCCACCACTGCAGCCGTTCCCAGATATCGGGACTTGTTCTGCAGGATATCCCCAATCTTAACAGAGGCATTCTTCAATTGGTTGGGCAGCTGCGCCTTATAGATCACTCCATCGATCTCAACTTTCTGTCCGAGAACTATTGTGGAATCGTTTTTGCTGGATACCTTTCCATAAACCAATGCTGTCGAATTCTTCTTTTGAGGAATCACGAAGTTGTTGGGCTTCAAATCTACGGTAACATTTCCGCTGCCGTCATCCAGTATGAACCAGCAGCCCATGGGGCACTCAGTTGTGATTTTCCCCTGGAGAGCTACTGACTGGCCTTGAAGAGCGGAAGCATTTTTGATGAGGTCTCCGATCTTTGTTGTTTCATTGCTCGTCTTCACGCTAGCTGATGCGCTTACAGGTACATCCATTTTCATCCCGGCATGTTCTTCTTTTGCCAGAGATAGATTCAAGGCCAGAGCTGCAAGGCTCAAAAGAAGAATTGCAATTGCTAAGACATTCCGTCGCTTCATTTTTCCACCTGCGGACCAATTAAATGATTGATAATCTCCGCAGGGCCTCACTTCATGTGGCTGAACTATTTATGCGTCTATAATTTTGCAACTATTGCCTTTATAGAAAACCTTTAAACCTCAGTTTTTAAGCGGATTTGTTCATGGTTCTTCGCAGCAATCAATTTAGTTTTGTTTTATTGTTGCTAAAAGAAAAAACTCAAACAACAAAGGGCATAAAAGAAATGTTCTATATCTATTTTAAAAGCCAAGCTAAGATTGGAGAATCGATGGTCAATATCAGAATGATCCTGGTCCTGCTGAATGTATTAGAGTCCGCAGGCGCAGCAAGATCTCATCCGCCTGCAATCGGCGGAAGAATTGCCACTTCATCGCCATCGGACAGCTCAGTATCCAATGGATTAGGTATATCGATATTCTTTCGGTTCTTCATCAGAATTACATACTCTCTGAGCCCGCCTGAATCATCAAAGACAAGGGGCTTTAGCCTCTCTTTGATTGAGATGAGTTCGTCCAAAAGATCTTTGATAGTAGAGCCTTCTTTCAGTTCAACGTTCAGTTCTTTTCCGAGAATCGCCCTGAAATTCGCAAACGGCCTTACATGCACAATCATTTTATACCTCAATCTTGCAGGATAGCGGGTTGAAGCCGATTATAAAGGTTTATCGGTATCCAGGGTTTTCCTGGACCGATATTATATCCCACCTGCTTCAGGCTCTCCTTCATCTCACCGCCTTGGCCAGAGCCTGATCCAGATCTGCGATGATATCCTCGACATCCTCTATGCCGACAGATATCCTGATGAAGTCAGGAGTGACTCCGGTTTCGGCCTGCTCTTCGGCGGTTAACTGCTGATGTGTGGTTGATGCAGGATGAATGACCAGGCTCTTGGAGTCGCCGATATTTGCCAGATGCGAGAGGAGCTGGACGGATTCTATGAACTTCTTGGCAGATTCGAGCCCTCCCTTAATGCCGAATCCCAGGATGGCATTATATTTGCCCTGCAGGTACTTTTCTGCCAGCGCGTGGCTGGGATGCTCTTCAAGGCCCGGATAGTTCACCCAGGCTACTGCCGGATGGCTCTTGAGGAACTTGGAAACCAATAGAGCATTCGCAGAATGCTTCTCCTGACGAATGGCCAGAGTCTCGAGTCCCTGCAGGAAGAGGAAGGCATTGAAGGGACTCAGAGCAGGCCCAAGATCGCGCAGAAGCTGCACTCTGACCTTGATTATGAAGGCCACATTCCCAAGGCCCGGGAAGTTTCCGAAAACGTCCCAATACTTAAGACCGTGGTAGCTGGGATCGGGCTCCGTAAATTCAGGGAATTTGCCGTTCGACCAGTTGAACTTTCCAGAGTCTACTATGACTCCACCGATAGAGTTTCCGTGGCCGTCAATGAACTTGGTGGCGGAGTCCACAATTATATCCACGCCATATTCTATCGGCTTGACTATACCGATTCCCACAGTGTTATCCACGACAAAGGGAATGCCGGCATTATGGGCGATCTGTGCTATCTTCTCGAAGTCGGGGACATCCAGCTTGGGATTGCCGATGGTCTCAGCATAGATTGCGCGGGTCTTTGAAGTTATTGCCCTCCCAAACTCCTCAGGCTTTGTGGAGTCAACAAATATCACCTTTCTTCCAAGCTTCGGGAAGGTGTAATGGAAGAGCTCGTATGTGCCGCCATATAGGTTATTGGCAGATACAATCTCGTCTCCAACCTGAGTTATAGCAAGAAGCGCAAGTGATATCGCGGCCTGGCCTGAAGCCACGGCCAAAGCCCCACTGCCGCCCTCCAAGGCTGCAATACGCTTTTCAAAGACATCATTGGTGGGGTTCATGATTCTGGAGTAGATGTTGCCGAACTCCTTCAGGGCAAATAGGTTTGCCGCGTGTTCTGTGCTCTTGAAGACATACGATGAGGTCTGGTAGATGGGGACTACCCTTGACCCTGTCGCCGGATCAGGTATCTCCTGACCTGCATGCACTGCCAGAGTGCCAAGTCCAAGTTTTCTTTCGCTCATTTAATTCCTCTTAATATTCATTTTAACGAGTATATTCAATGTCCTTCGAGACGATCTTTTCTCAAGGTATCGAGAGATGGGTAGTCTATTATGTAAAATTGCACATTGAGGCAAAAATAGCCTTAAGCAAGTTTCTCCT
>JBHGAU010000101.1:0-8408 GCA_041946675.1 Methanotrichaceae archaeon | reverse complement strand
AGGAGGCAAGTTATGGAAACCCTTATAAAGATAGCCTTGGGCTTCTTGCTGCTCGTATCAGCAGCTGCAGCTACAGGCAACTACAATTGCGTAAATGTCGATGTATATCAAGAGGCAATTGGAAACTGCATCACAGGCGATGTCAACCTAGCTCAGATAACCGATGCTTCGGCATTCCTCATCGGCTCCTACAATTCGGTAGATCAAAGCATGGACCTCTATGCCGATGATAATTGCCTGACTGGTAACGGAAGAGAGACAAACCTCATCCAGAGGGCTGATTTTGTTGGAAATGCCTCAGGCAGCAATAACTATATCTGTCAAGATGTCGACAGTCTGAATGCATATTGTAACAGTATGACCGATTCCAACTTGACACAGTGGACAATACTGAATGCTGACACTATAGGCTCCTGTAACTCTGTGTATCAAGGCACAGGATCGAATGCCTATGACGACTGTCTCACATTGAGCGATCTGAAGCAGATAGTTGACTTCAATGTATGCGCTGTTGGCGACGATAACTGCGTTGATCAGTGGCTCTACCAGGAAGCCGGTGATAACTGCCTGACAATCTCCCGACTCTGGCAGCAAACCTCCAAGGTAGCTAATATACTTGGATGCTGGAATAATGTCGAGCAGAATGAGAACTATCAGTATGCAGATTCCAACACTTTGACAGGCTCAGTATTGAACCAGGTAATCTGCGAGAGCGCTCAGATAACAGGCGAATGCAATGAAGTTAATCAGGGCTCCTGTGAATCGATTATTACAAGTGCTTACAACAACTGTCTAACCAACGCTGGTATGCTGCAATCCATTAATAGCAAGGCCTTAGAGGCTGGCTGCAACAATTACATCGACCATGAGATCGGCCTCTACACTGATTGCAACATCATAACCGGCGGAACGCTGACACAGATGTCCACGGTTGTATCCAACGACTAAACATACAGAAAAAGGCGGGAACATCCTCTCGCCTGCAGAATTTTCAGCATCTTGCTATCTTAATAAATTAGATAAGTATTACAGTTACAATTAGAATTTTCTTAATTTCCATATTGACAGCGTTTTCTTAATAAAATTTCTTTCTATTTTATTAGAGAGTAAAGCAGTATAAGTGTTAGTGCTCTGCGGTTGTTCTAAAAACCGTGGAACGTCCAGTAAAATAAGGAGGCAAGTTATGAAAACTCTAATAAAAATAGCCTTGGGCTTCTTGCTGCTCGTATCAGCAGCTGCGGCCACGGGCAACAACAACTGCGTATATACAGATGTGTATCAATCGGCATCAGGAAACTGCATTACAGGGGGCGTCAATTTAGCTCAGATAACTGATGCATCATCGTTTGTCCTTGGAAACTACAACTACGTAGATCAGTGCCTGGAAATCGAGGCTAATTGTAACAGCCTAACAGCATCCATGGATACGATGAATGTAGCCCAGAGAGTAGATATGGTTGCGAATGCCACAGGTTGCGATAATGGCCTCTTCCAGGGAGCAGATATAAGCCTCAAGGATAACTGCGCGACCGATAGCAATATCACTCAGTGGGCCATACAGGGTGCTGATGCGATCGGATCCTGTAATGAGATAAATCAGTGGACGGAGTCAAAGATAAAGGATAACTGTCTGACCATGGGCAACATGATGCAGCTATCAGACTTCGGTGTATGCGCTACCGGTAATGATAACTGTATCGATCAGGGCCTCTATCAGTGTGCCAGTGATAACAGCCTGACAGGTTCCTCTCTCTGGCAGCAGGCTGCCAAAGTAGCCAATGTCCTTGGATGCTACAACGTCGTTGATCAGGGCTGCAACTTCCAGTCGGCAGAATATAACTGCCTGACAGGCTCCATGCTTAACCAGATAATCTGCGAGAATGCTCAGATAACTGGAAATTGCAACTTTGCAGGTCAGTATGCAGATACATCCGCATTCTGCAACAGCCTGGTAAACGCAGGCATGCTGCAGAGCATCAATGAAGAGGCTATTATGGAAGGCTGCGATAACGAGATTTACCAAAATGTCTGCCTCAACACGGATGAGAACTGCATGACTGGCGGAATGCTGACCCAGTCATCTGTAATATCCTCCAACGATTAAACCTCCAGACGTAAGGCGAGGGTCTATCTCGCCTTAAACTTTTATACACCATTATAACGTCAAATAAGTATTATTATTACTGCCATAATCCTCTTAATCCTCTTATTGATAACGGTTTCTAAATCAAGTTTCTTTCAGATTTATTAGAGAAGTAAGTAGAGTTATTGTTAATGTTTCGCTAGAGTATTCATCTCTTGCAGAACAGAGGGAAAAATAAGGAGGCAATTTATGAAAGGTCCTATATTAGGACTCTGTTTGCTGCTTCTGGTATCTGCGGCAGCGGCAACAGGGAGCGACAATTGTGTAACTGTATGGAATAATCAAGAAGTGTCCGGTAACTGTATAACTGGAGCTGGTTTTGCTCAAATAACTACAGCTGAAGCCAATCTGCTTGGCAACTGCAATGAAGCAATCCAGTTCCTAGATCTTGCTGCAAATTGCAACATCATAACAGGAGCCAACGATGGCAGGACAAATTTCATCCAGTGCGGCGATATGCTGATTAATGATACTGGATGTGATAACTTCGATCTCCAGGCTGAGCTCTTGGCAGCGAACGATAACTGTCTGACTATCGGAAATATTACTCAAGCAGCAGAGCAAGATGCAGAAGATTCAGGCAACTGTAACTATGTAGTCCAGATAACTGGCGCCGCTATAGGGCCTGTCCAGATTCTGTTCTTCCCATTAGGCAGCCCCAACTATGTGACAAACAGCGATCTTAGCGAGTTTTCGTCATTGGATGCATGTGTCACGGGAAGCGATAACCTTGCTGCACAGGTAGCTCTGCAGGGCGAATTCGATAACTGCCTGACAGACTCCAAGCTCTATGAGCAAGCATCTGTCAATGCCAATATCCTCGGATGCGACAACAATGGCATCTATTTCCCTGCGGTAGCACCTTTCACTGACTCGTTAGAAACAGTAGTCGGACCTTACTCCGATGGCGGCTACATACCTCTGCCTATACAGGTAACTGTTCAGTATGCAGATTGCAACACCCTGACACGCTCCTGGGTGAATCAGATGAACTGCTTGGATGAAGAGGTAACGGGAAGCTGCAACAGTGTTGGCCAGTTCGCCCTTACAGGAGTATCCGATAACTGTGTGACACTGGGCAGCGTTCTCCAGATGAGCGATATGAAGGCTTTATCCCTTGGATGCAACAATGATATTGGCCAATCTGTCAATCTGGACGATGCCTGCAACACCATAACCGGCGGTCATCTCTCACAGCAGGTCGTAATCAACACCAACGATTGAAAGCCATAAACAGCTAAAGGGATCATGAGATGATATAAAACTCACCTCAGTATCTCTTAATATTTTATTATTTGCATCATTTTCTTCCTCCGTAAGCCTCAGCGATAAAATCTTTATATCAATCTGACTAAATGCTGATTGGTGGGCAGGCATGAATGCGGAAGAGCTTATCGAGGAGTATGAGAGGGCACTCAGCATTTACGAAAGAATACTTGCCCTTGAGATGGACTCTGTTCTGAGGGGGAATATTCAGAGGAAGATTGGGGATATCTATCTTGAGATCTCCAAATATAAGGGTGGAAAGAATAGCCCCATATCGGCGGTTCAGGCATATCTAAAAGCCCTTGAAGGCTATAGTCCAGAGCACTTTCCTGCCCAGTATGCCAAAGTCCAGAGAAACCTCGGATCTGCCTACTTTATGCTTTCGTATCATGAGAATGCAGAAATGAACCTTATGCATGCCATTGATGCCTGGACAGGCGCACTCAACTTCTATTCACTGGAAAGCTTTCCATCCGATTATGCATCTATCCAGAATGATTTAGGATCTGCCTATAGAAGGCTTGCAGGACACAGAAACATGGCAGAGAACTGTGAGAGGGCGATTCAAGCCTGCACCGAGGCACTAAGAATTTACACGCAAAAGGACTATCCTTTACAATATTCGGATATCCAGATAAACCTGGGCAGCGCCTACGTAATGCTTATGGATCTTAAGAACGATGCCGAAAGCTGTAAACATGCAATCAGGGCATACAGAAGTGCACTCGAGTTCTATACACTAGAACGCTATCCAATACAAAATGCTTCTATCAAGAACAATCTCGCCATTGCATATATATCCATTTCAGAGCTGGAGAATAAAGCGGAGAACTGCAAATACGCCATCGATGCCTGTAATGATGCGCTCTGGGTAAGAAGGATTGAAGAATATCCGCTGCATTATGCCGCCACACAGAACAACCTTGGAAATGCATATATTGCACTTGCGGAGGCCGAGGACGGCGCCCAAAACTGCGAGCGTGCAGTCCAATCGTTTCAGGAGGCATTAAAAGTATATTCACTGGCTGAGTTCCCTATGCAGTATGCAACAGCCCATAGCAACCTTGGAAACGCTTATCTGATCATTGCCGAGTCGGAGAGCAGGGCTGAGAACTGTATGAGGGCCATCCGAGCATGCCAGGAGGCGCTCAAAGTATTTACTCCAAATGAGTTTCCATCAGATTATGCCGAGGTACAGGGAACTCTGTGGATCGCATATTTGACCCTGGCCGATATGGAGTTCAAGGCAGAAAACTGTGCACTTGCCCTGGAGGCGTGCCTTGAGAGACTCAAAATATATACTGCAGATCAGCCGCAAAAGCACGCATCCTGCCAGAGAGACCTGGCAATCACATATAACACTTTGGCGAACGCGGAAGAGACTGCAGAAGCAAAAGTCGATGATTGCAACAAGGCAATTCTTGCCTCCAAAGAAGCGCTGCAAATCTATACCCCTGAGAGCTTCCCTGAGGAATATGCTGAGCTGCAGATGCTGCTCTGGTCCTCATTTGTATCATTGTCTGAGGTTGAGGAGAAGGCTGAGAACTGCAAACGCGCAATCGCTGCCTGTAGCAATGCTTTGAAAGTGTATGCAGAAAGAAGTCCGAAGAATATTGCCGATATTCAGAAGAACCTCGGATATACCTATGTTGCCCTTGCCGAAGTGGAGAACAAGGCTGAGAACTGCAGAAAAGCTGTTGAGGCATATAACATTGCAATCGAGTTCTATACCTCTGAAAGAGATCCACTGGAGCATACCGATATACTCAGGGATTTGGGGTATACTTATATAACCTTATCAGATGTCGAGGACAAGGCCAAAAACTGCAGGAAAGCAATAAAGATCTACAAAAATGCCAACAAATCTTACGTAGATCTTGCGAGCCATTTCTCTGCAGCCGGAGATCCGCGTGCATTGGAAGTGAGAGATAAGGCAGATGAGTGTCACAGATCGATGGATGCATGCAAGAGAATTATAAAAGCATGCAAACGATCGGGAATAGCTTGAAGGTCCAAGGATCGATAATCAAGAAAGTTTAATGCTAAGGGATAAAATGATCGACCTAACAGATAGACAAATCTCGGAATATTTCCGACGCTCGTACACTGCTGTTGATGGCCTCTGGTTCATGAAAGTCGAGGAGATACACGGCTTTGATGCTGCACTGCAGGTGGATGAAGCGGTGTGGAGAGTGCTGCCGAAAATTCAGGCCAGAGCGATGAAATCGATGGCCTCTCTGGAGAATGGGCTCGACGGCCTCTACGAGGCCATTACAACAAGGCTCGCCCTTGAAGGATTCGAGTTCGAGGCAGAAAAGGATCCCGAAGGTTTTCGGGTGACGATTGCCCGTTGCCCATGGCATGATCTGATGGTGAAATCGAGAAGAGAAAAGCTTTCAGCGACTATAAGCAACATCATCTGCGATGTCGAGAATTCTACATGGGCGAATGAGTTTGGGGTGGCAAAATTTGATCGTGAAGCCAGGATATGCAATGGTTCTGTTAGATGCATCCTGCGTTTCTGGAAGTGATTGGATTATAATCGCTATTGCAGCCATTCACTTTTGTAGCCGTTCTATCAGAGATAACATTGGATTTTGTTCTTTAATTGCGAACCAAAAAGATCATCTCCTATCGGTTACAGACCCTATCCCCTCAGGGGAGATTACTATTCCAAGGATCTATGCAGAAGTGGATGATCATACCTTAGCGCAGCTTGAAGAGATCGCTGAAAAAAGAGGCTGTAGCAAAAGGCAGCTTGTTCTGGATGCGATTGGACTTTTCTTGAATTATAAAGAGCCTGATACATCAGAAGTTGATCGGCTGAAGGCTCAGCTAGATCAAGCCATCTCTGAAAGAGATCTGGCACGCTCTGAGTGCGATAAAAGATCCTCTGAGATCAAAAGCCTGGATCTGGAAGTAGCCCGCAGAAATGATGATCTCTCAAATGCCAGGTCGAGCATAGATAAACTTACGATCGGCCAGAATCAGCTCAAATCCGATATCGCCTCTATCAAGGGTGATAAGGAGAAGTTGGAGGGCGAACTTGAACACTCACAAAGCATTATCGAGCAGAAGAATGAGGAGATCGCATTTTTGAGAGGCCATATCAAACAGCTCTCTGAGAAGATAATATCCGCTTTGCCATCAAAAGACGATAAGGCGAAAGCAAAGAAATGGTGGCAATTCTGGTAGAATTCAAATTCATCCGCCCAACGTGATATCCTGCTGCTTGTACCAGTCCAGAGCTTTATAGAAATGCTCCGGCTTGAAGTCGGGCCAGTAAGAATCAACCACGTAGAAATCTGAATAAACCGATTGAACGGGCAGAAAACCGCTTAGCCTCCTCCTGCCCCCCCATCGTATTATCAAATCAACCCTTGATACATCGGATGAGTGGATCTTTTCAACAAAATGCTCCTGCCCTCCGCCCTCAGCCATAGCGCGGCCCAAATCCCACTGCCATCCATAGTTCACCAGAAAGTTTATCTTAACTGCACCCGAGCCGAAGACAGTCCTTCTCGTATAGGGCAGAAGCTCCTTGGGGAACATAGGAGATTCTGAGTTGCCCACAATTAGAAGGGCTGCATCCTCGCTTGATATCATCTTCACAGCTTCTATGCAGGCCTTCTGAAATGCGATGGTCTGCTCCTTGGGCCTTTTAGTATTATCCTGAGTAAATCCATAGAAGGTCAGTTCCTTAATCCTTTCTTTCTTACATAGTTTGTATAGAGATAGACCTGGAGATAGGCCTGCCTTGTACCCTTCCTCTCTGGACAGTCCTCGCTCCTCTGCCCATCTTCTATTTCCATCTGGAATAATTCCTATATGTTTCGGCAATCTTTTCATGGTTTTAGATAACTACACTGATGCTTCATAAGTTACAGCAGCTGCGAAAGTCTACAGTAGCTGTGCGAGTCCACAGCTGATATTTTATCTGCAGGAACTGTATGATCTGCAAATCGAAGTGGCATTATGGCCACACATTACTAAAATTGTATATGTTCTCCGAGGTTTTAAGCCTTTTCATACTGTTAGTAATAGAATTACTGTATTATCAATAATAGTATTAATATCGTATTCTATAAGAGCCATCCTATCCTGCGAGGTTTTATCTTCATAAAGCTGAATGATGTAATGATGCATGAAGGCCGTTTTTGGGAGCTGGATCTGATCAGAGGAATAGCTGTTGTTATGATGGTGTTATTCCATCTGGCATATGATCTGAGCTTCTTCGGAATATATGCATTTGATATCCACTCTGGATTCTGGTTCTATTTTGCACGCATAACTGCCGGCATCTTCGTTCTACTCGTTGGAGTCTCGCTTGCCCTTGTTGCATCAAGGCCCGTACACCAGAAGCAGGACGAGCTTCGCATAAGACTTTTCAAAAGAGGCACTAAGATATTTTCCCTGGGCCTGGGAATTACAGCTGCAACTTATTTTCTGGTAGGCAAAGGGTTCATCATTTTCGGGATCCTCCATCTTATAGGGCTTTCTATAATACTGGCATATCCATTTCTGGATTTTAAGACATTGAACGTAATATTGGGAGTAGTAATAATAGCCATAGGCCTCTACCTTCAGAGCTTTTCCTTCAATTTTCCCTGGCTATTATGGCTCGGATTCGCTCCAGCTAGCTTCTACACTCTGGATTACTTCCCTCTACTTCCCTGGTTTGGGCTCGTGCTTATAGGGATATATTCTGGCGATGTGCTCTATGGGGGATATCAGCGCAGGGTGGAACTGCCTGATCTGTCAAGCTGTGATCTTTTCAGTCCCTTGATGCTGCTAGGCAGAAACTCGCTGGCCATATACCTCGTGCACCAGCCGCTGCTGATACTCGCCCTTTCTCTTTTAGGAAGAGCAAGCATATCGGTTCCTCTTCAATAGAACGAATAGGTGTTCATTTATTGTTACGGCTCTTAATGTTGGCAGCATAAATTTCAGAATGGTAAATTTCAGAATGGTAAATTTCAGAATGGTAAATTTCAGAATG
>JBHGAU010000100.1:0-8408 GCA_041946675.1 Methanotrichaceae archaeon | reverse complement strand
TCAACTGTTGCATTTTCAACTGTTGCATTTTCAACTGTTGCATTTTCAACTGTTGCATTCGCAGGCATGCTCAGGGTCGCATTGGCCTGTATGCTGCTAGTGATATCCCCTGGAGTTGTCGCGTTCACAGATGTTCCGTTGGCATCAGGTATCATATCGGGAGTAATGTTCTCTTGTGTTGAAGTTGCATTGGATTCAGTCGGTGCCGGAGTAGACTGGGCCGTTTCATTACTCACTGGTGTATTGGACGCTGATATATTGCTGAGCTCTGTCTGATTGACTGTAGTATTATTTTCCTGCGCTTCATATAGCTGCAGAGGCAACGGGCTTACAAGGGCAGATGGAACCTCGCTTACTGCCGACGATTCCTTGATCGGTATTTCATTATATTCTGAATTAAGACCTGGACTGGCCATGCCGCTGGAAGCCAGTCCCCCTATTGGTATAGCTGCCGCTATTATCAAAAAAAGCAGGCAAACCCCGGTAATCCTGATATGATACATCATCTCCTCCAAACTATTACAGTCGTAATATATTTATGGACTATCATCTTTATATCTCTATATATACTTTACTGTTTTTGACTTTACCGCTGTATCGGCATCTGCTCTATCATGTCGTTGCCCCATGATTACACTTTATGCTTATAAATCTGATCTCTTAATCGAACTACGAATCAGATATATCCACGTAATTATTTCCAACCCCAGCCGTCCTTGTTGAATCCCCGTCTCGAATAGGCCCCGGAATATCCGCAGATTTAGCAGCCTATCGCGAAGGATGCTGTATCTTTTGACAGGCAAAGCGTTTTTATAACAACACGACTGACTTGTAGTTAGTCAGTTGATGTGATGATGAAGAGAGTAGTAAAAGACCCGGAAGAGCGAAGAAAGGAGCTAATAGACACGGCTGAACGCCTGTTTATCACGGCTGGATACGACCAGACCGCCATAAGCGACATAGTAAGAGAGGTTAATGTATCTCAGGGAGCATATTACTACTACTTTGATTCGAAAGAGGATGTTCTTGTAGCAATCCTCGAAAGGAATATTGCAAGTATGGAAAGAGCCCTCAAGCAGATCGCCGATAGGGATGACCTCGATGAAGCGGCCAAACTCAATGCAATGATAAATCAGTTCGTCAGCCTTACAGCCTCCGGAAAAAAGATCCTCAATTACATCCACCAGGAGAACAACGCCACACTGAAGAAGAAGCTCTTGAAGATAAAGTCCTTTTCGAGGATTGCGCCGCTTATGGCTGAAGTCATATCAAAAGGGGTCGAAAAAGGCCGTTTTGATGTAAGCCGCCCACTGGAAACATCATATCTTCTGGTGATATTGCTTGCATCAGCGCTTCGCATATTTACTCTGCCAGAGACAGCCAGTGATTTAAAAAGTGCTGATAGAGCAAATCGAGAGAATATACAAGCTGCCCTCGAAGATCTCTTGAGCAGAGCTCTCGGAGCGCATGATTACAAATTTTCCTTAAAGATTTAGGATTTTTGAAGGAGAAGCGACAATGAATGAATCTCAAACCACAACAACTCAAAATTCCGCGATCCTCTTACGAGGCCTGATTAAGAGATTCGATGGCCTAGCAGCAGTCAACTCTGTCGATCTGGATATTAAGAGAGGAGAGCTCTTCGGGCTTCTTGGGCCCAATGGAGCAGGCAAGAGCACCCTGATCAAAATGCTCACCACCATGCTCACACCGACTGAAGGCGAAGCATGGGTCTGGGGGCATAACGTCGCCAAGGAAAGAAATGCAGTGAGATCATCCATAGGCGTAGTGTTTCAGGATATCAGCATAGATACAATGCTTACAGGCAGAGAGAATTTGGATTTTCACGGAAGGATGTACGGCATGGATGGAGCTCTGCGCAAAAAGAGGATCGAGGAGGTCCTAACCCTCGTTGACCTCACAGATAAAGCAGACATAAAAATGGAGGATTATTCCGGCGGTATGCAGCGAAGGCTGGAGATTGCCCGGGGGCTTATGCATCATCCCAACGTCCTTTTCCTGGATGAACCCACGCTCGGGCTGGATGCCCAGACAAGACGATATATCTGGCAGTATGTCAGGAATATGAACGAGAAGGAAGGAGTGACTATCGTCCTCACAACGCATTATATGGAAGAGGCCGACTATCTCTGTGATCGTGTCGCCATCATAGATAACGGCAAGATTGTTGCACTGGATACGCCCCAAAACCTCAAAGATACAGTTGCAGCAGATACCATCACTTTGGAGACCCAGGGCGACGGGGATAGACTGCTAAAATCATTGAAGCCGTTCAAATGGATCAAGTCAACAGCAAGCTCCAATGGAACAATAGAGCTATTGGTCGATCATGCACAGGCCCGAGTCCCCGAGGTCATGGCTGAGGCATACAAGAATAATGTGGGCATAAAATCCGTAGGCCTACACGAGCCCACTCTGGAGGATGTGTTCCTTAAATTTACAGGCAAAAAGATGAGAGAAGCAGATGCATCCGGCGGAATGATGCATGCTATGATGATTGCCAGGAGGAGAGGATGAAGCAGGATCTCAATGCAGTTTACAGCATATGGCTTAGAGAGATGCTGCGCTTCTTCAGGCTGAAGAGCAGACTGGTGGGATCTCTGGCATCGCCCTTCTTCTTCCTGGCATTCCTAGGGATGGGATTTGGATCAACAGGGGCAGCACTTCCAGGTATTCCTCAAGGAGTCGGCTACGTCAGTTTCCTGACTCCGGGAATTATCGGCATGACATTGTTATTCTCCTCCACGTTTGCAGGTCTTTCTGTCCTCTGGGATCGACAGTTCGGTTTCTTAAAGGAGATAATGGTCGCCCCTGTCAGCAGAATCGCAATTGTCCTTGGCCGTACAGTCGGCGGAGTCACTACAGCGATAATACAGGCGCTCATCATATTATTTTCGGGTATACTGCTTGGTATGATCATACCAAGCGTACAAGGCGTCATCATATCTCTTGTATTCATGCTCCTCATAGCGGCAGCGTTTATTGGATTGGGTTTGGCTTTTGCCTCGAAGATGGAGGATATGTCAGGATTCAGCCTGATAATGAACTTCCTCATATTCCCGCTCTTCTTCCTTTCAGGGGCCCTGTTCCCTCTGGATAGATTTCCGTCGGTTATCAAGATCTTAGCCTACCTCAATCCGCTTACCTATGGAGTAGATGGACTCAGACACAGCCTGATTGGTGTCGGCACTTTTCCGTTGGCTCTGGATTTCATAGTGCTGGTTGTTGTCTGTGCTGCTATGCTCGGGCTTGGAGCATATCTATTCGAGACAAGCGAAGTTAAGTGAGCGCTGTTTGCAAGTCGAGAATGCTCAGAGTTTAAAGGAGGTTCAATGGCTGGATTTTTCCGGTCATTGAGCCTCAATAAATCCAAATTTGCCGATTAATCACCGATTCTTTCCCCATAAACTTTCCCATAAACTTTAAATGTAATGCTGATAATAGTATTCTGGGAATTAAATGCGAATAAATTATTTACCGCTGTTAGCGCTAATTTTGCTTTCCATAGGAACATCATATTCTCAGAACATAACAGAGCCAGACGGCAACTCAACCGGTCACGACTTAATAGGACAAGTGGTTGATGCAGCCGGGTTCGGCATATCAGGAGCCACTGTCTGGATAATTGGAAACGAGGGCAGAGCCTTCAACGCTACTACTAATATAACAGGCTACTATGGCTTCAATGTGGCCTCAGGGAATTATACTATAACAGCCGAGCTCCCAGGATTCAGCTTCACATCAGCCGCTTCCCAGGTCCGACCCGGCACGACAGTTCTTGCGCCTAGGATTATAGGCTATTCGGCAGCCAATGTAACGATGACCAATATCACAGCACCCAATGCCTTCAACCTGTACCCGTCTGGATCTGCGTATTCATCTGGAGCTACATCTTCGCCTGCATATTATACAGGCACAAACGGCATTGGATGGGCTCAAGGCAGAATCGTGGATCGGAGCGGAGCACCAATACCCTTTGCAGGGATTGGAGTCGATGGATTTCCAGCATCAGCATCTACCGATGCACAGGGGAACTATCGTATCGCCCTTAGCGCTGGAATGCATACGCTTGAGCCTATGAAATCCGGCTATGGCATCCCGCCGCGCGTTGTTTTTATTACGCCAGGGAATATAACGAACTTCGATCTCACAGGATCAAAAACGATTGTCTTGGGATGATGATGCTTATGCACTTGGAGTGCTAGCGAAAATTGTTCATCTTTTTTGCAATCGATTTTTCCTTTTCCTCCCAGAATCTTTAAGTGCTAGAGGCTAATATGGATAATTGGGGAATTCGGATGTGGGTAAGGTACTCAATAATATTACTGCTGATTTTCCTTCTTATGGGAACAGCATGCTCCCAGGGTATGGGAGACGGCAAAGGATACGATTATCTGGGAACGCCTATGATCAGCGGCAGCCAGGGGCAGCAGCAATCAGCGGATTGGATAAATCCATATATTGCAGGCAGGCCCGATTGGGACCCTTATGGTCCAGGATATTATCCATATGCTCCAGGATCATATAACGCAGGCATACGGCTGCAGCCGGCTGATCCATCAGCGGAGAAACTGGCTGTCGGGGGCTACGTGCCATATCAGAATCAGCTTTATCTCCAGCGTGGGCCCGGACTACAGCTTCAGGGCAGTGTTATGCTCGGAGAGCCTTTTGTGCTCTGGGCACATGTCATTGGCAGCGGCGGCTTTGCACTCTACGACCGCAGTCAAGTGATATTGACGCAGAGCTATTTAGCGCCCGGATGGTACAAGATCGAGGGATTATTCTCAAATACGCTTGATTCTCACCAGTACCAGTTTGCCTCACTGGGCGCGTTCAGCAATAGCCTCATAGTCGCCGTAAGCTCTGGAGGCTATCCGACATCCTACAGCCTGACAGGTCGCGTTGTCGATCAATATGGAAACGGCATTCCTGGAGCGAAGGTAATCATATCAAGCGGTGAGGGCGGTTACTTCAGCACAAAGACAGATGCATTCGGATATTACGGCATGGATGTCGCCACGGGCTTCTATATAATAACTGCAGAGAAACCGGGGTACAGGTTTACCCAGTCTACAGCGAACTCCTGGGCGGGTGCTGTTTCTGCTGCCGGGGATATAATAGGGTCTCCAATATCTGCAAATTCTGCATACGCCAGCTATTAAAGCCTCGTCAATGCCCCTTTCCATTTTTGGCAGTCTGCATCAATTAGATTCCATTGAGCAAAATAAATTGCTGAATATCGGCTAACCCAAGCAAGGCTAATGGCCTAAAAACGGTTTATGAGGATTCGCGACGGCTTACCTGGGCGGGACAGCATAGTTCTTTCGCCAGACCTTGAACCCAGTAGCCAGTATCAGTATGAAGATTACCAACACTATCAGGGCTTGAAGAAATTCAATTGCTGTTACCAAATCCATATCAACACCAGAAGAATGCCGTCATTCATAGCTGATAAAGATTTTGGTTTTCTAGTGGGATGCAGGATGAGAATTATTTAATACTATTTTGATTATATCATTTCCCTTAAATATCTACTGAATATAGATTGATTGTTTCCACGATAATTAAGGTTATAAATACATTTTTTTCGCTCATAACTTTTCATAAACCTTATGAAGCAATCTCAAATACCTATAAATTGCGTACGGAAAAAGATGTCTTAGGAGGATTGATATGGACATGCAAATAAAGACAAAAGATGATGTTTTTGCTGCAATAGATAAGTATAATGTAAGATTTGTTAGGCTATGGTTTACAGATATCCTTGGAGTTCCAAAGAGCTTTGCCATCAACACCAATGAGCTTGATGGAGCGTTTTCCGAGGGCATGGGTTTTGACGGCTCGTCCATAATCGGCTTCCAATCAATTGAAGAGAGCGATATGATCCTGAAGCCCGATCCAACCACCTTCAAGATCATCCCCTGGAGACAGCAGGAGAATGCTGTGGCAAGGCTGTTCGGCGATATCCAGAACCCCAATGGAACTCCATACGAGGGCGATCCGAGGCAGGTGCTCAAGAAGAACCTCGCACGCCTCAGGGATAAGGGCTATACCTTCTACGTCGGCCCTGAGCTCGAGTTCTTCTACTTCAAGAACGATAAGGGCACAGATATATTGGATAGGGGAGGCTACTTCGATCTGACCACCCAGGATGTAGCATCTGATCTGCGCCGCGATACCGTTCTCGCACTGGATTCCCTGGGGATCGATGTTGAGTTCAGCCATCACGAGGTCGCTCCATCTCAGCACGAGATCGATATGAGATATGCGGATGCTCTTCAGATGGCAGATAATGTGATAACCTATAAGATCACTGTCAAGGAGATCGCAACCAAGTACGGCTGCTATGCCACATTCATGCCCAAGCCGATCTTCGGCCAGAACGGCTCAGGAATGCATGTCCATCAGTCCCTCTTCCAGGGCAAGAAGAACGTGATGTTCAATGCTGGAGATCCCTACCATCTCTCAGATGAGGCCAAGTACTATATCGCAGGCCTTCTGAAGCATGCGCCTGAGATCACGGCAGTCACAAACCAGTGGGTCAACTCTTATAAGAGGCTAGTTCCAGGATACGAGGCACCAGTTTACATCTGCTGGTCGAGGCGGAACAGGTCTGCGCTCATCAGAGTTCCAATGTACAAGCCAGGAAAGGAGGCAGCAACAAGGCTCGAGTACAGAAGCCCCGATCCAGGAGCCAATCCGTACCTTGCATTCTCCGTAATGCTCGCAGCTGGCCTCGCTGGAATCGCCAATAAATACGACCTGTCTGAACCCCAGGAGCAGAATATCTTCCACATGACTGGGGAAGAGAGGAAGAAAGCAGGAATTGGGTCTCTTCCGGGCAGCCTGAACGAGGCCATAAGTATCACTGAGAAGAGCGAGCTTGTAAAGGAAGCCCTCGGAGAGCATGTGTTCAACGCATTCATAAAGAACAAGAAGGCCGAGTGGGACAACTACAGAACGAGCGTTACTCAGTGGGAGATAGAGAGATATCTGTCTCTGCTGTAGGGCTACCTTTGTCCCCAATTTTTTTATTTATATTATGAACGAGGGAGCATTATAGTGATAAACAAGGCGCTATCTTCAACGATACAATGTATTCATAAAATTTATGAATATTTCTTAAATAGCTATAAAACGTTTATCGCAGCCTTTTCAGGCTTGCGATAACCCTTAAAAGCATTTATGTAGCCGTTCAGATGATGGCTGGAGTTCAAGATTATTATGCGAAGGATTAGAAGGGAGCTCTACAGTAAGGAGATCTGCTCCTGCTCCATCTTCGGGGCTATGAACCGGGATGGGGATAGGTTCACAGGCGAGGGCGTCATCAAGGCAATCACAAACATGCACGTCCGCGGCAACGGCCTTGGAGGCGGATTTGCAGTCTACGGAATCTATCCTGATTTCAGGAATTATTATGCATTTCACATCATGTTCACTGCAAAAAGCCGCGAGGACAAGTTACGCGCCAAGACTGAGCTTGAAGCCTTCCTTTGCAGCAGCTTCGACATAGTCCATGATGAAGAGATACCTTATGATGATAGTATCTGGGTGAAGGATCCACCCCTCGCATGGAGGTATTTCGTCGCTCCTAAAAAGAATGAAGATGGTGTTTTAGTCCCTGATGATGATTACGTCGTCGCCAAGGTTATGTGGATCAATACAAAGCTTGATAACGTTTATGTCTTCTCTTCAGGGAAAGATATGGGATGTTTCAAGGGTGTCGGCTATCCAGAGGAGATTGCAGAATACTTCATGCTGGATAAGCTCTATCGAGGCTATATCTGGACTGCCCACGGCAGATTTCCAACAAATACCCAGGCATGGTGGGGAGGAGCCCATCCCTTTGGGCTTCTGGATCAGACCGTAGTTCATAACGGCGAGATCTCATCCTATGGAACGAACCGCTGGTATCTCGAGATGTACGGATATGCGTGTACCTTACAAACTGATACCGAGGTCATAACCTACGCAGTAGATCTTCTAATGAGGAGACAGAGCCTTCCAATCGAGGTTGCATCGAAGATACTGGCACCGCCGATCTGGGACTCCATCGACAGAATGAACGATAAAGATAAGAGGCTGTTTACAACACTCCGAATGGTCTACGGGCCATTGCTCATGAATGGCCCTTTCTCAATCATCATCGGCCAGAGCAGCAGAATGATTGGCCTTACGGATAGAATAAGGCTCAGGCCACTTACCGCTGCTACCAGAGGCCCTATGTTTTACTTATCATCTGAGGAGGCGCCAATAAGGCTCATTTCTCCAGAGCTTGACAGGGTCTGGACGCCCAATGGTGGAGAGCCTGTTGTAGGTGAGCTAAAAAGCAGAAGGATGGTAAAAGATGAAGTCATTCCTGTTTCCTGAGTTCCAGATCATAAGGG
>JBHGAU010000099.1:0-8492 GCA_041946675.1 Methanotrichaceae archaeon | reverse complement strand
AGCAGAAGGATGGTAAAAGATGAAGTCATTCCTGTTTCCTGAGTTCCAGATCATAAGGGACGAAGAAAAATGCGGCCAGTGCCGTGGATGCGAGCGCCAGTGCGCCTTCGGCACGCATAGTTATGATGAAGTTCATGACAGGCTTATATCTGATGAATACAAATGCGCCGGATGCCAGAGATGCGTCATCTTCTGCCCAAAGGATGCCATAACCGTCAGGCCCAATCCATCATTCTATAGACCGAATGCGAGCTGGTCCAGGGAAAAGATCGAGGATTTAAAGAAACAGGCAGAAACCGGTGGAGTAATCCTGACAGGATGCGGCAATGATAAGCCGTTCAGGATCTATTGGGATCATATTGTGCTGAATGCATCACAGGTAACTAATCCTTCCATCGATCCTCTCAGAGAGCCGATGGAGCTTAGAACATTCCTTGGACCGAAACCCGATTTCATGAGCATAAAGACCAATGACGGCGATGTTGAGATTGAGACCAAGATCGGACCCAATCTGATGATTGAGACACCGATCCTCTTTTCGGCTATGTCCTACGGAGCTATCAGCCTGAATGCCTTCAAGGCTCTGGCAACTGCAGCCTGTAGCTCAGGAACTTTCTTCAACACAGGCGAGGGCGGCCTGCCAAAAGAGATGAGGGAGCAGTTCGGCCGATGCGCAATAGTCCAGGTAGCATCGGGACGCTTTGGAATAGATGCCGAGTACCTCAACTGCGCCTCTGCAGTGGAGATCAAGGTCGGCCAGGGAGCAAAGCCCGGAATCGGAGGCCATCTGCCGGGCGAAAAAGTATCGCCAATGGTTGCTGCAACAAGGATGATCCCTGCCGGAACGGATGCCATCTCGCCGGCACCTCATCACGATATATATTCCATTGAAGATCTATCGATGCTTATCTATGCCCTGAAAGAGGCAACCAACTACGAGAAGCCGGTCTCAGTGAAGATTGCGGCAGTGCACAATTTCGCAGCAATAGCCTCAGGCATTGCGCGCGCAGGTGCCGATATTATCGCTATTGATGGTCTAAGAGGCGGAACAGGTGCTGCTCCAAAGGCCATAAGAGATAATGTAGGAATACCCATCGAGCTTGCCATATCCTCATTGGATCGCCGCCTGAGAAACGAAGGGATAAGGAACAAATGCTCGATCGTGGCAGCAGGCGGAATAAGATGCAGCTCGGACGTTATCAAGGCAATAGCCCTGGGTGCTGATGCCGTTTATATCGGTTCGGCTGCCCTTATCGCCATGGGCTGCAACCTCTGCCAGAAGTGCTATACAGGAAAATGCAACTGGGGCATATGCACCCAGGACCCACGCCTATCGGGCAGGCTGAATATTGAAATTGCAGCTCAGAGACTATCCAACCTGCTCCATGCCTGGTCTCACGAGATACAGGAGATGCTTGGCGGCATGGGAATCAATGCTCTTGAAAGCCTGCGAGGGAACCGCGACCATCTGAGAGGCGTCGGCCTGTACGAATGGGAGCTGGATGTCCTCGGCATAAAGGGCGCTGGAGAGTGATGCCCGGATGACGAGGGCGGAAGTAAATGCTGGATCGCAGCCTAGGGATGCCAAAGGGGCGGAGTTTGCAGAGATCGATGCTGCTGGACTCGCTACAAAAGAGCTCAATGATCGCCTCAGGGATCTCATGCTCTCGGGCGTGAAGAAGGTGGTTTTAAGAAACGTGTGCGGACAGAGGTATATCGGCACACGTCTTTATTCTCCTGATCATAAGAAATTGGATATCGAGATCTTTGGAACACCCGGGAACGATCTGGGAGCATTCCTCTACGGCCATACTCTGGTAGTTCATGGCAATGCCCAGGATGGCGTTGGAAATACCATGGATGCGGGAGAGATCACTGTCGAAGGACGAGCAGGTGACGTGGTCGGGTTCAGCATGCGTGGCGGCAAGATCTTCGTCCGAGATAACGTGGGCTACAGGACTGCTCTGCATATGAAGGAATATGAGGAGAAGAAGCCGGTAGTTGTAATAGGAGGCACATCTCAGGATTTCCTCGGAGAATACATGGCTGGCGGAATTGTGATCCTTCTGGGGCTAGAGGGACGCACGCATACGGCCAACTTCATAGGCACCGGAATGCATGGAGGCGTGATCTACCTTCGAGGAAGCGTGGGTGAAACTCAAGTGGGCGCCCAGGTGGAGATATCGCAGCTGAATGATGATGATATAGGGATTGTGGAGACTTACGTTTTGGAGTTTATCGAACGCTTCCCCGGCCTTCATCTGAGCAAAGATCAGATTTTTAGCGAGAACTTCATCAGGTTGACTCCAAAGTCCAGGAGGCCTTATGGAAAGCTTTACGCCTAAGGGGATTAAAGATGCCAAAAATGCTTGTTCCAACGATCCCACTGATCCAAGAAACGCAGAGGCGAAGATACCTGAATTCAAAGTCTCTGTCTGTAAGATTGCAGGGGGTGACTAAAGATGCCCGTTTATGTTGACATAAGCAGGTGCATAGGTTGCAGATCCTGCGAAGTGGCATGTAAGAGAGTTCATGGCGGAAAAGGGCATGTTAATGTGCATATGGTAGGGGATCACGCCTCAGTGCCTATATTCTGCCATCATTGCGAGGAGGCTACCTGCACTATGGCCTGCTTCTCCGGTGCTCTTTCAAAGGATGGGGAGCGCACAGCCTTTGCAATAGAAAAGTGCACAGGCTGCGGGCTTTGCAGACTCGCATGTCCCTTTGGAGTCGTCTGGTCGGATAAGGTGGCGCATAAATGCGATCTATGTGCCGGACGCGAGACACCGACATGTATTATAACCTGCCCTGCTAACGCCCTTAGCACGGACTTCGAGCTTGCATCTAAGCGTGCAAGGACGAGGGCAGCCACAGCTGTAGCACATGGAGGTAGAAGATGATCAAAGTTGATGCGAGCAAATGTCTGGGGTGCTTTTCATGCTCCAACGTCTGTCCCAACCAGAACATCGTTCGTGAGGAGACGCCTGAAAAAAGGTCAATCCACTGGAAGAAATGCAAAGAAGAGTGCGATCTGTGTGTGGAGTTCTGCCCCGCGAAGGCGCTTACCCTCATTCCCTTCGATCCTGAGAACGAGGAGCCCACTATGGACTTTGACCTTGTGCCTTGTAAGATCTGCGGCACACGCTATGCAACTGAGCCTATGCTCAAATATATAGAGAAGGCTCTGCCGTCGAACCTGCAGAAGGACTCAACCGGTCTCGAATGGATATGGGTATGTCCGGTGTGCCGCAGGAGCATCGAGGCGGAGAGGGCGACGAAGCAGATGGTGCTCGGGAGAAGCAGGAAGAATCCGTAATAGTAGCATTAATGGCACAGGATGCCCTGATATCCTACAGGCCATATTTTCTATAGGCATCACTCTATCCATAGATTAACCACCGTAATTTGGTTATCAAGTAATGGCCTTAAGTTGGGCGTCATAGTTATGACATTATTATCGACGTTTGCCGCGAATTAAGTGATCGATTAAAGGACCAATGCCCGACTGCACTTACTGAGTTGAGGTAAGTAAATCTTGACAGAATCCTTCATCAGAGCCCTTTTGTATGTAAATATAATAAATTATAATCATTATGGATACGTCATGTAAGACTTTTGTTTTAAAAATAATTAGCTTTAATAATAAGTGTTTTTATACGGCTTCTCATCGTGATGATTTCGTTCTATTTATAAAAAAATTTTACTTTTAGCGGTTGGATAGTTATTATACAATTACATTTTGGAAATTTAACTATATGATAGCAAAATTGCCTAATTTAAGCAAAATTGTTACGTTAATAAATAATATTGTTCCGAAACATCGAAAACTTCAAATATAGCCGATTCTTTATAAAATTTGGTGGAGGTTCGAATTTAACTGGAGGTGTGGGAAATGATACATAAGCCGGTGATACTTCGCAGGCTAGTTAGCATAGTATCGGCTATGGCTAGTTCGATATCCATAGACTTGAATAACAGCCATATCCACTCTTTGGGATGTCTTGAATGAAGGTTGTGAGCTCATGTCCGTATCTTCCGTATTGCCTCAGGACATCCAATCACAACCTTTTGCCTTTGCGATGGACTTAGGTGCAGTCCTCAGGCAGCTGCTTCAAGAGATCAAGGATATTGGAGCGGAGAACCAGAGGCTAATAGAAAAAGTGGAAGTTCTGGAAAAACTCCACGAACTATATCATGGCCCCATTCCTTCTGAAGAGGATCGGCCTGCCCTTAAGGAAGCCCTGGCAAGACAAAAGAATACACCTACGAGGGTATTTGACCAAGATGATCAGCTTCAGGAACAGAGGACAGATACCCCGACGGAGAAAGAAACAAAGCCTAGGGGAAAGAAGACGCTGCAAAGGATAGAAAGGCTCAAGGAACTCTTAAAGGGCTACGGAGGGTCTCAGACTTTCGAGCAGCTTCAGATCGATCTAGACTTGTCTCCGTCCCAGTTCTCGCAGCTGGCGAGAAAGCTGGATAAGCGTGTTTTCGAGATCGCTTATCTTCCTGGAGGCAAAAAAGGCGAGAAGGTCCTGATGCTGAGGGCGATGATTAGAGAAGAAAAGGCCGATTAGATCTTAATTTCCTCTCGGATTTCGAATCTAGGCAAGCTGAGCTTCGATTTTGGATCGAGGTTAGCTTAGGCGGTAAATATTGTAGCGGCTATATTGATAGCATCGGGTGTTCATTGGAGATTCAAAGATCATAATCAGGGATGAGCCTGCCAGCTTCCTAGATCTTAGGATGAGGCAGAGGTATTCGCCAAGATCAGGAAGTTGACAAAAGGAAAAATGGCTATCGTCATAGGCCATAGGCTATCTACTGTTAGGGTGGCGGATTGCAACATGTCCTAAATGATGGACACATCGCAGGAAAAGAGGTGTATGAGGATCAGATGGCCTTAAGGGGAGAGTATGCTCAGCTCTTTGAGATACAGGCGATACACTATAGATGACGACTTATGATCAAAGCTTCTGGATAACGATTATTCAGAAATTGTTCGCTAAATGTGAATAATTTATTCGCTAGATGTGAACAAAATGTTTTCTATTATGTGAACAAAATCGGCAAATATATATCTTTATAGGTCTACTTAAGGTTTGGCGGAAAAAACTCCGACTAAAGCGAATGGAGCCAAAAATGGAGATGAAATATATGGATCAATCTAAATTCCAAGAGCCTTCGGTAAATCAGAAACTGCTTATGAACTTTAATAGATGCCCATTTATAATGAGCTATCTGTTGATCGAGCAGCATTTAGATTAATTTAGTGCATAAAGGTAAAATATATTTACAATTTATGAAGAATATCGGTGGTTATATATCTAATAAGCACCGATATGTTAGATAATCGATAAATATGCGAATTGGAAGGAGATGAACAATATGGATAAAACAGAAGTCCAAGAATCATCGTCAGCACAGCCACAAAAGAAATGTTCAGCCTGTTCGGCGAAAGCCTCTTCAGAGGGCGCTAAGGCTAGTGGAAATGAAAAGGGAAAAGATAAAGGAACTTGCGGTTTGAAGTCCCTCCCGTATGTCTATACATTGGGGCGGGTTGAAGCTCGCTTCCCCAATCGGTCGATAGAAAAAGAGTACGTTCAGATCGTCGAAAGATCGAAGTCCATCAATCTTGAGCATCAACAGGCCTTCTACTCTGTTCTGTCAGAGCCCGAAAACAGATATTTAGCACGCATGCTATCTTGGGTCCTCACCATGGAGGGCGTGCCGATTTATATTTTGCTACCAACCGGCCCTGAAGATCTCGATATCTTATTGAATGCCATCAGACCGCCTTCCTGTCCCCTGGACAGATGGGTGGTAGTAGGTCGTAAAGGCCCGGTAGCTCCTCCGGATATGTGTGGGCTGGAAGTGCCCATAGTGTTTATCGACCATCTCTATTCCCTTGAATATAGCAACTTCATGAAGTCTATTCGTCCAGAATCGGTTACTGATGATAAATTCAAAGCTGCTACAATGGAAATGTTCCAACGAATGATGCAGATAGCAGATAACACTGGATCAACAGATAAACATCGAGCTCTCAATTATTTGGCTGTACGTTATCCAGCTATCTATACCAAAGCGGCGGAAGAGCTCAATCGTAACTTCTTGCTGACATCAGTGAATGCTATCATTTCCAGGCTAAACGACTGCCACAAGATAGTCTCGGTGGTATTCTCCTTCACTAATAGAGAGACAGGTACTGTAGAGAAATACTTCGTTAGAGTGGATGTGAGCAAAGAGTTTCCTTTCCTAGTCACCAAGATGTCGCCTTACTACGACAGGTGAACAAAAAAAAGGAGGTGAAACAAACATGACATTATACACGTGCACTTGCTGTGTCCCCGGGGGGCCCTGTGCGACAATATCAGGCTATTCTTGTCCAACTCTAGATTGCCCATCGCCGTATCACCTGACGTGCACTCCTCAGTGTCCTGGAGTGTAATCCTCGATGTAGCTGAAGCATAGGTAAGAAAGCCTCACAGGGTTTTCTTACTTTTTATTTCTTCAGTAATCCTCAATAAATAACTGCTTGAAGATATCAATATTTTCCATCGTCTCTATCTAAAAGACCAGCGGCATGCGACTTGACTATATCCATAGACCAGCGGCGCATGGATACGGCATTTATCTCTAGATAACGATCGAAAGATTTGTTGGATTCGTTATATAAGCCTTGAGAGAGCATGAGAATCTGGCTTGGGCCGAACCATATGTTGGTAAAGATAGAAAAATCTTTTTCTGACCAAATTGATGTAATTGGTTTTGATGTAATTGGTTTTCCTGTATTGTTTTCTAGCATTAGCTCGAATGCTTTGGAATATGTCTGAACAGATTCATTATAGTCTATGAGGCCTACGCCTAAGATATGTGCCTTTCTTACCAAGGCGCCCACAGATCTAGAGGAGTTTAATTCAATGATTTTATCATATGCCTTAATAGCAGCCTCTTTTCTACCTAATATCTCAAGGTTCTCAGCTTTGAGCCACCAGAATTCAGCATCTTTTGGATTCTTCTCTAAAATTCGATCGGATATCTCAATTACCTTCTCAAAAGCCTTAATTGCCTCTTCTCTTTGGCCTAAATTGGCTATAGCAATACCTTTATTTTGCCAAGCCTCTGCATCCTCTGGGTTCTTTATTAAGGTTTTATTAGCTATATCGAGAGCCTTTCGAAAGGCTTCTTGAGATTCATTATCTTTTCGCATGAGTATAAAAACACTAGCTTTTCCTAGCCACGCATCACTGTTTTCAGGGGCGATCTGAGTAGCTTTATCATAAGCATTGATGGCCTCATCATAAGATCCAATATTTACGAGTTCAATACCCTTTTCATACCAATAATTAGCCGTGTTATCCTGCGCCAACGCATATGCGCACATAGCTATCAATAACATCAATAAAAAAGCAAACCTAGCCCACATTCGTGATATATGCAATATCTTATCGATATTCTCAGCTTTAGCTAGAATAAATATTCTTCCCAATTAGATACCCCCTTCAGCGAACTCCACTATTCTATGTAGTATCCCGCTGTTTCAATTTGCAACATTGGTTTAGTAAACGCTGATCGATATAAATCTTTGGATCTCATGTTGAAAATCGATCTGTCAATACATGATTGGACGTTTCGAGATCCTTTGGAGCGATTTTTCCCGAACTTCGGATTATATAATTGAAGTTAGACTAAGTATACGCCAAATTAGAGAATCGATGTGCTATAGGAGTTTTTACATTTCTCTGCAAAAATCTCAAATATCGCGATGTAAAATCTGAATGGAATCAGGCTTCAATCTGAAGCCCGATTGATGACATAGGGCCTATTCGCCTTTCTTTTATAGATAGATTTTACAGTTTGCATAAGATTGGCCTGCATTGATGTTCACTCCGTCGGGCGCCTCAGAAGCTGATAGATGAAAATGAGCCACCGTCGTTATGGTCGATTCTAATCAGCTCTTTGCCATTGGCAGACTGAACTGCTGCTGCCCGGGCATAATAACGCAATTATATCAACGGGCGCAATGGTAATTAGCTTAGGCTACAAAAGCGAGATAGCCCAAATAGCATACCAAACTTAGGTCTTATGCAAGAGTTAAGTTTTTACGTTTTATGTAAAAACAGCTTGAAATTATAACTATAATATTGGATGGTACCTAGACGAAAAGTAGGAATACCATGATTATATACAAGCAAATTAGTAATAAATGGTCAGATATTATTTAGGATAAACTCTATAAACACCAATTATTGCGCCAACAGCTATGGAAATATCAGAAATATAGACAGTTTACATAAAGTTCTTGCTAATCACAAGTCACACGAATGCTCTTATTTATAACAGAGTTATATCTATATGTGTCAAAGGAAAAGGTGAAATGTGTAAATATGCTATCTAACTTGATATTTGAGGCCATTATTGCGGATTCATTGGACATCCATAAATCTGGAACATTTCTGATAATTATTAAAAGGCGAACGATAAAGTTC
>JBHGAU010000098.1:0-8517 GCA_041946675.1 Methanotrichaceae archaeon | reverse complement strand
TGAGCAAGAACCAGAACACAGTCCTGATGCAGAACGTATACATCCAGACCGCTGATCAGGATAACATCACTGCCGACAACCCGCTCAGGTACTACATATACAAGGCTGCAACAATTCAGGGTGCCGCACCAGTAACACCCACAGCACCAACCAACGTCACAGCGCCAACCAATGTAACAACTCCAGCCCCTGCTGAGGAGAATGTGACCCCCGTCACACCCACACCAGCCCCCACTGAGAACGTGACACCGACAGCACCAGCTAACGAAACCAGGCCAGCCAATGAGACAGCACCTGCACCCAAGCCCGCAGCCGGATTTGAGAGCATCTTCGCCATAACCGGCCTGATGGCAGTCGCATATCTCGTCCTTGGAAGGAAACAGTAAATCTGGATTATGGAGAGCAAGAGTTCTGTTCTCCACAACCTTTCTCTTTTTCTAGATCATTAAGAAATAGTATTATATGTCATAATACCATAATATTGTTAGTAAAACTTTTGCAGGTGTTATCATGGCTAAAGAGAGCACCAGAGAGGCACAATTTTGGCATAAGCTTGAGGGCGCTCACGTCCAGTGCACTCTTTGCAACCAGTTCTGCCATATAAAACCGGGAAACCGTGGCCTTTGCGGCGTCAGGGAGAACCAGGATGGCAAGCTCATGACCATGGTCTATGGAAATCTTATAGCTGCCAATGTAGATCCCATAGAGAAGAAACCGTTCTTTCATTTCCTACCTGGAAGCCTTGCCTACTCCATAGCCACAATGGGCTGCAATTTCAGATGCCTTCACTGCCAGAATGCAGATATCTCCCAGCTCCCGAAGGAGACAGGCAAGATAATGGGCGAATATGTTCCTCCCGAGGAGGTTGTAGCGCAGGCAGAATGGAACGGCTGCCAATCTATTGCATATACATATACAGAGCCTACAATGTTCTTTGAGTACGCCTACGATGTGGCAACTCTGGCAAAGGAAAAGGGCCTGAAGAACGTCTTCATAAGCAATGGATATACTGGAGAAGAGGCTGCAAAGAAAATTATACCCATTTTGGATGCAAATAATATAGACCTCAAGGGCGATGATCAGTTTTACAGGCGCATCTGTGGTGCGAAGCTTGAACCCGTAGAGAAGAACATTAAGCTGTTCTGGGATGGCGGTGTCTGGGTTGAGGTTACAACGCTAATTATACCCGGATACAATGACTCCGATGATCAGCTCCGAGGGTTAGCGAAGTTCCTGGCGAGCGTAAGCACAGACATGCCATGGCATGTTTCAGCCTTCTATCCGATGTATAAGCTAAGGGATGCGCCGAGAACAAAACCAGAGTCTCTCAGAAAGGCCGTTAGAATAGGGCATGAGGCGGGCATGAAATATGTCTATGCCGGCAATATTGCAGGCGAAAACGAGAGCACCAGATGTCCCAATTGCGGTGAAATGCTTATTGAGCGCCTGGGATACAGAGTCATGAAGAACTCCATAGTTGACGGCTCATGTCCAAAGTGCGGGACAAAGATTGCAGGTGTCTGGGCTTGAGAAATGAAAACCATTTTCATGCGCCTTTTGTGCTCTTTATGTAATTTGTGGTGAACCAATTTTAATTCATTGTTACATAAAAGTTAATATTTAACCCCAAAGTGCACAAAGTACACAAAGAATGCATAAAGGATCTTTTAAATCTGGACGCATGGGCAATCAATATAAAGATAAATTGCAGTAAGTAGGATTCTATTATGCCATTCGCAAGTATTGAAGAGGCCATTGAAGAAGTAAGAGCCGGCAGGTTCATAATCATATTGGATGACGAGAGCCGCGAGAATGAGGGTGATCTTATGATGGCGGCCGAGAAGGTCACCCCCGAATCAATAAATTTTTTAGCTCGATATGGATGCGGCCTTATCTGCATGCCTATGACCGCCGAACGTCTTCGTGAGCTTGACCTTCCGCTCATGACATCAACCAATACAGAATCGATGGGCACCGCCTTTACGGTATCAGTTGACGCCAAGCATAATACAACTACAGGTATTTCAGCCTTCGATAGAGCAACAACTGCACGAGCTCTTATAGACCCTGCCACAACTAGGCGCGACCTCTCCGTGCCGGGCCACATGTTTCCCCTTCAAGCGAAGGGCGGCGGAGTTCTGAGAAGAATTGGACATACTGAGGCTTGTGTAGACTTCGCAAGGCTTGCTGGCCTCTATCCTGCAGGCGTAATCTGCGAGATCATGGCTGAGGACGGCACTATGGCAAGGCTGCCTCAGCTCGAGGCATTTGCAGAAAAGCACGGCATCAAGATGGTGACTATAGAGAGCCTAATCAGATTCAGGATGAAGAGGGAAAAGCTCGTAGTGAAGGTCGCAGAGGTCAGCATGCCTACAGAATATGGCGCCTTCAGAGCAATAGGCTACGAATCCGTCCTTGATGGCATGTGCCATGTTGCACTTGTGGCAGGCGATCCTACTGCTGATAATGCTCTTGTCAGAGTGCACTCTGAATGCCTTACAGGCGATGTATTCCGATCCAAGCGCTGTGATTGCGGTGAGCAGCTCGCCAAGGCCCTGCAGCTAATCAGTGAGAACGGCAACGGTGTGCTTCTTTATATGCACCAGGAGGGCAGGGGAATCGGCCTTGCGAATAAGCTGAGGGCATATATGCTTCAAGATGAAGGTTCAGATACGGTTGAGGCAAACACGAAGCTCGGCTATCCTCCCGACCTCAGGGATTATGGGATCGGTGCGCAGATCCTCGTCGACCTGGGCATAAGGAAGATGAGGCTTCTTACAAATAATCCCAGAAAGATAATTGGACTTGAGGGCTATGGACTGAAAATAGTTGAGCGTGTGCCCCTTGAGATCCCGCCCAACAGCATAAATAGGCACTATTTGGAGACAAAGAGGGATAAGCTGCATCACCTCCTCCTCCAAAAAGACCGCTGAAACGCCGATTATTTAGTTTATTCTATATTTATCTTCTTTCTTGTAGTGGTAACCTCTTTAGGAAGTGTTACCTCAAGCACACCATTTTCAAGCTTTGCCTTTGCCTCATCGGCCTTGATAGCCACTGGGATTGCAACGACACGCTCAAACCTGTTGTATGTGCGCTCACGCTTGTGATAGTCCTTATCTGATATCTCCGACTCAGCACTCTTCTCTGCAACTACACGAAGCTCATTATCTGTTACAGATATATCCACATCATCCTTGTTTACGCCAGGCAGATCCATGATAACTATAATAGCCTCGTCAGTCTCCTTGACATCCGCCATGGGCATCATTATATTGCCTTCCATCTTCGGCATCTCCATCTCACCCATAACTTCATTCATTCTCTTCTGGATTCTCTGCATCTCTCCAAGATATCTGGACTCCCAGTCGGATAGACCCAAATCCTCCATGAGCCTGTTCATACTCTTCTGCAGGCGCCTGAGATCATCCATAGGAATTATCCCCGCCAAATGGCATCACCCCATGGATATATGCTCTAACAGCTTATATTTGTTCCGATAGATATCCCAGATATGCCATTTGAATTTTAACAACCTCGGAGGAGTCCTTGGCGCAAGCATACTCTTGTAAAGGTTCACGGTTAACTTCAAGGAAGACATGTCCCCAAGAGAATTTGCTCAATATTTCCTCAGCCTGTCCGGGTTCCCCGAGTATGACTAGAGCAGCCGCCAGAGCCTCTACTGTGGAGAGCTGAAATGGTTTTCCGAAATTCACTGGGTTTGCTGCAACGAGGTAGGGCAGTGCCCTTGTCCTGAGGTTAAGCCTCTTGAAAACCTCCTCTGCATGAGCCCAGCTGCAGTCCAGTGCCGCTATTCCTTTTGCTCCTTTGTCTTCGGGTGACAGCGCCTTCTCTGAGAACGGACTGAGGACTATGTAGGGTCGAAGATCGTTTACGCGCTTTGTAAGCCTAGCAAGATGAAAGCGGGCCAGCTTTCTTCCTGAGCACTTTTTCGGGTCGCATTGGTTTGCATGATATATAACGAGCTCCATCATAACAGATAGTCGAAGATTCCTATTTACCAGTATTCCATCGGCTCAGGGCATCATTGATGCTGCAATAGTTTCCTCAGCTCGGCAATGTTCTCCTTGACCTGATCTTCAATCTCCTCAATCTGATCGAGAATGACCTCAGGTTTCTCATACTCAACCTCTTCGTACTCGATCTCCTTGTACTTCGATAGGGATAGATCGTAGCTGTTCTCCTTGATCTCGCTATAGGGAACGAAAAAGCATTTACCCTTCCGATCCATGGGGTTTTCTTCATGCCGCTTCCTGAATCGCTCGACGATATCCGGCATATCGCCCTTACCGTCAATGAAGTTTCTCTTATCGTCCAGCGAGTAACCGTCAGATTCCATGTCGTAGAACCAGACTCGCCCAGTTCTACCGCCCTTAGTGAAGATCAAAACTGCCGTCGAGACTCCTGCGTAAGGCCGGAAGACTCCGGAGGGCATGGAGACCACGCCTTCAAGCTGGCATCTTTCGAGAAGGAGCTGCCTAAGCCACTTATGGGCCTTGGAGCTTCCAAATAGAACGCCGTCAGGCACAATGACACCGCACCGACCGCCAATCTGGAGGAGCTGCATCATTCGCTCCTTGAAGAGAGGCCAAGCCTTCTTGATTACAAATATCAGTAGGCGGTTGTCTATGGCATTCCCGTAGATTGCTGATTTTTAAATAATAATATCCCAATGAAAATGGAGAATTTGTGAAGATAATCTGACGAAAGATAGTATACGATTTATCGAAGAATTTTTAACTACAGAGAGTTAACATATTCAAGGATTGCCCAGATATTAGAATCGAACTTGAAGCTAAATGAAAATGATCAAAGATAAGGATTGCCAAAGAAATAAGAAAAAGTATCCCAATGCGATATCAAATTGGCCTAGTGGCGACCGTCCAAGAGAGAAGTTGCTCCTCAAAGGGCCTGATGCGTTATCTGATGCTGAATTATTATCTATTTTTCTCCGCATGGGTATCAAGGGCAAAAATGCAATAGATCTATCAAGAGAGTTGCTTTCTACATTTGGGTCTCTGAGAGGGCTTTATGCAGCACCAATTGAGGAGTTAAATGCAGTAACAGGATTAGGCAATGCAAAAATTGCGCAATTCAAAGCAGTTTTAGAGCTAAGTAAGCGGTATCTTTTGGAAAGCATTGAGAATCGCCCCTATTTGGAATGTTCAGAGAATATTTTTAATTTGTTATATCAAGAGATGCGAGATTTAGATTATGAAGTATTCAAAGTTATTTTATTAAATGGGCAGAATGAAGTGTTAAAGATCGTAGATATCTCTCATGGCACTTTAACCACGAGCGCTATATATCCGCGAGAAGTGCTAAAACTGGCGCTAAGATATTCTGCAGCATCTTTGGTATTTGCTCATAACCATCCCTCTGGCAAAGCATTGCCTAGCAATGAAGATAAACGCATAACTCGTGATCTAGTCTGTGCATTAAGGACGATAGGTTTAAAAGTCCACGATCATGTCATTATCGGCAACAACCAGAAATTTAGCTTTGCGGATGCTGGTCAGATTGATCAGTACGATGTGGAGTTTGATGAGTGGAGCGCAGAATGGCAATCCAAAAGCGCTTTGATATAATGGAAGAGCCCGGGAAGCCCGAAGGCAAAATCAGGGACTTATGTCTCCGGTGTCTGGGTGAAGGCTACTCCAGAAGAGTTAGATGCTGTGCAAATCCTATCGCGTCGATTAGTAGAGGATTACGGCTATAACAAAACGCAAATACAAACTCGCCCCCAATTCCGGGTACGAAAACGTCCCTCTGATGAAGAGAAATCTTATCCTGTAGACATTGCCGTATTCAAAACGGATAGCAGAACCGAATACAACTTATTACTAATTGCCGAATGCAAGAAGAAAAATCGCAAAGATGGCCTTGAGCAGCTTAAGCTCTATATGGATATGTCGCCAGCTGAGGTAGGGATATGGTTCAATGGCCAAGATCATGCTTATCTACATAAGGTCTTACATCGAGATGGACTTCGAACCTACGAAGATCTTCCCAATATTCCCCGTAGAGGACAGCGTATCGAGGATATTGGGCGTTTCTATCGTCGCGACTTAAAACCACCCTCGGACCTTAAATCTGTTTTTCGAGACCTACGCAATCATTTAGCAGGCAATTTGACAGGAATTACGCGTGATGAGGCTTTAGCTCAACAGATTATTAATATCTTGTTTTGTAAGATTTATGATGAAATTAATAAAGGACCTGATGAGATTGTGACTTTCCGCTCGGGTACGGGAGAACCACCTAAAGAAGTAAAGAAACGAATTATTGAACTATTCGAAGAGGTAAAGAAGCAGTATAATGATGTCTTCGAGGAAAGCGATGTAATTACTCTTGATGCTGAAAACTTGGCATACGTCGTGGGTGAATTACAGATTTATTGCATTACAGAAGCTGCTAGGGATGCAGTAGGCGATGCTTTTGAAGTTTTCATCGGACCAGCTTTACGAGGTAATGAAGGACAGTTTTTCACTCCACGAAACGTAGTCAAAATGATAATCGATATCTTGGACCCGAATCCAGAAGAAATGATCATTGATCCTGCCTGTGGAAGTGGCGGTTTTCTCATTGTGGCCTTAGAACACGTCTGGCAGCAATTGGAGAAAGAGGCAGAAGAGAAAAAGTGGACCGCAGTTTTATTGGACCGTAAAAAACGTGAAGTGGCATCTAAATTTTTCAGAGGCATAGATAAGGATAGTTTCCTGGCAAAAGTAACAAAAGCATACATGGCAATTATCGGGGACGGACGTGGAGGTGTCTTCTGCGAAAATAGTTTACTGCCACCTATCGAGTGGAAACCCCATGCACAGGATAGCATCAAGCTTGGAACATTCAATGTTTTATTTACTAATCCACCCTTCGGCACAAAAATACCAGTTAAAGGATATAATATTTTATCGCAATATGATTTAGGATATAAGTGGAAGAGGAATAAGCAAAATGGAATTATGGAAAAAACAACAGAGCTATATGATGACCAGCCACCACAGATCCTCTTCTTGGAGCGATGCCTGCAGTTATTAGGGCCCGGCGGACGGATGGGTATTGTACTTCCAGAAGCGATCTTTGGAATGCCTACATACGAATATGTGGTTACATTCCTTAAGCAGAAAGCTAAAATTTTTGGCATAGTTTCTATGCCGGAAGCGTTATTCAAGACCTCGGGCAAAGGCGGTACTCATACTAAGACTTGCGTTCTATTTCTTGAGAATACACAAACTAAAGAAGATTATTATATTTTCATGTCTGATGTTAAATGGTGCGGTCATGACTCACGTGGCAATAGAACCGTGCGTATAGATGCCGCCGGCAATACGAGTTTACTTGATGACGTTCCTATTGTGGCTATCAAGTATAAGGAACTTATGGGGAATATCAAATGAGTCCTTATGACCATCTTGGGTTCAGAATACGATCATCACAAATAACTGGCCCTATTCTAGTGCCTAAATATTATAACCCCGAGATTCATTCCCGCTTAGAAGCACTAAGTTTAACCCACGATCTAATAAGCCTGGCTGATCTATATAATCAGAAGATTCTATCATTCTCTACAGGAGATGAAATCGGCAAGATGGCATATGGTACTGGAACGATCCCTTTTGTCCGGACTTCAGATATTTCTAACTGGGAGATCATAACAGATCCCAAACAGGGCGTTAGCAAGGAAATATACGAAAAATATCGGCGAAAGCAGGATATAAGACAGGGGGATATTTTCTTTGTCAGAGATGGCACATATCTAATCGGCAATTGTTGTCCAATAACTGAAGCAGATACAAAGATTCTTTATCAATCCCATATACTAAAAATCAGGGTTGAAAAGCCCACGCAACTGCCACCTGAATTACTTCTCGCGCTCCTCTCTTCTCCAATCGTGAAACGACAAATTAGAGCTAAGCAATTTACTGCAGATATCATTGATACTTTAGGTAATCGATTTCTTGAACTCATTTTACCTATACCAAAAAACAAAGAAAAAGTAGAAGAAATTGTCTCAGAAATCTCCGATATTATTACGAAAAGGTTGGCTTTAAGAGAGCGAATCCGGAAAATACCCTTTTGGGCCGAGGGCTTAATCACCTCCCTAGGAGATGAAAACCCAGAGGGCGAAATAGATAACGCTTCATCACAAGGTCCTTTATCGTTTAAACTGCGCACGGATAAAATACTTAATGACATTTTTGTTCCACGCTATTATGACCCACAAATCCAAGCTAGGTTTAGAACGTTGAGCAAAACGCATGATCTAATATCAATAATTACTTTGATTCAAAAAGGCATCCTTTTTTTAATACTGGTATCGAAGTAGGCAAAATGGCATATGGAACTGGCCCAATCCCTTTCATTCGTACCTCAGATATTACTAATTGGGAACTGAAAAGCAATCCGAAGCAAAATGTCAGCGAAGATTTATATGGGTAGTGTCCCGAATATTCTGTAAATTCAACTTAGCCCTGTATCCAATTCCATTCAATC
>JBHGAU010000097.1:0-8713 GCA_041946675.1 Methanotrichaceae archaeon | reverse complement strand
TGTGTTATAATATTCAAGCGCGATCTTCTTATCTACGATGGATGTACTGACATCGACTACACCTGTTCCTGATACCTTCTGATTCTCACAGAACTGCTCGAACTGCACTGGCGGAATGAGTGGCGATGTGGCCACAACAATGCCGCAGCAGGCTAGAAGAGCTGCCATGATTATTGCTACTGCTACTCCCTTCATTCTTCATTCCCCCATTAGGATATATGAGTGCCAATCTCTCTATAATAATTTGTTAAGTCTGGCTTTTATGTAATCTCTAATCTTATTTTATATAAATTTATCGCCCTTTTGAGCAAAAAGCGTTAATTTTATTTCATTATATAAAGAAATGATTGCCCTGCGGGGAATTTATTGTTATATTTTAAAGGCCAAACATTCAATACGGCCTATTGCGCCAACATAATTCAACGTATAAAATATTATTTCCCCAAATACGCATCTCGTCTCATTATCTCACGGCTTGCAGCTATGCTTGCCAAAAGATTTATCACTATGCGAGGACCCCCCGTCCAAGGGTCTTGTGAAAAGAACGGGAGTTTAAAAAATGGAGTATATACTTCATCCGAAGTCTGAGATCGATGCCCGAATAAAGAGGCTTCAGGCCCGGATGGGAGACATGGCAGGGGCCCTGCTGTTCCATTCCGTTGATATGTGCTATTTTTCGGGTACCGCTCAGGACGGGCTGGTCTATATCCCCAGAGATTCCGAACCTGTTGTGATGGTGAAGAGGAGTCTGGAGAGGGCCATTAATGAATCACCCTTGAATGTTCAGCCTCTCAAAAATCTTAAAAATCTCAAATCAGACTTAGGAATACAGCCAGACAGCGTGATTGGACTTGAGCAGGATGTGCTCCCATACAACATTTACTCCAGAGTAGAGGCTGCATTGGGCGATGCCAAGTTCATCGACGTATCCGAAACGATAAGGCAGATGCGCTCTGTGAAATCCGATTTTGAGATCGGACTAACAAAAGAAGCTGCCAGGATGCTGGATGCCGGCATTTCATCAGTTCCTGAATGCTTGAAGGAGGGGATTCGAGAGATCGACCTGGCAGTCCATGTGGAATCCGTGATGAGGAAGATGGGGCATCAAGGCTCACTCAGGTTCCGGAGGTTCAACAGCATAGTCCCCTTGGGCCATTTCATGTCAGGTCCTGATGCTGCAGCCCCGAGTTTTCTTGCTTCGCCGACAGGGGGCAGAGGCACATCCCTGATGTTTCCCCAGGGCGCTGGATTCAGGAAGATAAAACGGAATGAACCTGTTTTCGTAGATACTGTAGGCATATACAACGGATATATTGCAGATGCGACCAGGATATTTTCGGTCGGCAAGCTTTCGCCAAAGCTGGAGGATGCCTATCTTTCTGCCCTGGAAATTGAAACGACTCTGGCAAAGGAGCTTCGCCCGGGGAAGAATGGGAGAGACCTGTTCAATCTTTCTGAAGCGGAAGGTGTAAGGCTCGGTTACCAGGACTGCCTGGGCGGCCCGATCGGGAATAAATGCGGATTCGTCGGCCATGGAGTCGGCCTGGAACTGGACGAGTATCCGGTGCTCGGTCCTTTAAATCATACAATACAAGAGAATATGACTATAGCAATAGAACCGAAGATGATCTATCCCGGCATGGGTGTTGTGGGAGTCGAGGATACGTTCTTAACTACTGCAAAGGGAGCACAGAGGCTGAATAAGCTGCCGCAGGAGATATGGTATATTTAGGATATTTTTCCGACAGTGTTCCCAAAATAACTCATTATTCTATGGACGAAAGATATATGTTCTAGAAACTCTTTCACGGATAAAAATTGGGTTTCCGAGGGGAATAAATGTTAGCCAGGTCTTACCTTGTAGTATTGCTCCTAGGCTTTTTTTTGGCTCAAGGATCCACCGCTGTTTATGTATCAAATTCAGGAGGCAGCACAAAGGGAGTGTACTCATGCCAAACTTATTACCTTGCTAGCAACTCAATTGATATTTCGCGTTTTTTCTCAATCTCACCAATGAATGGTTGGGAAACAACCGATGGCAGTACATTTGGGGTTGGCAGATATACCGAACTAACTACGTTATCTACAGGCACTGGTTCTTTTGAGACTGATAACAGACAGATCGGTTTTGGTCTAGTGTCTATACAAGATCATGGTACCATTACAGGCAGTACGATATCCAATAATCAGGATGTTAGTATGAAGGGGAACGATTTATTAAACGAATGCATAGTACAATCTCAAGGCGATATTAAAATAACAAAAACCAAAACAGATTCGGGCAGCATTAATTCCGGGGGATCTTCTTATGCCGGCAGCTCAGGCTCGGGAATAATTATTACTCATGAAGGGCCCTTAACCATTGGCCCTAGAGGTGACGGCGAAAGATATGAATACAATGGATTTGGCTACGCTGATATAAGAGTTCATGTCGAAGATGGCAGTTTAACTCTTGAGCCGCTGCCATTGGAGGGCGATGAGCTGATGAAGTGGCATTTATTCGGAAGCGGATCGCTGGCGGAGATGTTCATCGAGGCTGTGAATAATAATGGACCATATGCATCCATTCATGCGGCATCGCCTGGTTTCATTGAGGCATATCCTTCAGCCTCGGTGACCTATAATAGAGCAGAAGTGAAAGCTTAATCATGATGATGGAGCCAATCAATGAGATGGTAATCTGTGAGAACCCAGATACTGCTGATAATGCTAATCTTTACCGTAGGTTGTGGATCTGCTGACTTCTGGAGCGGATCGATAGGCACCAACAGCACCTCCTGGGAAATACACAGAGTGAGCAGCAATATCAACTTTTATTATGAGCAGCATGTCAGCGGAAAGATTAGGCCTATAGATGGACCAAATAATAGATCTTTGAGCCCATATTACTCTTGCTCTTCAAATGTAAATATCAATGATATCAGCATCAAAGAGCGTATTTCAGCTTTAAACGGCAAATATAAAACTGATGAAATTGAAGCAATGGCTGCTAGAAATGATAATATTATCGAATCCGATCTCAATAAACCTTCCGGAAGCGATGAATATGCAATCACCTACCATGAGGTCTGGCCGGTTGTAATGGTTCAGCTAAAGAGCATAGCTTACTCGGGAAAAGGGATAAATGCCCGTGAGATTGCTGGAAACAACCTGGATTTTGCAAAAGCCAATTTTATATACAGCAATGACCTCATTAAGGACATAACTATTCGTTTGGGCTTATCTAAATTGAATGCTACAGTAATCGCCAATGACAATGGTATACAAACAGCCACGCTTGAAGCCACAAGGAGCACAGAATTCAAAGTTCGGGCCAGTACTACAGGTATATCCGATTTAAGCTATCTTCAGTCGGGACCACGGTATACGGGAAAACCGATAACAGGCTATCAGGTCCTGAACGAAGGGGATGAGAGGTACTACGGCAAATATAATATGACAAGCATCATTAGAATGCAATCTATCGAGAACGCTTTTGAACCTGAGGGAGGCTGGCTATCCTGCTGCAACGGCGGATGGGATGACGTGTCGCTTTCCGATAAGGCGAGCTGCGGCACAAATATCTCCAATATCTTTGATTGCACATATTATTCAGCCCCAATTAAAAGGGATTAACATCCTAAAGAAGTATGCTTTTTATTGTTCCTCATCGATCATGGCATTATTTATTGTAACTATAGATCTAATTAATATTACTCATTGTTGATCGATATTTATTCATTCTTTTTCAATTTGATTTCGCGAATGCAGTTCCCAAACTAAAATTAGTTATCTCTGTTGCCGGTTGCATTACCCTCAACATGTTAATAATATTGCGAATCTTAAACTAATATTAGTTATCCTTAACAAAAAATAATCAAAAAGGCTTAACTCCCCTTTAGATTCTATATTTAAATTATTTAACAATTATACACGATATTTCTGACTTATTTAAATATTATGTACAGGCAATTTTTTTTATATGGGTATATGGATATTGATGTTTAAAACATCAGAAAGGCTTAAAAGCTGATGTTGAAACTTTGACGTTTAATAGAAAATAATGGGGAGACTGAAACAAATGAAGTTATTAATTATGATGGTCTTAATATTATCACTAATATCAAATGCAGTAGCGACTACATTCAGTGCCAATGAAGTAAAAATGACGCTGGATATAACAAAAGGAACGCAAAGCGAGACTAAATCCCACAGCGTTTCTCAGGTATATCTTAAGGATACTGGCAGCAGTGGAGGATTAACGCAGAATGATTTTAATATAAATACATACGACCCAACTAAGCCGCTTCATGTCGCTCTAACCTCCGATTATGCAGGCATAAGCGGGCATTATAATTATGACAATAATGGAGTTTTTACGGCCCAAACATCCTTCTCCGAATTATCGGATTCCTCCTTGGGAGTGGTCATCAACGAGGCTTATACGCAGGCTACACTTGACGGACAGGGTGTTTTATCCTTGTTTGCGCGTTCTCAAGAAGGTGATGGTGGCATAGCAAAGGCGAAGCAAGACGCAATTTATAGTTCTTGTGACGGCTCTGCCACTTTCACTACGGAAGCCGACATTTCCAAACCTGATTCAACTGATGGAGCTTCCTCAAATACTCCTAAGCCGATATATCTTGCTGGTGTTTCTGCATCTACGTCAGGCTTCGGCTATTTAAGTGCAGACCAAGGGGCAACAACCCTTAATGATGATATCAACGGAGCTGCTGCCTCTCAGAATGCATATGCAACCACTAAAGACGATACAGCATATGTAGATGTCCTATCTCAAGATCCTAACGGTGCCACCGAAGTAACAGCCACCGTAACAGGAGGAGATCATATTGGCAAGATCGGAACCTCGCTGAATCCAGTTTATCAAATAGCAGCTGCTGGCGAAAATACAGGGAACTCTGAATCTATGACAATAAATTCTCTAGATCTGCCGTCACCGTCTATGTTTACTCTTACTACCCAATCAGGAGGAAGCCTTGGATCGCATACGTTTAATTGGCCGGGAGGAGTCTCCGGTAGCGTTGCAGCAGGGTTCTATGAAACGGCGAAAATCATCGATGATGATTTAAGTTCAGTAAAGGATACCTGGCCATATGGTCTTAAATTATTGCGGGGCGATACAGTGGATGTTACCGCTTATATTGAAAATTCCCAATGGAGCGATGGCACAGAGCAGGGCATATCTATTGTATCACCTTTCGAGTTGAGCGGATCTGCAAGCCTAGGAACATATTCATATGCCTATCAGGGAACCGTCGATGGATCTCACTATGGTGCCGGAGCATTTGCGACTCCAGCCACTGGCAATTACGTTGCCTGGGATTAGGAGCCTACACATAACTAGATGGAACGCTTGGATCATGTAGGCGTTCATAGTCCTGCGCCTATATGATCTCATTATCTGTCTAAAAGGCCAGCATATAAATAAGATGAAATGCATCAAAGAAAGGAGGACAAGGGAAAAATATGAGATGGAGCCTGCTGCTTTCGCTCGCTTTGCTTATGATTCTTGCACCCAGCGCCATGGCGCTGGAAATTAGAGGCAACGGAGAAGGATTCTTTGTTAGCGAGGCCCACAATGCAGCGGGCTTCCAGGCGGAGGCATGGGTCAAATCAGTTAATGGAGATGTACATATCAAGGCTGATCCTTCTGCCGAGGCCGAAGCCGATCATGCAGAGGCATCTGTCAAGGGATTTGCCTCTATCGATAACGGCTATGTTGAATCAGGGACATTATCCACTAACGACTTGACCCAAACCGGAAGTGGAACCATTACAAAAGCCTCCATTACCGGCAGTGGGACGATTGGAATGGATTATCTGGATTCGGTTGATATGGACAAGAGCCATCAGAGTGCATCCGTAAATTCAGCCAATGTCAATGCTTATGTGAATACGAATCTGAGCCTCAATGAGGGCAAGGCATCAATCGACAGCATGGCAAGGGATGAAACAGGAAATTATGCCAGGGTAGTTGCGCTGGGCGGGCCTTCAGCATGGATCGGGGCAACTCAAACTGTAAGCATCGATCCGACGTCTACCTCTGCAGCTATGGATATTTTCGGGACCAACAACCAGGAAGCACATGATGTTCAGGACCCGCCACCCTATGTGTCGGCATATGCAGCATCTGGAAACATGCTCGGGAATACTTCGGTACAATATACGATATCACAGGGCCACTTGAATACAGACGGCGTTGTTTGGGATGCCCTGGTAGGATACATCGTCCCTAGAATCCCTTCAGCAAGCTCGATGTATGCATATGCAGATAGCCAGCAGAGCAAAGTCAACCTTGAAGGAGCTGGAAATGGAGTTGGAAAGATCAATATTGCACAGAGCGATATAGCGGCAGTTTCATCACAAGCCGCCATATATAATATGCCTGATAATATGGCGGAATCATCCAAATTGATATTCCTGTTTGGGAATATGGAAGGAGAACTCACGGGCACAGCCACTCAAAATGGGGTTGTTAAATCCGTTTCCATCAATTAGGCCAGATACTAAATGTTTAATTTTTAGTTCTCAAATATTAATATTGATTGGATTCTGCCCCGTAATCGATGGAGGATTGAATGGCTGTCCCATCGGGTTCTCACCTCCAACGAGCGGACCTTGGGTGCCGGTAGATTGAGTATTGGTAGGCGGATTTTGGTTTCCTGCTGAATTGCTGTCAGAAGTACCCGATTGCAAACTAACCGATCCCAGGCTGCTAGAAGGTGAATAGCCTATGTCTTGCTGGCCTGAACCTTGAGTATTCTGAGTATCGATCATATTCGATGTCGTGGTTGTCCCAGCATCATTATTGATGACCTGGATAGGCATGCTGTTTCCATCGCCCTGCCAGCCGGCATAGTTCATAACAACCGCATTATTGGGGCTTAGCGCTGTGTTCCCGGTGAAAGTCTGCTCGCCAGATGAATCAATACGGGTCATAGTTAGCTGGAGCGGACCAGGATTGCTATTGCCATTGGTATCGAATACGAAGTTGCTTTTATCTGTATCTATGTTGATGCTTACCTTTCCTTCAGGGTCCACTTTGGCTCCAGCTACTAAAAACTCATAACCACCTTCAACAGTGGTTACACCTACTATTAGATCTATATTTTTGCTGCGGTTCGATTTGTAATTCAACTGGTATTGTCTCCCCACCTTTGTCACATTCATATGATCGCGTTCATTCGGACCAAGAACGATCCTCTGTACGCCCATCTCTGAGCCGGGCCCAATCATCATTACATTGACGAAGCTTTCTTCAGTGAGCCCAATTCCGTTGATTTCGATTGTAAAGTTTCCAGTAGCCGGTAAGATGTATAAAGGAGCCTTTTTCTTTGCTGCGAATTTGAAGTATTTGACCTCCGCATTTGGAATCTCGTTTACAAATTTGTTTGGTTCCGGGTATCCAATCCTTCGACCCGACTCATCGGCAATCACGAGATTTGCATTGCCTTCCTGCCAGACATGGATATATTCTTCACCAGTTGATGTTTCAGTACCGCCCAGGCTGTTGTCGCAGAAATCGCACCTTTGCTTGTCTAATCTTGAGGAGATAGACACAACTTCCAGGTTATGAGTGCTTGCATTGCCGGTATACATGGCTGAAGGCTCATTTGGGTTAACGGATGCATAATACATCCAGCTATTATTTTTCGTGTCTATCTTTACAGATCTTATCATATCCGGGAAGTTGTTATCGTACACAAATATATCCGCTGTGCCGTTTCCAAAATCCTTTACGGCGATAGGAGATATTGTATGCCCCTCGGTTCCGTCCGGCATGAAGAGGCCCAACACCCACCATTCCGTAGCCTTTCGACCATCTTTAAAAGCCTTCTTAAGGGTATCCAAAACAGCATTTGGCGATTCATCTATCCTCTGGGACCCGCCCGGGCTTGTAACCTGAGTTGTCCACCAATAGGCAATCTCCCTCTGGAGGTTCTGGTTATCTAATGATAAATCAGCAGCATCCATGCCTCCAAGGGATATCGGGTTAACCTTATTGTAATATATAAGCTCGGAAAGGACTGCCATGCCTTCGCAATGTCCATTTCCCATGGCATTGTTGGCCTCAATCATCCACCGGTTTGCCGGAGGTGTAAGGATTATCTTGCCGCCTGCTTTGCTGGCGATCACTTTATCTCCAAACATACGCTGCATATCTTTTGGCGTCAAACCTAAGGCAGGAATATTACTGCCGTAATTTTCGAAGCTGAATCCATTGATATCAGGGCGAAAACCACTGTCGGATGAATTTATTATCTGAGATTGGCCACTCATGCTATCATTTATTGGTGCACTCTGCCCTTCCGCACAAATCAGCGCTGCATACAAAGCTAAAAAGAGCAATAAAGCATGATACTTCATTTTCTCCCCGCCCTGATTGGTCAAAGGTTTTTCCTGTTATTTTGCTTCACGCCCATAAATCCTTTGCCCGGATATAAATGTTTTTCAATAGTTTAGACATTACTGTGCGAATTTTGCTAGAAATAAATTATAATATTAGCATCGGAAATTGCGAGCATAAAATAGTCAGGAGATTTGTCTCACAGCCATTTCCTGGAGCGCCATCGCAATCAGCGGTGCCTTCCTGACATCGTGTCTGTGTGCATATTCCGCTGACGCATGTCTCTGGCGCTGTGCAGCTATGACCACAAACACCGCAGTTGTTGTTATCGCTGGATGTATCGACGCAGTTGCCACCACATGCAGT
>JBHGAU010000010.1:0-60774 GCA_041946675.1 Methanotrichaceae archaeon | reverse complement strand
GTCTCCGAAGCCCGCTAGGATATCCTCTACCCTACGAGCCCGTATAAGCCTGCAGTTTATATCCTCGTGCCTTCCAGGCTATTAATCTTTCCACGAATGCGAGGAGCCACCGGAATAATAGTAACATGTTAACCGTGTGATTTATTAAGAGGAATGTCGGAAACAGAAATCCTGGTCTGAAGATCTATAGCTAAATAGGTCAACAATTGCGATGATAATGAGATCTCCAGAAGAATCCTCAGATAAGCAGACACAGATGAATCGCATCGCCGATAATAGCGTCGCCGATAATAGCATCGCCGAAAAAGAGGGAGCGCTTATCCCCCTTCTACAAAAGGCGCAATCCAGCCTGGGATACATCTCGCCGGAGGCCGTGGAGGAGATCGCCGGGATTTTGGAGATCTCCGAGAGCGAGGTATACGGCGTAGCCACATTTTATGCCGAGTTCAAGCTTTTCCGCCCCGGAGTGCACAATATCAAAGTTTGCAATGGCACCTCCTGCTATATCAAAGGAGGCCGCAGGCTTCTCGACCATTTAATGAGAAGATTGGATATCCATGCCGGCAGCACCACGAAAGATGGCGAATTCAGTCTTGAGACCGTGGCATGCCTTGGCTGCTGCTCCAAATCGCCGGTAATATCAGTAGATGGTGTAATTTATGGAAATTTAACTCCCTCGCAGGTCGATTCAATACTCTCTCGCCTGAGGTCAAAGGCTTAGATCATCTTTAGGTTATTATGAAAAATTCATCAGATTCTAAAGCCCTGGCAGAAATACGTGCGGAGGCCAGACGGTCCTGGCTTGAGCTCTTCGAAGGAGATGTTCCGCTGATCTGTACAGGCATGTCCACATGTGGAATATCAGCCAGAGCCTGCGAGACACAGGCCGCCCTGAAAGCAGAGCTTGAGGAGAGAGGCATTCATCCAAATAGCATGAACGTCGGCTGCCTGGGGCTATGCTATGCAGAGCCGCTGGTCTACATCAAGCTTCCCGGAAGGCCGATGATATGCTATGGGTATGCTGCTCCAGAGGCAGTTTCATCATTGGTGGATGAAGCGATCGGCGATAGCATTGGTCATGGCAAAAGCAATAATAAGAGAGCCCTTGGAACAGTCGATCTTCCTGAAATAGAACGGAAACCAATTCCCGATATTGCCTCCATCTGGGACCATCCGATGCTCAAGCCTCAGGTAAGGATTGCGCTGCGCAACTGCGGCATAATAGATCCTGAGAATATCCGTCATTATATTGCCAGAGGCGGCTACAGCGCTCTTGATAAGGCCCTGAAAATGACGCCTGAGGCAGTGATTGAGGAGGTAAAGGCCTCGGGCCTACGCGGCCGCGGCGGCGCGGGATTTCCAACCGGCATGAAGTGGGAGTTCTGCCGCAAGGCGGTTGGGGCGGAGAAGTACCTGATCTGCAACGCAGATGAGGGCGATCCCGGGGCCTTCATGGACAGATCAGTCCTCGAAGGGGATCCTCATTCTGTCATAGAGGGAATGCTGATTGCAGCGCATGCAATCGGCACCACTCGAGGGTACATTTACTGCCGTGCCGAGTACCCATTGGCCTTGAAGAGGCTGGATATCGCTCTGGGTCAGGCACGTGAACTCGGCCTATTGGGCGAAGACATACTCGGCTCTGGAATGGACTTCGATATATCCATAAAAGAAGGTGCCGGGGCATTTGTCTGCGGCGAAGAGACTGCGCTCATGGCATCAATTGAGGGCAGACGCGGAATGCCTAGAACAAGGCCGCCGTTTCCGGCGAATACCGGCCTCTGGGGCAAGCCCACGAATATAAATAACGTCGAGACCCTGGCAGATCTAGCCGAGATCATCAACCGCGGAGGGGAATGGCATTCGTCCTTTGGCATCGGCCGCAGCCGCGGAACCAAGACGTTATCACTTGCAGGAGCCGTGAGGAGAGCAGGGCTAATTGAGGTTCCTATGGGAATGACCCTGCGGGATATCATATTTGGCATTGGGGGCGGAATACAGGGCGATAAAGCCTGCAAAGGAGTGCTTACAGGCGGGCCGTCCGGAGGATGTATACCGGCAGAACATCTCGATATCCCAGTTGATTACGAGTCGCTGACGAAAGAGGGCTCGATAATGGGCTCAGGAAGCATGATCATAATCGATGAGGACACTTGCGCAGTCGATCTTGCAAGATTTTTCCTGACGTTTACTCAGTCGGAATCCTGCGGCAAATGTACGCCCTGCAGAATCGGGACAAGGCAAATGCTTGCAATACTCGAGAAGATCACCAGAGGCGAGGCGGACATGGATGATCTGGCAAAGCTCGAGAGGATGGCCAACACTGTAAGGAGCGGTGCGCTGTGCGGTCTTGGCGCCGGAGCCCCAAATCCAGTCCTTACCACTATTAAATATTTCAGAGATGAGTATAATGAACACATTTTGCAGAAGAGCTGCCGTTCCCTGATCTGCAAAGATCTGACCACATTCTCAATAGATCCTGAAAAGTGCAGAGGTTGCGGGTTGTGTCTTGAGAGCTGCCCTGCCGGGGCAATCTCGGGCTCGGCCAAGAAGGCGCATGTTATAGACAAAGATGCCTGCATAAAATGCGGTGCCTGTTTTGCGGCCTGTCCTGATAAATTCAAAGCTATCTCCAAAGAGAACAGGGTGATCGAATGCGCCTGAAAATCAATGACAATGAGGTTGAAGTGCCTGCAGGAGCAACAGTCAAGGAGGCTGCATTGGCAGCAGGCATAAAAATTCCCGGGCTTTGCGATCACCCTGAGCTGAAGCCCTATGGCGGATGCAGGCTGTGCCTTGTTGAGATCGAAGGGGTTCGAGGCTATCCTTCATCCTGCACACTGCCGGCTGCGGAGGGCATGATAGTTAAAACGGATACGCCTGCACTGAATGACTTGAGGCTCGGCATTCTTGAGATGCTTCTATCGGAGCATCCTTGCATATGCCTGATGTGTGAGAGGGCCGGGAGATGCGATGAGATCCGAGAGGCCATGAGGAAGGTCCCTCAGACGATGGGATGCCGCTACTGCCCCAAAGACAGGAGATGCGAGCTTCAGGAAACTGTGGAGATGATTGGCCTTAAGAAGGTCGAGCTTGTACACCTCAGCCCGGAGAAGGAGATAATCAGAAGCCCATTTTTCGAAAGAGACCCCAACCTGTGCATCCTTTGCGGGCGGTGTGTTCGAGCCTGCGAAGATCGAGGGCTAGGTGTAATCTCATTCATCTTTCGGGGATTCGATGCAGGGATCGGGACCGCATTTGAAAAGCCCCTTGAGGAGTCCGGGTGCAGGTTTTGTGGGGCATGCGTTGACGTCTGTCCTACCGGTGCGCTGGTTGAGCGCGGAAATAAATGGGCCGGTCCTCCAGAGGACATAATATCGACAACTTGCCCGTACTGCAGCGCAAACTGTCAGATCGGGCTTGAGGTCGGGGATGGATGGCTTCTTCGGGCAAGGCCAGATGGCAGCAGGCTCTGTGTACGCGGGCGCTTTGGGCTTGAGTTCGTAGAGCGGGACCGGCTGAAGAAGCCGCTGATAAAGAAGAATGGAAAGCTTATTGAGACAAGCTGGAATGCGGCGCTTGATTATGCTGCCGGGAAACTGGCACAGTATAGAGGTATGGATTTTGCGCTCATCGCATCGGGAGTCCTGACAAACGAGGCGCTGTATGTTGCTCGGAAGTTCGCCGAAGATGCGATGATGAGCCGGGCGGTAGCTCCTGATGCAGCCTCTGAGTTCAGCCTTGAGGATATACTTAAGGGAAGGATAGTGGTGGTGGGCGATATTGCAGAGACAAACCCTGCAGTTGAGCTGGCGCTCAGATCCTCAAGGCCGGTTGTGGTCTCTCCAATAAAGACAATGCTTGCTAAAGAGGCATCGATTTGGCTCAGGGCTATGCCGGGATACGAGCCTTTTGTGCTCGCGGCTTTAGCCAGCGCCTTGAAGGGCGAGAGAGCGAGCATCGAAAACATAAGTGCAGCAGGCATCTCGCCTGAAGAGATAGAAAATGCCGCCAAATCGCTTTTGGAAGCTTCAATTATCATCGGGCCGGACTCACGTGCAGATATAGTCAATGCTGCAACCAGTTTGGCGTCGGCGGCAAAAGGAAAGCTCTGCGTTTTGGGCAGAAGCTGCAATTCTCGCGGGGCCGCCATGTTGGGATTTGGTCGGAAATATGATGAAACAATGAATGCCCTAAGAGATGGCAGTCTTAAAGCTGCTTATATCGTGGGCTCCAATCCTGCCAGAGAAGCACCTGACCTCAAGGAGCCGTTATCCAAATTGGACTTCCTGGTAGCCCAGGATCTTTTCCCGACGGAGACAGCAAAGCTGGCGGATGTAGTTCTGCCTGCAGCTTCGTTCGCAGAGGTGGATGGAACTTATACAGCATCGGATGGCAGGCACCTCGCGGTCAGACGGGCAATGCCTCCAAAGAGCGGAAGGCCCGATTGGGAGATCCTGGCAGAGATCGCCAGAAGGATGGGCTTTTGTGGATTTGAGTTCGCAAGCTCGGGTCAGGTTCTGGCAGAGATGAAATCCCATATCGATCTCGCCTCGACTATTCCGGATACGCCCAAAATTGAGCCTTTAATTTTGGAGAAGCCGCCAGTTGCTCAATCGTTTATGCTCATAAAAGCCGCAAGCATCTTCGATTTCGGCAGCGGAACAAGGACTTCGAAGGTATCCGATCTGTGCTACCTCACTGCAAGAAGATATGCAGAGATTAACCCCGCTGATGCTATCAAGCAACGGGTCTCAAAGGGAGACCCGATATGTATACAGACAGGTGATGAAACCATCAGGGCTATAGCCAAGCTAACGGCCAGAGTGCCGCAGGGCGTTGTGAGGATATCGGGAAAGGCTGGGAAGGCATCAGGTGCCAAGGTGATAAGGGATGTTTGAGATACTGCAGAAAGAGATCCTCGCTCCTGGCCTTGTTCTGCTAAGGATAAATGCGCCTGATATTGCTAAGAAAGTGAAGCCAGGCCAGTTCGTAATAGTAAGGGCTGATGAGGTCGGCGAGCGTATCCCGCTGAGCATTGCAGATTGGGATGATAGCTCTTTAACGGTCATAATTCAGGATGTAGGCGTCTCCACTCGCAAGCTTTCAGCCCTCAGAGTAGGCGATTTCATTCTCAACCTGGCAGGGCCGCTCGGAAAGCCGTCGAAGATAGAGAACTATGGAACAGTTGCAGTAGTGAGCGGTTGCTTTGGGACAGGCCCCGGATTTGCCATGGCGAGAGCATTGAAGGAAGCCGGGAACAGGGTAGTTTATGTAATCGAGGCCAGGAACCGCAATTGGCTCTTCTGGCTGGACAGGCTTGAGAAGGTTTCCGATAAACTTATTGTTACCTGTAATGATGGAAGCGCCAAAGAATGCAATGCAAATGGCCCGCTGGAGCAAGTATTGCGCTCTGAGAATGTGGATCGGGTGTATGCAATCGGCTGCACATTCATGATGATGGAGATCTCCAGGATCACTGAGCCCTTCGGAAAGGAGACTCGCGTCAGCCTTATGCCCCTTATGGTGGACGGGACAGGCATGTGCGGAGCCTGCAGGTGCTCAATTGAAGGCAAGGTCAAGTTCGGATGTGTTGACGGCCCTGAGTTTGACGGCCACAAGGTTGACTGGTCACAGCTTATCGAAAGAATGAGAAGCTATCTGGATGCGGAAACTGTTGCACTTGACCTATATGAACGGAAGAACTGGCATAAGGCGGTGGATGCGAAAGGAAAGGCAATTGCTTAGGGTTGCTTTTGTTATTCAATCAGCCTCTTCCCTATATCTTTCCTTTTGCCTTTAATTTTCTCGCTGCCTTAATCCTAAATTTAATCCTATCTAGGAATCACGATTTTAGCTGCACGGCCACCTCATTCCTGCGCAGAAACGGAGGCGTATTTGGGTCGTCGTACTGCAGGAGATAAGCGGGTTCTACCCAGCCGGTTCCTAGCCTTTTGAGCGTTTCCTGAATCAATCTGAATCCGCTATTGAAGCTATCCGGAGTCACTATGCCGGAGAAGGCAATTGCTGCAACTTTTCGGGATCCCGTTGCTTCCAGCTTCACTCTCTCAGTGAGCGGCTTTGGCAGGCTTCTCAGGGTTTTGCCCTGCGGCATGATAAAGGCCATAACCCTTCCCTCATTGCCGTTGAATATGATGACTGGGACCACCTTTGGTATCTTCTCCATAGTCTTGTTATAGCCCGAAATGTACTCGGACAAAGTCTGAAATGCCTCTTTTTGATCTCCAACGGTTTTGGCCCAGACCTGAGGAGGATATTCGCGTATTTCTATGCCGCTGCCAAGCTTTTCCAGCACTTTGTAAGGCGCTTCTGCTATTTCTGCCATAATGCTCCTGTGCAAAACAAGTCTGATCAGTTTGGTGGACGTATCCGGCGACTCGATTATTAATACTAGCTAGGATTAACTTAAAATCTTTACTCCCAAATCCAAAATACTGAAAATAACGCAGAAGATATGAGTGATGATAGATACATCCGAATGAACAAATAGGGATATGACAGCCCATACTATTCATATCCTTATGAGACTGATATATTATTACGAGGAATTATTATGAGGACGAGCCATGCTATCCTCCTGCGGCTGTGCCATGATCCCCAGTATGAATTCGGAAAAGCAAGTGTTGAATACGTGAATCGCGGTGCTCCGGATGATAGATCTACAATCCAAGGAGATGAAATCCTAAAGCTGGAGCAAGGCGGGATGGAGATCAAATCGGAGATGGGTTCTACGTATATTCCATATCACCGCATTCGCAAGATATCCTATAACGGCGGAACAATGTGGACGCATGCCTGAATTCTTTTGTTTAGAGTGGATAGCTGGCACATCGTTGATGTACAGTTGAAAATAGGTAAAGGAGGTTGGGAGAGACAAAGTAGGGTCTGAGCTCTCCCGGCATCTGGCAATAGTAATATTAGTAATCCCAACTATTTAAAATTTCTTATATTTATAAGCATAAAAGAGTTAGCTGTGAATATGCAGGTGAAAGAAGCCTTGATCTTGATGCTATGCATAATTATTTCATATCAAAGCACGAGGCAGGCCCGATCTGCTGAAGATTGAGGAATCCATTGGAGGGATGATGGATTTCCATAAGAGAAGGTCGTGCGGATCAGGCCTGTAGATATATATCAGATATTAAAGCTATTTAAGTTTTTTTATAAATATGTCGATTATGACTTGGCCAGAGGCAATCTAAGCGAATGTCTGTTCAATCCTAAATCTACTCAATCCTAAATCTACTTGAGGCGATAGTGACAGATTTAGCTATCAACTTTCCTTCATGAATGCCCTGGTTTTTTCTATCCTCTCCTCTGTTTTAGCTTTGACTGCTCTGGTCTCGGCTGCAAGGCCGTCTGCTTCATGAACAGTCTTCTCCAGCTGGCCGACAAGCTTTTCAGTCTCCTTATGAGTACTGATCGCGTCCTGTATCGATGCCTCCATCGCCTTGACGTTTTCTAGGGTTTCCTTTCCCTTGCCCTTCTCCTCGTATTTGGCTATTTTTGCGTTGAGTTTCTCTGATTCTTTGGCTAGGTCCTGTTCGAATTTGGCGCGCTCGGCCTTGTGGCGTGCGATCTCTTGTTCTTTGGCTAGGTTCTGAGCCTGCGTGCCTTCTGCCGACCTTGCTTCTGGCGCTGCTTCTGGATTGGATGGCTCCTGGAAGCGATCCCTGATGAGATCCAAAATAATTTCGCTGGGTTGCCTTCCTGTGGCCTTGATCTTCTCCTCAAGGTCATCAGGGATAGAAATTGTAAGCTTGCCCATGTGATATTATTAGGAGGGATACAGATAAAAATTCTTTCTGAGATTGAAGGGTTTTAATATGCGGCATTTATCGCGGTATTTTATCGAGGAAAACAGGAAGCGAGAAACAATTATCGTTATTCTAAGAGAGGTCTCTGCCCGAGAATATCGATCGAACACCTGTGTTTTAAAAGGAACTTCCCTGAATTGGGGCTTGTCAAGAATTATCTCGCCATGAATTGTCTTGAGAGATCTCGTTCTTGTGCCGCTACGTCGCGCTCGCCTTTGATCTGCTCGCTCATATGGTTGGGCTTTGATCTGATTCAGCGCCTCCTGTTGCATCGCCTGATTCAAAAACCAGGTTAGAGCTTTCCTCACTCCATCGTTTCGATCGACACTACAGCAATTATGGCACACTACCCTCAGACAGGATGTATATAAAAAGCTAGTACGACAAACTTTTGATAGGCTTTGCGATATTATTCTTAATTCACTTAGAATAGACTACAGCAATCTAATACTTCCAAGATTACATAATAGTTCCATAAGAAGCCCAATTAGCTAGCGGTATTTCCACTGCGGTGCCTTTAATGCCGTGTCCCCGCCAAATTACAATATCGTGCTATAGAAGAACTATTTTTCGCGATAGATATATCATGCACGTATTCTGGAATATGCATTCTATCGCGCACTGGACTTGGCACCATAGCAATAATCCTAATAATAGTAGCTGTAAACCGTTTTAAGAATTGTATTAATCGGATTTTTCAGTCACTTCCAAATCATCTTGAAGTCATTACATCAGCGTGCTCTTCATAATATCCTTCTTTCCGAGGATCCTGACACAACCGCCAATATCAGTCTGCAAGCATTTCTCATTATCATTATTGGAAGCAAAAGCAGCTTGATTTCTCAATAAATCAATTTCTTTATCTTTCAAATACATCATGTTTTGGATTAGCTCCATATTATGGCGCAGACGTTCGATTTCGCTTTTAGATTGAATATTCTCCAATCGAAGTTGATCACTAGCATTACTTGGCTGCCCATCAAAAGGTTTGGGTTCTTCTACAGCTAGACCTCTGAGATAGCATTCTTTTGTATATAACGGCTCTAACTCTATGGATCTATAATAGCAGCTCATTGCCTCTTCGTGCCTGCCGAGCTTGAGCATTGCATCGCCCTTAATGATCAGAACAAGAGGATTATCCGGATTTAGACCGAGGGATAGATCACAATAATGCACAGCTTGGCTATATAGTGTCATAGAGTATAATATATCGGCTTTTGCACCCAATGCTTCCCAGCTTTCCGGATTCTTTTCAATTTCCGAATCGATTATTGATAAGATATCATCAATGTCTCTTAGTGAATGCCTAAAATCATTCTTCAAGAATGAGCGATTATCTATTTCAGATTCGGCGCTACTCCGTGCATTATCCTCTTGCATATTACCCCTTGTTTTTATTTATAAGCTGAACACATATATAACTTTCTACATAAGAAATTTAATAAGTTAAACGAAGATTTCTTTATCAATTTGCAGGGTTTCTATTTACATTAAAGAAACACTCAAGCCGCGAATCAATGTAAGCGCGGTAATGCTACCTTCGGTCGGCAATCTGATTATGTAGGGCTTAGCTGTGGTAAGTATTAGAATGAAATGCAACAATACCGATTGTTCAGTAGCTTAGGGGGGGCATATTGTCAAATTTATCGTTCCAAGATTTTATTATTAAGAATCTAATATATTCAATTGCTCTGACAAAGCCGTCTGTTTTTTCTTTTGCAACTTTAGCCCCTTTAAGTGTTAAAGAATATCTTTTAGCCCTCATATCGTCAAAACCGGTTGCAAAACTTATAACGCCTTCTCGTTCCAGGGAATATAAAACAGGGTAAACAGTACTCAAACCTAGAAAGACATTGCTTCTAATAAATATTGCCTTAATTATGTCGTGGCCGGAGGACCCAGGGTGTTCATTCAATATTGATAGTATCAGGATATCTCTCTATTCGATTTTACCAGCTTCTCGAGCCATACTCCGAAATCTCCATTTTTTGGACTATTAGGAAACAGGAACTCTCTTGCCTCAGCCATTGCTATCCCTCTGAGCTAATTGGGAGAGCTATCTAATAAATTTATCGTTGGATATTTCATCATTGAGAAAAAATTAAATGGTATTGTTTGTATAATATAGCATTCTGTATAATAGGTTCCAGGAAGGCAAACAATGCTGCCATTAACCATCAATGCTTTGAAATGCGAAAAATGGAATGTTAAATTAGATATAAAAAATCCGTAAAATGTGATGGAATTTAACTATATATTTCAATTATTGCTTCATTTTTTGAAACGAAGTTGATTCATCAAATTGAAGCAAAGTTAATTTTTTATATTTCAGTTATATCTCTCATCAATAATACCGAAAATTGGTAGGTCGATTGTAGGGAAATAGAATAATTATTGGTGGGAAACGAAATGAAAAGCTATTCGAAAATTGCATTGCTAGCCGTTAGTATCTTGCTAGCTCTAGGTACAGCGCTGGCGTCAGAATATCCATTTGGTAGCAAGGTTTTGCCAGGAGAGATCGATGTTGGGAGTCCGCTTAGCGTCTTTCCAACAATACCCGCTGTTCAATTTCCAATCTTTATAGAATATTGGGATATCGGAGTAAGCCCAGGCGTATATGATGATAGTGATATTGTCTATTTACATTTTGGCCTGCCCGCTACCCCAATACGCGCTAATGATATACGGCTCACGCCCTTTGGTGATAAACCGGCAGGATCAAAAGTAACACCAGCTGATAATGATATTGGTCAGCCATTACTTGCTACTGCTCCTGCTGCAGTTATCAGATGGCTTAATCTCTATGGTGGACCGACATTCGATCTAAAAGATCCATTATTTGCTCAGCTCCCAGGGCTTATCCCTCCCTTCTCTAAGTTAAATGATGTTCGGTTAACAGACTCGGAGGGCATGTCAGCAGGAACTAAGTTACAGGATTCCGATCCAGACTTTGGCAAATTCTATACACCACCTCCTATACCTATATTAGGCGGATTAGCAGGTACTATCTTCTTCTTCGATGCAAATGGTAACCGTCAATATGATTATCCAGACGATATATACTTTAGAGTCAACTTTGTACCGCCAGGTCCACTTGTGGTTTCTATAAACGATGTAAGACTCTCTGGCCCATCCTGCCTAGGATGTTAGAGAGAGCATAATCCTATTTTTTTAATATAGCTAAATTCTAAATTACATCTATAGCTTAATCTCCTGCACATATCATCAGCATCTGTTTCTTGATCGCCACCAGCTCAGCAAATGCCTCCACCAGGCTTTTACGCAAACTCCATTGCAGTCCCAGGAGACTGACTGGTGATCAGCTTTCTGTCGGCCACAACTCTCTCGTCCACATATTTAGTGCTGCCCTCAATCTCCTCTCGGCCTGCAGGACTTATTGTGGCTTTCCATCCATCAAGAACCCTTGCCTTTATCAGAACTGATGGCGCCCCGCAGATTGAGCATACGTATTTTCCTGCCTTGTTCAAATTCTGAAGAATCCTATCATCGCTTTTAAGATTAATGAAGCCCGGCACTCCTCCAGGCAGAACAATGGCATCAAACTCCTCAGGTTTGATTCTATCCAGAGTGGTATCAGGCATCATCTATCTTGATCTTGTCGCTTCTTCAATAAATCCTTCCTTTAATCCTGCAGTGGCTTCTCGCCTTAGATTTCTCTGCAAAGATCATTCGTTCAAATCAAGCACACTAAGAATATCTACCCTTTTAAAATCCTTGTCGAAAGTAGCAATCTCCTTGATACCGTTTGAGATGCATGTGGAGATGATTAGAGCATCATATGGCAAGAGCCTGAACTTTTGCATAATTATGCTCCATTCATCAATATTCTCATTGGTAGGCACAATGCAGATATCGCTATCTTCAAGAAACTGCAGAATTGCACTCATATCTTTTTTGAAAGGCTCATATCCTTTTTGTGCTATAAACCTCCTGAAAGAAGAATGGTTTCTTGTGCCGTATCTCTCCTCGCAAAGATTGCGAATGGCCACAAGGATCAACTCATTAACGACCGACGAGGAGGTCGCAAGTTCTTGGTTCGCTTCAATGAATCCTCTCGCTGATGTAGAGAACTTTGTATCAAATAATGAATTATAAAAAACGTTTGTGTCAACAAATATCAAAGCTGGGCCTCTTCTTCAAGCTCTGCAAGTCTTTCCGCTGATGCCTTGCCAAGAATTCCCCAATATTTGGATAAGTCCTCTCTTCCCACCTTGATCAATAACCGTGTGCCCTGCTTCAGATCCACCCTTCCCAGCGGTTTAAAAACACCATCTTCATAAATACATTCTATAATCTTGGATGAACCCATATTAGCATCTCCTTTCATATTGATTTGATTTCCTAAATATTCAATCTTCCCATTGACCTTACCGGAGTTACATATAGCCTTAAATATTGCACCATTGCCGCCAGACATTATAGCGAATATAGTCTGGACTTGATCAAATTCTGACTGTGCTCAGCCAAAGTGTTGCCCTTGTCCTTGAGATCGTTCAAAGCTGTAATCCGCTTCTCCGATTTATTCCCATAACCCAATTCCCTCACAAATCGCCAGCATCTGCCTCCTGATCGCCCTCACTTTTTCCTCGCCGACAAAAACCTCCATCAGCTTCAGCGAGAAACTCCATCGCAGTCTCAAGAGACTGGCTGATTATAAGCTTTCTATCAGCCACAGCCATTTCATCGATATATTCCCGGTGCTGGCCTTCATCTCCTTACAGCCAGCAGGGCTTACAGTGATCTTCTTGCCTTCAAGAACTCTGCCCTTTATCAGAATAGAAGGTGCTGTGCAGATTGCGCACACATATTCCTCTGCTTTGTTCATATTCTAAAGAATCTATAGATCCCTGAAGAGCCAAATGAGATTATCGAAATGATGGGTGTTGTGATCAAAGCGAAATATGAAGATAAAGTTCTTAAGCCAATGGTAAACCTGAGCCTGAAGGATGGTGAAGAAGTAGAGATCAAGGTTCAGGGAAGTGCTACCAAAAGGCTTTTCGGGATAGTGAAATGCTGGACGGGTCTAGAGGAGGCTCATGAAGATTGCGAGACAGATATTCATTGATGCTAATGTATCCACTGTAAATGAATTTTATAACTGTCTCGATTCCTTGCTTAGCTATTGCATAGAGGCTTAAGCTCCCAGGCGTATCGCCAGCGTCTGCTTTCATGTTTAACTTTTCGATGGCAACCTATAAGACCTTGCATAATATCCTCAAATCGCCATCAATAAACACTTTCGGCTCACAAAGGACTAGTTTAATAATATGTATGGGCATTGTCTTATGCCGGAGGACCCATGGCCTATAAGCTTAGCATCGATCCAAGAGCAGAACGATTCTTGAAGAAGCTTAAAAAGAAAAATCCCAATGCTGCATTGGTGATAGCAACTCATATACTTGAGTTGAAAATGGATCCTCATACTCCACGCTCTATGTGCGATATTGTTAAGATCGCAGGCCGTGTTGATGAATATAGATTGAGGATCGGAAAGGCTAGGGCCGAATATACTATAAATGATAACGAAATAAATATCACAAAAATATTTATTAAAAAACGCAAATCTGACTATCGATGAAAATATATATCATTAATGCGAGTTTATAAAAGATGGCTTCAGTTGGAATTGTAAAGGATAAGAAGATCCTAGAGCTCGATGCCTTCATAGATTCCTTAACGGATGAAGAAATCGACGAGTTGAACACTGATGAGGGTGGCGATGAGATGCCTATGCCTTTTGACGAATTTTGCAAGAAAGAAGGCATTAAAATTCGGAAAACATCGGTTTAATGCTAGTATAGTCCCAATTTTCGGTATAGCAGTGTTCTGATTTATATTAGAATTTATATCATTTATACCATTAGGCTGGCTATACGATAAAAGTAGATATCTTGCATCAACAAATATCAAAGCTGCACCTCTTCTTCGAGCTCCGCAAGTTTTTCCGTTGATTAGCTTTCTATTGGTATACAATCAAGATATTCGCAACTAAAAGTGATGGATATAATAAAAGCATAAATTAATAATTATCGTCAAGTCAGCTGCTTCCACCCGTCACAGTGAGACGTGACTCCTTGCTCAGCTGTCGAGCAGATCCTGCGTCTGTATAGGAGATTATGGATGTTATCCAAAAAGACCCGCTTTTCTCAGCTCTGATGGGGTAGCTGATCGTCTGCCGGCTTCCGGGGGATAGAAAAACAGTCTGGGCTCCGGAATCTGCCGAGATCCCTGGGGTAAAGCCAGGCGTAACTGTAACCTGAATATCGCCGTTTCCGCTGTAAGAAAGCATAAGTATTACCGTTGCAGTCCCACCAACAGTTACAGTTGAGGGTTGAACCTGCTGGTTGGCGGTTAGCTCGAATGCTGCAGCTTGGCCGATGATAGCTCCAATCCCGCAGAGCAGAAGAATGGACACTGATATTCCCGATTGGCTCATTAGATCCTATTTTTCATGGTTAAGGATTTAAGGGTACCTTTTACATGAAATCTATATGAAAGTTATAGATAGGGCCGATGCCTCTACATAAAATACTTATTGTTTGTCAAATAGATGTCCACGCAATGGATGTTTCATATTCCGCCTGGCGACAATCAGCAGACGAGAAGCTGATGCTTGACGGGGACAACTTCTCCTTTCTCTTCGATCGGCGGTACACAAATAGGCTCAACCGGATGAGCAAGGTTTTCTTTGAGGCCTACGCCAGGGCAACCAAAGAGCTCGCTTCACAGGAGGACAGGTTCCCTTCCTTGAGCGAAATAGATGCCAGGATGGAAAGCGGCTCAGTCTATGCGTTTAAGGATCGTCTCATCAAGAACACTGTGTTCTTTGAAGAGGTCAAGATCTCCTGGGTAACATACCTTGTGCCAAGAGCGAAGACGTTCATAGACGGGTCAGGCACATACACTGAACTTGCATTCAATTTCGATGATGGCACAGTCATGCTTCCCACAAGAAGAAAAGCGCCGGAACACATGGAGACCACTTTGCCGGAGCCAGAAAAGTCAGATCAACAAGATGAAGATTTCGTTGAGGCAGAAACCGAGGCTCCGAGTCAGATAGATATTTTGCCCGATCCCCAGAAAGATACGGCTCATCCATTGATTGTGCCAAAGTTGCCTGAGAATGCCACAGGAGAGATTGTCCAGGGCATAACAGGGATGGAAAAGGACAATTCTATTGGTAGCTCCGTTACCGGGACAAATGCGCAAAAACTTATGGGAATAGTAGGAGACTCTAGAGGCAAGATCAAAATTGCCGTTCTTGGGCTAGCTGCTTTGATTATCCTCGCGATGGCATTGAACGGCTTCGATTTCAAAGTGAACTATTCCTTTTTACTCTCCGATACCAGCCAGGGTAATATTCTGGATTTGAATATTACCAACCGTGATGGATTTGATGATGAAATAGAGATTGTGCTTCCACCCAATATTTATAGAAGCATCATCTCCAGAGGCGGAGTAATAACAATATTCAGTGATAACATTACATCCATCAGATTAGACACCAACAGCGATGCAAGCGTGAGGTTGTATCTATCAAATAATTGGACGGTAGTTCCAGTCACGCTTAGCTTAAAAGTACCAAAAGGACAGGGTTCAGAGCTTAAGTTTATTCGCGGGGATTATAGCGTCAAAAATATGGATGATAGAATAACCCTCAGGTTCAATTGCACTAGAGAAGGGTTCATCTTCGAGCAGCGGATGAAGCGGTGGTTCTGGTGGTTCTGAAAGAAGAGCCACAAAATCGCGGCTTAATCGCCCTCACATATCGCCAGCGTCTGCTTCTTGATCTCCTTCATCTTCTCCTGTCCAGCAAAAGTCTCCACCAGCGCTAGGGCAAACTCCATCGCAGTTCCGGGAGACTGGCTGGTGATCAGCTTTCCGTCGGTCACAACCCTCTCATCCACATACTCCGTGCTGGCCTTCATCTCCTCACGGCCTGCGGGACTTACTGTGGCTTTTCTTCCCTCAAGAATTCCCGCCTTTATCAGGACCGACGGCGCTCCGCATATTGCGCATACATATTTCCCTGCCTTGTTCATATTCTGGAGAATCCTCAGAACCCTCTCATCGTTCTTCAGATTGACGAAGCCTGGCGCTCCTCCGGGCAGGACAACGGCATCAAATTCATCAGGATTGATTCTGTCCAGAGTGGTATCAGGCACCATCTTAATCTTATGGCTTCCTTCAATAAGCCCTTCTTTCAGCCCTGCAGTGACTACGTCGAGCCCTGCTCGCCTCAAGATATCGGCAACTACCACAAACTCGATCTCCTCAAATCCCTCTGCCAATGGAATCAAGATCTTCATCTTCTTCACCTGCCTAAAATAGTGTATGTTTCCGATATTATATGTTACTTACTGCCGCTATATCGATTGTCCTTGCTGAAAACAGCTCTAAATAACAATTTATGGCTAATCGTTCATCTTCATCTTGCAGCAAAATTAGACAGCGGGACCTATCATCCAACTATCCCAAAATCTTTAAGACAATTCAGGCCGATATTCTATTGGTGAAATGCTTCGATGATATATTTGGTTATTTTATTTCCGTTTATCCTGTTATCTGTTGCTGCACGATCGCCTAGGCAGATAACGGCAGACGATTGGTATAACAAAGGCATCGAGCTCTTTATAATGAAAAAATGCAATGAGGCATTGCAGGCATTTGATAAGGCCATCGAGCTGAGCTCACAATATGTTAATGCCTGGATCAACAAGGGCTTTATACTCAATAACCTGGGCAAATACGAAGAGGCAATAGCGGCATTCGATACGGTCATCAGCTTGAAACCGGAATCGATCGATGCCTGGTATAATAAAGGCTCTGTTCTGGACAGCATTTGCAAGTACGATAAGGCAATCGAAGCTTATGATAAAGCCATAGAGCTTGATCCGAAATGCATTGGTGCCTGGAACAACAAAGGCATTGCTCTTAGCAAGCTGGGCAGATACGATGAGGCAATAATTGCATTTAACAGAGCCATCGAATTAAATCCGAAGTATGTTAATGCCTGGAATAATAAAGGAAATGCATTCAGTGCCCAGTTCAATTACGAGGAATCAGTCAAGGCATATGATAAAGCGATTGAGATTGATCCGAATTGTGCAATGGTCTGGTACAACAAAGGCCATGAGCTTGCAGCCCAATTCAAATACGCTGAGGCCAATAAAGCATATGATAAAGCCATTGAAATCAATCCAAAATATACTGTGGCCTGGTACAACAAGGGCCTTGCTCTCCTGGGTATTGGTCGATATCTTGAGGCGGAGAACGCATTCATAAGGGCAAAGGAACTGGGATATGCTGATTAATCAATCCAAGCAGCTAATAGGCTAATAGAATATTACTGATAGGAAGCAATTTCTTCTGAGCTATTTGCAGAATATAACGTCGGCTTATTGCTAACTAAATGGAATAACTCTAAAAGTTAATAACGGCAAAACTCATATATACACCGAATTTGAAGTAAGCCCTTATCATAATTGTTTAATTATAGAAAAATTTAAGAGGTATAAGATACATAAATTTTTCAAAATGTTAAATGATGTCTTAATGAATATAGCCCGGATTATGGTCATCAGTATATCTCCGAATGTCTATAAATGAAAGTCCGCCGGACGATCAAGGCAGACGAATATGCTTTCGCCGTAATGGCGGATGGAACTCGAAGAATTCTGAGTAATTGATAGATGCTGGAATTTTGGGCTGTTCAACAAGAAGGAGCTGCAATAGACATGATTGAACTTGTGCTTAAAAAATGTTGCCCTACATTCTGGGCCTGCTGCTCGGCCACCAGGGAATATGTCGAGGACAGCAACAGACATTATATTGACCTGGCAAAGCTAAATCAGGAGGTAGAGATCAGCCTCTGTACTGTTGCCTGGCTTACAGAGGGCTAAAATGATAGAACAGTGGATTGAGGAGAATTGGGCATTGATTGTGATGAGCGGAATTATGCCTGTACCAGTATGGTTTTGAGTTTAAACTTCAAATTTGAGAGTAAATCCTTATATATCTGCAAATTCATTTTTTATTAGTTTACGATTAATGGAGGGACATAGTTGGATTATCATCATAAATTGGCGATGTTGACATTAATGCTGGCGATAATGATAATGTCATCGGATTGCGCTTCAGCATCCAGTGGCGAGGATAGGATCAAAGAGATTTTGCCGGCTTTTGAGAAATACGCCCAGGACTCCATGGAGGAGCTGGAGGTGCCCGGCATGGCCATAGGTATAGTCTATGGTGATAAGCTGGTCTATGCCAAGGGCTTCGGTGTGAGAAAGATAGGCAGCACCGATCCTGTCACTCCTAGTACGATATTCCAGATAGGCTCCTGCTCCAAGGCCTTTGCATCTGCCCTTCTGGCAATGCAGGTTGACCATGGCAAACTGAAGTGGGATGATAGGGTCATAGACTACCTCCCGGAGTTTAGAATGTATGATCCCTGGGTCACCAGGGAGTTCACAATCACCGATATGCTCTGCCACAGGAGCGGCCTGCCCCATCACTTCGGGGATATCCTGATGGAGATGGATTTCAACAAATCCATGTTGATGAACGCTCTGGGCCACGAGAAGCCAGTTACAAGCTTCAGAACAACCTTTGCTTACCAGAATATAGAGTATATAGCAGCAGGTGATTTGACTGAGAGGCTCACGGGCAAGCCCTGGGACGAGACAGTCAGAGAAGATCTCTTTTTGCCTCTGGGGATGAAAAACTCATCAACGGATCTGGAGTCCTTCAAGAGCGGGAGCAACGTCGCCTACTTGCATCAAGAGGTCAATGGGACCTTAGAGGCCATACCTATGGAATGGAAGTACCTGGATTGGACATATAATGCAGGTCCTTCCGGTGCAATAAACTCCAATATTTACGATATGGCCCAGTGGCTTGAAATGCTCATGAACAATGGGACGTATCACGGTAAGCAGATCATAAGCGAGGGCAATATCAAATATATGCTGACCCCCGAGATAGTAGTGACAAATCCAGGGATAAAAGCGAATTACGCACCTATGCCTTTCGATTATTATTGTCTCGGCTGGAGATATGGGGAGTACCGCCCCGATCCTCTCATCTGGCACACTGGCGGGACCTCAGGTCACCTGACTATAATTGCCTTTGCGCCTCAATCCAAGGTAGGTATACTGATCTTTGCCAACAGGTTCGAGGCAGTGCCAACCATCCTTGCAAAGAAGTTCATGGATATGTACTTCGATAATCCAAGCAGGGATTACCTGGCGGAGCAGAAAATAAATGAGGAGGCTTTAGCCAGCAGCGACAACGACAGCCAGATAGCATCAAAGGCACAGCTTTATACACCTCTTCCTTATGAGAGCTATATGGGCAACTATACCAGCGATGTCTATGGCCATCTCAGGGTCTTTGTGGATAATGGAAGCCTGGCTATGGCCCTCGGGCCCAAGAACACGGAGATAATTCTAAAGCCCTATAACAGGGATACATTCCTATTGCACATTATTCCTGATATCCCGAAGTATATGGAGTTTGGGGTTGCCACATTCCAGATCGGCCCTGATGGAAGCGCTGATGGACTTAAGATTGAGACAGGAGGGCTCCTGGGCGGCAGCTTTGAGAAGATCCAGTAGGGATCCTCTTAAGCCGGATAAAACATCATGCATTTTTCTCAAGATGCCATCCTTACGTAGGCTCTTTCTCCTCTATGAAGATATTTGACCTTTCCATCCTTGCCCTTTATAAGCCCAATGGGCCATGGGTCCGGGTATCCAGGGAACATAATGCCGAACTGACCTCTGGCCAGTTTTACTACGGAATATTCAAACGGCTGCTGACCAGGCAGAAGAACGCCGCCTTGGCTGAAGAGCAGTTTGCCATCTCTGGCCTTAATGCTATAAACACTCCCCGTATCCTGTGAGTAGTTGCCAACATACTGCTCCATCTCAGATTCATTCATCTCAAGAGTCTTCACAACATCTGGCTTTAGCGGGACCATCATCAATTCAAACGCCTTCCTGGTCAAGTTGGGCATATCTCTTACAGCACCATTATTCAGGATTATCAGGGCAAGCTTGCGCTCAGGCATCGTCATAAAGACAGATGTAAAGCCCATCGCGTTTCCTGCATGCCCTACGGTATCTATGCCGTAGTAATTGATTAATTCGGTGCCATAGCCGTAGCTGCCATTGGTAACTGCGCTAAATATCCTGGCATGTGGAGAAGACATCTCTTTTATGATAGAAGGAGACAGGATCTGCTCTCCACTCAGGGTGCCGTTATTCATCAGGGCAGCGGCAAACTTGGCCATATCGTAGATGTTGGAGATAAGGAATCCGCCAGGCCACATAGGTGTGACTTCATCATAGGGCCTCTGGACCCTTATCTTCCCTGTGAAGTCATCGTGCCCCACTGACATTGGATATGTAACTGCCTCCTCCAGGTGGAATGTAGAGTTGTTCATGCCCAAAGGCCCGAGAACTCTCTCCTTCACTGCATCAGCATAGGGCTTCCCTGAAACGATCTCTGTCAGGTAACCGGCAGTAGAGAACCCGGGATTTGAATAAGAGAAGATCTCACCAGGCTCTGTGAATAACATAGAGTCGTTTAAAGAGCGAACATATTTCTCAAGGCCTGATTGATAATCCCATTTTCCATCCTGCGGAACGCTGGATATATCCTTCAAGCCTGCAGTCATACTGAGTAGCTCGCTTGCAGTGACGCCAGAGAGCTTCGGGCTCAGGCCTTTTATGTAATTGCCAATAGGCTTATTGATATCCAGTTTTCCATTCTCTGCCACTGAGAGAAGGGTATAGGCAGTGAACATCTTTGTAGTTGAGCCGATCATGAACAGAGTTTCCGGCTTTACGGGCTGGTCAGTCTCCAGATTAGCAACTCCAAAGCCCTTAGCATAAACAATCTTATCACCGCTGACTATAGCCACAGCACATCCCGGAGTGTTTGTCGTTTTCAGCTCTTCCTGAATGGCTTTATCCAGCTGGCTGAAGTCGGTTACAGTGGAAGATGATGCCGACGATGCTGTTATGGCAGCCATCAGCATTACGCATAGAATCTCCATCCCTCTCATATAAATAAATCCCATCCTTTATTCGGATTTTATAGTTTCAATTCCACATTATAAAAAGGTTGCTAAAGGAAACAAAGATTTATAAATGAAGGGGCCCTCTGCCATAATAAAGTCGATTTGACCATCAGGAGGGAACATTATGGAAAAGATTTCCAAAGCGGCAAGGGAAGCTTTGCCTCGTTTAGTTATTGCAATGTCTCTCATGACAGCGATCGTGACCGCGCTATTCTGTATCATATCAGCTGGGCTGGGAGACGATGCCTCCAAGGGATCGGCCTTGGAAAAGGAAGCGTTTTGGACAGTGAACGATGCCTTCAATGTATCCCAGATCACCGCCGTGGACGTATCCCCTGATGGCAGGAGGGTAGCCTATGCCGTGAAGAAGGCCATCATGGCCCCAGATAAGAGCGAGTATCAGACCCAAATATACCTGGCAGATATTCAAGGAAATAGCACCATTCGGCTCACACAAGATGGGTCCTCCAACAACGATCCCAGATGGTCTCCCGATGGAAAGAGAATAGCTTTCATATCTACCAGGACGGATGTGCCCGAGATCTGGCTGATACCTGTGGATGGCGGAGAGGCTGCCCAGCTCACGGATGTTGAGACTGGAGTATTGGGCTTCAAGTGGTCTCCTGATGGGAAGAGAATAGGCTTCCTGGCACAGGACCCTATGACAGAGGCGGAGAAGAGATCTCAGGCAGAGAAAGATGATGCGATGGTCGTGGATAAGGAACTGAAGCCCGCACACCTCTGGTCAGTCTCTCTTCAGGAGAACTCCATTGGCGGGCATGACGTCAGAAGACTCACTGGCGGGAACTCCACAGTCATGGACTGGGACTGGTCTCCCGATGGCAAGTCTATGGTTCTCTGTATCGCTCCGGGCCTCAGGAACGAGGATTGCTATAAGGCCAACGTCTCCAGGATTGACCTGGAGACCGGAAAGATCATGCTCCTTGTGGACAATGCTGCCAACCACTCAGTCCGAGGAAATGTTCTCTATTCGCCCGACGGCAAATGGATCGCTTACTCTACCTTTGGTCTATTCAACCTGGTGGATATCTCAGTAGTTCCTGCCCAGGGCGGCAAACCCAAAGATCTCGCAAAAAAACTTGATTTGGGGTTGCTTGAATCGGTGGGTATCCCTGGCTGGTCTGGAGACAGCAAGCGGATATATTTCCCTGAGTCAAGGGGCACCAGGACTGTAATTACTGCCCTGCCGATAGATGGAAGTGCTCCGGAAGACGTCTTAAACTTCGGGTACATCAGCTTCGCCAGGGTGAACAGCCGGGGAACGATGCTCGGATTCACAGCGGAGAACAGCTCAGATCCTCAGGAGGTCTACATCGCCGACCTGGAGAGCTTCAAGCCAGTGAAGGTAAGCCATGTGAACTCCCGCCTCCCTCTTGCAGGTATCGGAAGGACCGAAGTTATCCAATGGAACTCGACTGATGGAAGAAAGATAGAAGGACTTCTGACTTACCCTGTGGACTACAATCCAGGGAAGAAGTATCCCCTCCTGGTTGAGATCCATGGAGGGCCTTCTGCAGGTTACTTCCAGTTCTTTGTGGGAGGCTTGAGCTGGCCTATCTGCCCAGCCGGAGCCTTTTCATCCTGCGGCTACGCTCTGCTCAGGCCCAATCCCCGTGGGTCCACAGGTTATGGGCCGGAGTTTGCAATCGCCAACTTCAGAGACTGGGGCGGCATGGACTTCCAGGACATAATGGCAGGGATAGATCAGCTCGTGAAGACCGGAATAGCCGATCCCGACCGCCTTGGAATCCTGGGCCAGAGCTACGGAGGCTATATGACTGCCTGGGCAGTCACCCAGACCCACAGGTTCAAAGGGGCGGTCATGATCGATGGGGAATCGAACCTCATCAGCCTCGACGGCACCCATGATATACCCGATGATCTGCCGGATAGCTTCGGGGCCAATTTCTGGGACGACTATGACCTCTATATGTCCCGGTCTCCGATATATCACATTGCCAATGTGACAACCCCGACCCTCATACTCCACGGCGCCGAGGATATCAGATGTCCGACGGATCAGGGCAGGGAGCTCTACAGCGCCCTCAAGAAGAGAGGAGTGATAACCCAGATGGTGCTATATCCCCGCTCAGGGCACTTCCCGGAAGAGCCCAAGCTTCAGAGGGATATGTATAAGAGAGAGCTGGATTGGTTTAACAAGTATTTGTGAACAAATAATTTTGAGGGCACGCCCAGATATCGGGCATGCCTCATTTTACATCTGAAATATTATTGCTTATTGAAGTCAGCACTTATCATACATACCAAATGTCCTGCGGCAGTTTAGTTAACCGCTGTGTTTTCTCTGAAGTGGTCAGGAATGTATCCTCTATGCCTACGACGCCCATCTCGGGATAGATGATCTTCGGCTCCACAGCGATGGTCATATTTTCCTTAATCAAATGATCTACAGGTCCCAGGACGGGGTATTCATCTATCTCAAGCCCCACGCCGTGGCCAACAAATCCGCATTTCCCACCCGGAGGACCGCCAAGATACTCTTTTTGTCCAAGCTTCGCGCCTACTGCTTCAGAGAGGTCGAATATCTCCCGCCCTGTCTTTCCTGGCATAAGCTCATCAGCTATAGCTCTCTCAATCTCCAAAGCTGCCTGATGAGCATTCACCAGCTTTTCCGGCAATCTGCCAAGCGAAAATATCCTGGTCTCATCAGCGATGTATCCATTATAGATTCCAGCATAATCCACGAGCACAGGCTCATTCCGCTTAATTCGCCTGAAGCCCGGTCCCTGCGGGTGAAACAATGATGCCCCTTTTCCGCCTGTGGGTGAAGATACAAAGCTTTGAACAGCGGCCTCGGGTCCGGCCATGAGATGGCCCATTGGGAGAACCTGGTTGAACCTTCGGAAACGAACCAAGCCCTGATGCCCAATTTCCCTCATGGCGGCCTCCACTTTAGTGGCCAGCTCTATCTCCCTTATGCCCTCTTTGAGATGATCCTGTACTGAGGCCAGCCCGGCATCGAGTATCTTTGCGGCCTCGTTGATCAGACTTACCTCAAACTCCGACTTCACAGAGCGAATATGATTGATCTTCTCGGAGATATCTGTAAACTTGGCATCGCCCAAAGCCTTTGCTATCCTGGAGTAGTTATTGAATGGAAGAATATCAAGCTCCAGGCCGATTGTTGCACCCGCCGGTATTTTGAGATCGGATTTTAAGGTTTTTAAGCTCTTTAACGGCCTTACCTCCAGTGGCGATTCATATCTTGCCCGCTCAAGGCTTCTCCTTACAAGGACGACCGGCTCCGAATCACCGGGGATGTAGATAAGACCATCCTGTGCAGTACCCGAAAAATAGCCCATATCCACAGATTGAAATAAAATAGCCCCTGTAATATCGACCATCTGATCCTGAAGCCTTTTTATCCGGGCGTTGATCTCCGACTTTGGATGTAAAATATATTCCAACTCCATCACCTTAGATCCTTTTCACTTCCTATCCCTTCAATTATCTGTATATCTATGCCCTCAAGCTCTTCTTTGAGATCTGTCAGATATCTCTCAAGCACTGCATTCCTTCTCCCTGCGAGCCTCCTGGCAGCATCTGTATGCATTCCCGATTTAAGATTCAATAGCTTTCTATAGAAATGATCCAGATTCCATTTTTTATCATCAGGATCTCTCGCTGCACAAAAAGGATCGCTGAGATCATAAAGCGCTCTCCCAAGGGCTCCGCCGGTCATGAAGACCCTTGCGATCCCTATGGCACCCAATGCGTCCAGCCGGTCAGCGTCCTGCAAGATCTTTGCCTCAAGCGTCTTCGGTGTGGTTCCTTTTGAGAAACGATGCACTTCTATTGCGTAAATGATTTGATCGATAGTATCGTCAGGAATGCCTTTCTCCTTCAGGAGATCCCGGGCAGCTTTTGTTTCCGTCGGAGCTGCTGATTTTTCTTCTATTTTGGTCCCCGATCCGGCATCATGAAGAAGAGCTGCCGGAAGTAGAACCGCCATATCGGCGCATTCCCTCTCACCGATCCATTTGGCATTGCTGTAAACTCTGAGCATATGTGAAAAATCGTGAGCAGGATCTGCTCCATCATACATCGGCTTGATCTCATCCATCAGGGCGTTTATGTCAGAATCGCCAATGGAACACATCAGCCTGCAATTTTGCCTCTAGCATAAATAATCTATCGAATGATGCTCAATGAAGATACGGATTAAAGCTTCGGAGATAATTTAAATAGAGGAGATAGAATCATCCTGCTATGGAGCTTGATGAATGTATCAGCGGAAGAAGAAGCATCCGTAGTTATAAGGACAAAGCTGTTCCAAAAGAGATTATCGATAAGATTCTCAAGGCAGGCATCATGGCGCCCTCCGGTATGAACGCGCAGCCGTGGAACTTTGTTGTGATAGAGAATAAGGATACTATTAGAGAGCTCTCTAAAAAGCTTAAATCCATCCTTCTCAAAGGATCCTGGCCAGAGGAGTATAAGAAGGCATTTCAGTCTGATAAGGATGTGGTATTCTACGAGGCTCCGCTTCTGATCCTGATTTCAGTGGCCAAAAGGGAAGAGATGAGAAATGTCAATCTCCTGGATTGCGGCCTGGCGGCACAGAACATGTTTCTCGCTGCCTTCCAGGAAGGCCTGGGAAGCTGCTTCATAGGATTTGCGTCATTCCTGAACCAGGTTCCGGAGACTTTAGCCGAGATCGGCATACCTCAGAACTATGAGCTTATGGCCCCCCTGATATTCGGCTATCCTGCCGAGAGCCCTGCTCCATTGCCGAAGGAAATCAAGATACTGAAGTGGATTAAATAAGAAGCTACACTCTGCATGCCAGCTGGCTGTACCACGGCTTTATATACGTTAAATGCCGAATATAATCCCGGCATAAACTGAAAAAGCATGTCATATGTTGAATACAACATTTCGGAACGTCCGGATCAAGAGGTATATGGGATGCCGTATTATCATATGATGGGTTTGATCCCGTTCATAGGAGGCTGGATGATTCTAGGCTGGCTGATTTTTGTCGTATTGGCCTATTTGGTCTATAAGGATGCTGAGAAGAGAGGCATGAATGGGCTTCTCTGGGGACTGCCGGTCCTGGTGCCGTGGGTAGGGATAATCTTCCTGGCGCTGTATCTATTCCTCAGAGAAAGTGGGTACCACATGGCTATTGGCACAACAGGCAGAGCTGCCAGTGCGGATGGAAGAACTCCGGCAGAGATTTTGGGTGAAAGATATGCGAAAGGCGAGATAACCAGAGATCAGTATTTGCAGATGAAGGAGGATATAAAAGGCTCTACAAGCCCGGCGACCACTCCTTGAAGTTTAATTTAAACGAATGCCCGCAAGCTAATTGCGGGTTGTACTGTTTGGCTATTCACAATTGTACTTAATGCTGTCTCCCATATGCTCAGATCCCCACTCGCAAAGCTGATCAAGGATCGGCAAGAGGGACTTTCCTAACTCTGTAAGCGAATACTCCACTTTCGGCGGGACCTGTGTGTAAACTTTCCTGGTGATAAGGCCGTCTTCCTCGAGCTGACGAAGCTGTTTTGTAAGTATCCTCTGGGTGATCCTGGGCTGCAGCTTATCCAGCAACTGGCTAAAACGCAGCGTCTCATCATTTAGCTCATATATGATCAGCGGTTTCCATTTGCCTCCGATCACATCCAGGGTTGCATCAATTGACCAATCATACTTGTGTTTTTTAGGGGTGGAGTCCATTAGTATCAATCCTGTTAGTATCTAACCCCTTCGAGGAGGGATGCTCGCCGTCCATGTGCCTCCTGCTATGAAGGAAATCTGGGATGAGGCTCCAGCGAAGAGGAGCGCTGCAGAGTGGACCCTTCGCTGGGTATGGAACCAAGTTGAGACTGTAAGCCTGACTAATGCAAGGGCAAGCATCTGACCTCCTTCAGTTCGCTCGAGCTCTCCCCCTGATCGATAACGTATTTGGTTTTGGAGTTATATACGAATATTCTAAAATTATAATAGGCTGAAAGGCATGCAGGTCATACATTCTATTTGGGACACAGAAAGATTCTATATCTGGGCGGAATCTTCCGAGCTTGCCCAAGCGTACTTGAACTCCTCAAAAAAGCGAGATGAGTCTAAATCCAATCACCACCCTTTTGCATTTCTGGATAATGAGCTATATTGGCTTCCTGAAATCTTTGATGGCATAAGTCTAAAGACCAGAATTATTACTCTGAGGCTCCCCTCGAATAAGAAAGTTCCAGTGCCTTCTCCGTGGCTTCTTCTCGATAATCCCATCACCGATAAAGCAACATCTGTTAAGGAATGGACGGTGGATGCATTGGTCTTCGATCCTGGCATTGCATTCGGCCTTCTGATTGATCTTCCGACCAGTCCGCCTTCAGGCCTGGCTTTCGCAGCCTCTTTACGCTTCTGGTCTGACCTGGCAATGTTCACTCTGGAGCTCATCTCCAGAGAGCAGTTTGTGCCTGCAGTGAGGGCTAATCGGGTCAGTTGGGAGGCAGTGATCAGCGATGAGGACTCAGAGCGGCTTGATTCATTTCTGGAGTCCATGCCGCCGAGCTGCCGGGGTTTTCAGATCGGCGAGAGGAAGCCTCCTTCCCTACAAGATCTGATCCTCAGCTTCGTCAACTCCATGGTCGATTCATTTATCCACAGCAGCCTTCAGCCCACTTCCCTCTTGCCAACCCATCGTGGCCGCAAACCCAAGATTTTGCCTCTAGCCCAGCAGTTTGTCCAGGCCTTATCCTCGGATAATGCTGATAAAGCCGTTCTTAAGGCACCGGCTGAAGAGCTGAAGCCCTTCACCAAAGAGATGCAGTCCTGGCTCTCTCAAATCCAGCCTCCTGCAGAAGACGTGCCCTTCCGTACGAGCTTCCGTCTTGAGCCGCCCGCGGATGGCAGTGGTGATGAGACCTGGATCGTCCGCTTCTTCCTGCAGGCCCGAGATGACAGAAGTCTTCTAATCCCTGCTGAGGAGGTCTGGAGGACGAGGTCGCAGGCTCTCACCTTCCTCAAAAGAAGACTCAAAAATCCTCAGGAGCAGCTTTTATCAGACCTGGGCAAAGCAACCCGGATCTTTCCCCAGCTTGAAAAAAGCCTCCAGACGGCTCGACCGGTCAGCCTGGAGCTGGAGACCGAGGAGGCATATTCATTCCTCCGGCAGTTTGCGCCGCTTCTTGAACAAAACGGATTCGGCGTTCTTTTGCCGACCTGGTGGGAGAAGCCGAGCGCCCGGTTGGGCATAAGGCTCAAGTTGAATAGCCCGGGACCGGTCAGCACTTCCATCGGCCAGAGTCTGTTCGGCCTCAATGCTCTGATAGACTATGACTGGGAGCTCGCTCTAGGAGATGAAACCATCTCGGAGGCCGAGTTCATACAGCTGGCCCGCCTTAAGGCCCCACTGGTCCAGCTGAGGGGCGAGTGGGTGGAGTTGCCGGTCGAGGAGATCGAGAAGGCTATAGAGTTTTTCAAGAAGCACAAGGGGATGGATATCACTCTTGGCGAGGCTCTTAGGCTAGGCCTGGTCGACGGCAGCGTTGGAGGCAGGACGGAACTGGAAGGTAAAACAGGTCTTCCCATCGTTGGAGTGGAGGCCGAAGGCTGGATTGATGTCCTTCTGAAATCTTTATCCGGTCGAGGAAAGATGAAGCTTAAGCGGATCAAAACGCTTAAGGAATTCAACGGCAGCCTTCGTCCTTACCAGGCTAAAGGTGTATCATGGCTGGAGTACCTGAACAGCTTCGGCCTGGGCGCCTGCCTGGCCGATGATATGGGCCTTGGAAAGACCATCGAGCTGATCGCCTTTCTCTTACGTGAGCGAGAAAATGGTAAGGAAAAAAGTCCTACACTATTGATTTGCCCGATGTCAGTAGCAGGCAACTGGCAGAGAGAGCTCGAGCATTTCTCACCATCTTTGAAGGTCATGCTGCATCACGGCATGAGTCGGCTTTCCGGAGATCAGTTCAAGGATGAGGCTTCAAAGCATGATATGGTCATCACCACCTACGCCCTGGCCCAGAGAGACGAAGATATTCTGTCAGCCGTACAATGGGAGCATATCGTCCTTGATGAGGCCCAGAACATCAAGAACCAGTCAGCCAGACAGACTCTGGCTATAAAGAGACTCAAGTCAGGCCCTAGGATTGCTCTGACCGGAACGCCGGTCGAGAACAGATTATCTGAGCTTTGGTCAATCATGGATTTCTTGAACCCTGATTACCTCGGATCGGCCAAATCATTCCGAAGGGATTTCGTCCTTCCAATAGAGAAATACAGGAGCAAAGAGCGATCAGATGTGCTCAAAAGAATGATTCAGCCCTTTGTTCTCAGAAGGCTGAAGACCGATCCGAAGATAATAAGCGACCTTCCTGAGAAGATGGAGATGAAGGTGAACTACAACCTCACGCCGGAGCAGGCATCATTATATACGGCGGTGGTCGATGAGATGCTTGGAAAGATCGAGGCATCCGAGGGAATAGAGCGTAAAGGCCAGATCCTATCGGCTTTGACCAAATTGAAGGAGATCTGCGACCATCCGGCCCTCTTCCTTCAGGATGGAAGCGCTCTTCCAGGCCGATCCGGCAAGCTCATTCGGCTTCTCGAGATGCTCTACGAGGTGATGGCAGAGGGCGAGAAGGCTTTGATATTCACCCAGTTCGCAGGAATGGGAGCGATGCTTCGGCATCATCTTCAGGAGCAGCTTGGATCAGAGGTCCTATTCCTTCACGGAGGCACTCCCAAGAAGCAGAGGGATGCCATGATCCAGAGGTTCCAATCAGGTGAATCCGGAGGAGTTGGAGGAGCTCTATTTTTCATACTATCTCTGAAAGCCGGAGGTCTGGGGCTCAACTTAACTTCCGCAAACCACGTCTTCCACTTTGACAGGTGGTGGAACCCGGCAGTCGAGAACCAGGCGACCGACCGTGTCTTCAGGATAGGCCAGAAAAAGAACGTCTTCGTGCATAAGTTCGTCTGTTTGGGGACTTTGGAGGAGCGAATAGATAAGATGATCGAGGATAAGAAAGTTCTGGCTGAATCGGTGATAGGAACAGGCGAGGCCTGGCTCACAGAGATGTCCAACGATGCTCTGAGAGATCTTCTAACTCTGCGCCGGGAAGCCATCAGCAATGGAGGCGACTAAAGCATGCCTGGACGCTGGTACTGGGGCTATTACGATTATTCTCCCCTGATATCGGTTAAGGACGGCATAAAGGCTAGAAGCAAGAAAGGGGCCATCGGCGAGAAGTGGTGGTCAAAGCGATTTGTTAAAGTATTGGAATCATTCGATATCGGTGCGAGGCTTACACGAGGGAGGTCTTATGCCAGGAAAGGTCAGGTTATATCCATAGATGTCCAGAAGGGAATGGTCAAAGCGAAGGTTCAGGGCACCAGGCCGGAGCCATATGATATTACGATAAAATTAGCTCCCATATCCGATGAGGATTGGGATAAGGTCGTCGAAGCTATGGCTTCCAAGGCGGTGTTTGCAGCAAAACTGCTGTCGGGAGAGATGCCTCAGGATATTGAGGAGGCTTTCTCAGAGGCCAAAGTCTCCTTCTTTCCAGAGGAAGATGATTTAGAAACGGATTGCACCTGTCCGGATTGGTCCAATCCATGCAAGCATATAGCTGCCGTCTATTATCTTCTGGCTGAGCAGTTTGACCAGGATCCCTTTTTGATATTCAAGCTCAGAGGAAGGACAAAAGAGGAGATCATCGAGGCCTTGAGGGAGAGGCGAGCTTCTGGAGCTTTCGAGGAGGCAGAGTTTTCGGAATCATGCCGGGCAAATATCATTAAGAACGAAGCCAAACCGCTGGAAGAGTCCATTGATACCTTCTGGCAGGGATGCTGCGGGCCCAGCTCATTTGAGGTGAATCCCAGAAGGCCGGAAGTGGAGGGTGCAGTTTTAAAGAGGCTTGGGGCCGCTCCATTCTCTATAGGAAAAGATAATCTGGCATCGCTACTGTCAAAGGCTTATGAGATAGCGAGTCGTGCTGCGATTGAAAAGGCGGAGGGAAAATAGAGGGATCGGTGCTTTGAAATAAGTTAAAAGGTAAAATAAAGTAATGGACTAACCCAGCACCTAGGAAGATACAGCGATTATAGTGTACTTGTATGAATGCGTAATATTATCTGACGCAGCCCAGTATCCTACATTATCATCGTTGGGATTACTGCTTTGGGTGACCCAACCTGCGATTTGCATTGGCTTATCGAGAGCTATAGTAATAGTAGGAGCTTTTTGCTTCCAATTCGAAGTTCCTCCTAGCAAACCGAAGGTATTTGCTCTAACAGATGCTGAGGGCGTAATAATCCATCCGCTAACTGGAATTGAGTAATTTTGACTATCTACAAAGGCGCCTTGGGTATCCCACACAGAAGATGAAGTATGCATCGAAGATAGCATGATCGGTTTGAAAGCTTCGGCCTGGCGTAAATCTAAGGGAGTACTACCCTCAATTTCATTTCTAACATGCGCACTGATACTATTATTTTCAGGAGGGGTAATTCTGACTTCACTGGATACATTAAGGTTATCAATAGTGCCCATAATAGAAAGCACTAAGTCCGGCCCCGAAATGCTCCAAGTAGCATCTACAGGTGCGCCCTGATAGTATGTTCCATTAGTCCAGAAAACCGGTAAAAGTATCACGGAGGTACCCCAACCAGAAGATGGGCTATTGACCAAGCGGAAATAGCTGTCTTTGAGCTGCAAAGTAGCGTACTGAGGAAATGCTGTCTCGCTGCCATAAGCGATTTTTAGCTCACTCCCATTCTTAACAACTGACCACTGAGCATGGTTCTCTTGTTTACTCTTCTGTTCTATTCCAGTACATATTACGATGCTAAATAACACTATTAGGGTTATTATTTGGATCTTCATCGAATCCCTCCTATAATTGTTTTAGGATCTTGAGACTTAATTAGAATGTCTTTAGCTAAATAGCCAACCACAGAGAGGTAACAGACTATTAGATAGTCCCAACTGCTCTCTCCTAGTAATGAAATACCAAGTTCATGAAAAAGATAACCCTCGCATTAGATATCGAAAACATCCTCTTACATAGATTAGCTCATGACAAAACGGAGCCTCGCAAGGTTCTCAGGACTTTGATTAAATGAGGCCGAGCCGCTTGCGACCAGAGACAGAGCGAAAACAGCTATAAAGCCAAAACAATGCTTTTGAAGCTCAAAAAGCTAATAAATTCTCGGATTTCATTGCAGAACTTAATGGCAGTTCCCAAATTATACAAGTAACTAACATTTTATCATCTACAATTACAGCATTTTATCTTGCTGCGGTGACATTACTATTTCTATCAGAGAGCTAAATTGGGAAGCCTCTAGAGAGCTAGTGCCCTTCCTCTTTCTAAGATCTTCTATTGCAAAACCTGCATGTAGTTTTGGTAAGCTGTCAGAAAATTCAGAAAGATTCCTCCAGTGATTGCCAACATGATGATTCTCTAATTGTTGAGTAATAAATTCCAGCATTGGAATAGTCGTGGGATCGCCTATAGCACGCAATGTATCCATGCATCCTAATATTGTACGTTGAGCAGTATCATATTCAGCTATCAGCATGGAGCAATTACTATCGATTCTATGGTACATTCCATCTTGTGATAAAGCTTTAGCTAATAGGTTATAATTATTGACGGAGGCTTTTAATTTAAGCACTATCGCTATAATAAGAGTAGATTTATCTATTAATGTGGAATCGCCTAAACTCGCTAATTCTTTGGCAGCTTCATCCTCATCGCTCAAATGTTCCATCCAAAAACGAAATTTAAGTTTTCCACTATCAATTTGCGTTGGCTTCCATTTGAGTTTTCCTAATGCTTTAGCAGCATACGCTGTGGCTCCATCATTATCCCTTAAGAGGACTGCTTTTAATGGATCAATTGCTCCAAATCCGCCAACATCTCCGAGTGCCTTTGCAGCTTCTATGCGTATCTCTAAATTTTTCGAATCAAGTGCTTTTATTAACTCTTTTGTATTCTTACTATCTTTCAATTTCTTTATGTTAGGTTTTCCGAAGAATAACATAAGGGCGTTGTTACATAATTAGGTATATAAGGCGATTGATGGACTGAACTCCTAAATATTAGACAATTAGGAGCTATAGCGGCAAGATCTAAGTGCGCGAGAATCTCATTTCCAAGCGTGTTCGTTGGTCTTGCATTAACCGCTAAGTTATGCATACCTTCTGTCAAGGTTTCTTTTTGCAGGAGTATCAAGATTGTCTGGAGAATGCATGAACAGAGTACTTTGTAAGTCAGTACTATAGATCATTATATATGGTAATTAATAAAAGTGCTTATCCCTTATAAGGGCATGGTAAGGTAAATCAATCGTATTGCGGGTACGGCTGGAATCGGCGCATATGACCAGACACAAACCGAGAAGACATGCAATCAGTCAACCGCTTGTTACCTCCTCGCGTGAACCGCCCCCGGAGGGCGTTAGCCCGTCGCGGCTACTCTCGCGACAGCCCCGTGAACCGCCAGAGCGGGAGCGAAGCGACTCGCGGGCACCCCAGAATTAGAGTGGTGTAAAGTTAATTCCAAAACAAATCTCCTTTATCCCAAATGCTTTGCAGCATGCGGTGTGTAAGGCATCTCTTGGAAGAAGATGATAATCCTTGGCGCATTCCAAGGCAATCTTGGAGATTGAGCAAGGCTCAGAACCAACAGGCGGCCTTTGGAGATGAGCACGTCGAGATTGCCATGAAAACTCGCCCACAGGAACAAGGCAGTCCTGACAGGAATCAAGCTGTGCTATTTGTCATTATCCATTCGAATGAAACGCTCCATCATTAAAAAGCTTAATTAGACAACAAAACCACAACTTATTATGAAGGCCGTTCTGAACCGGATCAGTTGCCCTGGAAACGCCAACTCTGTTTTCAAGCGCTCGCTGATCAAAGATACGGCTACTCTTCACAACACCCCGTCAGGCACGAGGGATATTGTTACCATTGAAATTTTGGGGCAGGAGTTTACGCTCATCAGCGCAGGGCCTCTTTTCAGATTTAATCCGTCTGTGTCGTTTCTTGTCGCCTGTGAGATAAAAGACGAGGTCGATGCATTATGGGAAAAGCTCTCGGAAAGAGGTACAGCACTCATGGAGCTGGGAGAATATCCGTTCAGCGAAAAATACGGATGGGAGTGACCGAGGCGTTTCTCAAAATGAAAAAATTCGACAATTAATTATCTCGACCTGAGAACATGGCAAGATCGGCCGCCACGCTTCTCGAAATAATCCTGATGATACTCTTCCGCCGGATAGAAAGTCGATGCAGGGACTATCTGGGTAACTGCTTTATTGGGATAAATGCCAGAGCGATCAAACTCCTCTTTGGATTTCTCTGCAGCTATCCTCTGAGCTTCATTATGATAAAAGATTGCAGATCGATACTGAGTTCCTATATCCGGCCCTTGTTGGTCAGGCGTGGTGGGATCATGCATCCTCCAGAAAATGGCTAGAAGATCTTCGTATGAGACAATATTCGGATCATATTTTACCTGTACTGCTTCGGCATGTCCTGTTATGCCAGTGCAAACGTCTCGATAAGTTGGTTTAGGATAAGTTCCACCCGTATATCCTACGGTAGTTTCTATTACGCCTTTTTGCTGCTTGAAGCAAGATTCCACACCCCAAAAGCAGCCAGCTGCAAAGGTAGCCAGCTCATATTTTGAATCTTCTGTTGTAGATTTCTGCTTGTCAAATAGCTTTTGATATTCTCCATAACCCTCTTTCGCTAGATCCTCAGCTGGTATAAATTTCAAAGCCGCAGAGTTAATACAATAACGCTGTCCCGTAGGTCTTGGACCATCATCGAATACATGACCCAAATGGGAATTTGCTTTCCTGCTTCGAGCCTCCACACAGGTCATTCCATGGCTATTATCAGTTCTTGTGACAATATTGGCATCTTCAAGGGGCCTCACAAAGCTGGGCCATCCTGTTCCCGAATCGAATTTATCAAGAGAGCTGAATAAAGGCTCGCCTGAGACTATATCTACATAAATTTCTGCTTTCTTGTTATTCCAGAATTCGTTATTGAAAGGAGGCTCTGTTCCACATTTTTGGGTAACATGAAATTGTATTGGAGTCAGGTCTTTCTTTTTATCATCTTTGTTTCCCATAACAAACTATATTGACCTTGAATAAATTTAAAATTGATGTAACATTCCACTAAAGAACTATTTACAGAATACAAGAAGGCTATGAAAGAGCTTGGTCTCACGGGGTAGATCTGCCAAATGCCAATCGCCTCTAATGCAGCTGTATAGGTTGGTTATGTCTCATCTGTAATGACCGATAGGTTCCGCCATTCCTCAATGACTTTAGTGACTCTCTCTTCCGGATCAGTTTGATCTAGAAGGGTTATGAGTCCAGTTCTCCTCAATCTCTCCGTCATAAGAGCCGATGCTCGTGCCACTTTCAAGTCTATCCCTCTTTTCTTCAGAATATCATGCAGATGTCGAAGCATATCGGCTGCACTTATATCGATAAATGGCGACGATTCCAGATTAAGAACTAGCAGCTTTACATGCCGGGGGCTCCCTGCCATACAGCGGAGAATATCCTTTAGAACACTGTCAGCATTGAAGAAAAGGAGATTTGACTCGATCTTGAGCACCAACGTGTTATCAATCTGCTTATTCTCCGGATGGCCATTGATCTCTGCGAACTCATCTGACCCAGGAACTTTTCCCATAACAACCACACGGGGGTGATAGAATCTCTGGATCAGCTCAAATGCACAAGGTTTAGAACTGCAACTAAAATTATGGCTGCGAGGGTAGTATGGGGAAGATTTGATAGAAGGCCTGTCAAGAAGAGGATAACAATCATGACGATCAGTCCAGTAATACCTCCAGCAAGCTGCGTCTTTGCGCCAAGCTGGTTGTTGACAGATGACCTCGAGTAGCTTCCTCCAACGACAAAACCGTGCGCCAGACTGTTAGCTAAATTGCACAGCCCCATCGAGAGCAGCTCTTGGCCCTCATCGATATCGTAATCATTCTCTCGTGCGAGTGTCTTGACGATTCCCATCTGCTCAACATACGCAAGCAGGAAGCAACCACCTGCCAGGGCATAGATAGCATCAAGGTCGCTTGATGGAATGATCGGAATCCTGAGAGGAGGAAGGCCTGGAGGCACGTAACCCACAACGGCAATACCCAAATTTTTTAAATCTGTGAAAGATATCAACAATATCGAGCCAATGACTACAACCAGTGTCCAGGGGATTGTGGGATATTTACGCCTCATCAGGACCAAGACCAATATTGCCGCAAGGCCGAGAGCGAGACTTGCCGGATTGACCTGATGAATATGAGAGATTACGTTCGATATCCTTTCTGTAAACAGGCTGCCTCCGCCTGGAACTCCAAGTAGAGTGGCAATCTGGCTGGATGCAATGTAGACTGCGGCACCGGCAACGAAGCCGGTTAAAACAGTGCTGGAAATGAGCTTTGAGAGAAAGCCAAACCGGAAAAGATAGGCAAATATGGCGATGATGCCCATTAGAAAACCTGTGAATGTTGCCGAAGCTATGTATTGATCGGGATTCAAAGCAAGACTGGAGAGTTCGGCTGCAATTAGAATGGAGAGAGATGAGGTCGGACCCATGGAAAGCTGTCTGGATGTTCCGGTCAGAAAATAGATGAACGAGGCCATCAAAGTTGCGTATAGCCCCATCTCCGGTCGGAGACCTGCGAGGGAGGCATATGCCAGATCTTCAGGTATGGTGAATGCTGCAAGGGTGATGCCAGCTATGAAGTCCATCGATAACCATTGCCTATTGTAAGAACGTGACCAGCCGAGGATCGGGAGGACGGAGCAGAACTTACCGCACACACTTCCTATGAACTCAGATTCTCTTGCTTTTGCCATCTTTCACCCTTCATACTGATCGTATCCCAAAATTGAGCTGGGAAAATGATTTGATTTTTTTATCATTCGTGCTGTATATGATAAAATTCTGCAATGATATGAGTGCACGGATGTATCAATATTGAAAGATTTCCTATTTTACCATCTAAATATACGTTATGTGAATGATATATAATTTTGCATTCCTAATATGGGAAACGATAAGGAAACCTTGATACAAGCATCTAAGCATATATAAAAGTTGGAGAGCATTATATAAGGGCGAGGTAGTAAGGGCGAGGTAGTTATGGAGAGCAAGATAGTCTACTTTGAAGATATCAAGCCTGAGAATACTGAGGCGGTCTTCAGGCTGGTTCAAGAAAGGCTAAAAGGTTCAGGAATAAAGAAGCTGGTCATCGCATCGACCACAGGCTCAACGGCTAGAAAAGCCATGGATTTTTTTAAGGATAGCGGCATAAAATTGATTATAGTGCCTCATCAGTTTGACTTTCACAGAGATACAAATGCATTTCCACAAGAGCTGGTCAAAGCCCTGAGAGAATCCGGTCATGAAGTGCACTTCGGCACAATGCTCTTTCATACCGATGACTTCTATGGATCAAATAGCGGAACTATTATGGCAAACCTGCTTCGCTGCTTCTGTCAGGGAGTCAAAGTATGCTTCGAGATAGTTCTAATGGCTACAGATGGGGGTCACATTGCAAGCGGCGAGAAGGTGATAGCGATAGCCGGGACCGGCAGTGGATCCGATACTGCTCTGGTGGTGCAGGCAGCCTCAACCCAGCATTTGAGAAATTTAAAAGTTAACGAGATCATCTGCAAACCTCTTAATCCTCTGAATATAGACGAGCTGCGAGGTAGAATGGCCCAGAAAAATCGTTGAGTTAGCTGAGATTCAAAAGTACAATCTTAAGCTCAGTATCTTGTGTGAGACTATGCTATACAGAAAGATGAACAATGTTAAGCCCGAGCTCTCGATCCTCGGGTTCGGATGCATGCGCCTCCCTGTAAAGAAGGACGGCAAAATCGATCAAAAGCAAGCGACTGAAATGCTGAGATATGCAATCGATAAGGGAGTCAATTATGTTGATACCGCCTATCCTTATCATAACGGGGAGAGCGAGCCGTTTCTGGGAAGTGCTCTGAAAGACGGATATCGTGAGAAGGTGAATCTGGCCACAAAGCTTCCTAGCTGGATGATAAATTCGCGGAAGGAGATGGATAAATGCCTTAAAGAGCAGCTCCGGCGCCTGAAGACCGATCACATCGATTTCTATCTTATCCACGGACTTGTGAAACCATTCTGGGATAAACTCCACCAGCTTGGGGTTACGGAGTTTCTGGATGATGCCATATCCGATGGCCGGATAAGATATGCAGGATTCTCATTCCATGATAAGGTGGAGGTGTTCAAAGAGATCGTAGATGCCTATGACTGGACATTCTGCCAGATCCAGTACAATTTCATGAATGAGGAGTACCAGGCAGGGACAGTTGGACTGAAATATGCAGCCGATAAAGGTCTCGGCATTGTTGTTATGGAGCCGCTCTTGGGAGGCATGCTAACTAAAGATATACCTGCAATCACAGCGATATGGAAGAAGGCTCCAGTTCAGCATAGCCTTTCCGAATGGGCGCTTCGGTGGGTATGGAACCATCCTGAGGTAACAGTTATCCTATCGGGCATGTCAACCATGCCACAAGTGGTGCAAAATGTGTCGTACGCTTCCACAGGTTTGCCTAACTCGCTCACACAGGAGGAGCTCAGTCTATTCGAAGATGTCAAGGCAGAGTACAAGAGAAGGGTCAAGGTTCCCTGCACGGGCTGCAGATATTGTATGCCCTGTCCATCCAACGTCAGCATTCCTGAATGCTTTGAGATGTACAATACAGCCTGCATGTTCGATGCCCCTGAAGTCGCAAAAATTAACTACAAGATAGCTCTCGGCGGCATGTTTGGTGGAAGCCCTGGATTTGCATCTCAATGCCAGGAATGCGGCAAGTGTGAAGAGGTATGTACTCAGGGAATCCCAATCAGGGAGAAGATAAAGAAGGTTGCCGAATATTTCGGGAAATAATTCAGGAGCTCATATTCTTCAGCTCCCTTTTAATAAACGTGTCCATATCAGCACAGCGACCGTGCACTGAGCAGTTTACAGCGTAAAACGCCTTCGGCCCAGATCCTTTCGAGAAGAGTTCCAGCCCCTGCTCATAAGGAATGATCGGATCCTGTTGTGAATGCATCATCACCAGCTCTCTTGGAGGAATCCTGGCAAGATACGTCTCAGGGTCAATCGATCTGTAAAACCGGATCATCTCAGGGTTGTTCAGCATTCCTGAGGCAATTGCCTGATTCACACCGAAGCCTGATGTGCTGAGGGCAATCACGCCGCATGCCTTGGGGTCCAGAGCACAGGCGATGATCGCAAAACGCGCTCCATTGCTTTCGCCGGCGTATATGATACGGTTTGGATCAATCTCCGGCCTGCTCCTGAGGATCTCTGCTGCAGCGAGGGCATCGTAAACCATCTTATTTTCTGTCGGCTCCTGGCCTTTCAGAAACATTTGCAGATCGCCGTCCATATCTATGCCGCCCAGGTTGCGCTGATCAAGGGTAATACTTGCATATCCCAGGCTGCACAGATATTTTGCAAGACCCTGCTCTCGCTCTTTCGTTACAGTCGCTCCTGGAAGCAAAACTATGCCTGGAACGCTTTTTGCCTTACCATTTTTTGCCTTATCACCATTCAACTGCCCCGGCACCAGGAGGAGTCCCGATATCTGAGTACCCCTGCTTGTAAATTCGATATCATAAAGAGTTGTATTGTTTTCGGCTTTCAGTGGCATCAATTGATATTCGGGCGCTGTGATAGAATATTCGAGGACTCCCTCATCGCTCACACGCCACTCCTGCTTGCTGTCTGAAAGCGATAAAATGCCGATGACGATAGCAGCAATGAGTGTGATAAGCAATGCTGCTATTATGCGATTTTTCTCCATTATCATCGCCTCTGCCCTATAAAGAGTATCAGTTGTAGATTATAGCCAGATATGTAGGTTATCAGATATTATGTTCCTTTATATATACCCTCGAATCTGGGTCGTATATGTCTTTAATTGAACATTTAAACACGAAGAGCATATTCACAGCTTGAAGTACATCAGATCGAAATTTAGAAAATAAAAATTGAATAAATCTTTTAAGAGAGCATCAGGGGATTAACGGAAATAATATTGGCGGAATCACAGCCATTCGCTGGCGGAACTTTCAAGCAAAAATAATTATACTAAGCCGCAAGGGTATGATTAGATTTAGAGAAGTGGCGTAATAATGCCAGCCTTATCTCACTGACCTGAGGGGAACCCGCATGATCCCGAGTGATAAAGATTCAGAAGAGGACGAATCCCAAAAAGAAACCGAACCTCCGCAAAAGGAAAGCGCACCTGAGCAGAACGGACAAAGGAAGCCTCTCTACATCGTGGGGATGGGCGGTTCAGCCGGAGGCTTGGAGGCATTCGAGGAGTTTTTCAAAAATACGCCTGAAGATACCGGCCTCGCGTTTGTTCTTGTTCCCCACCTCGATCCGACTCATAAAGGCCTTATGCCCGAGCTGCTCCAGCGGTTCACGCCGATGGAAGTCGTGCAGGTAAAGGATGGAATGAAGATTGAGCCCAACCACGTCTATGTAATTCCGCCGAACAAAGATATGGCAATCATGCATGGGGTCTTGCAGCTGCTTGAACCCTCCATGCCGCGCGGGCTCAGAATGCCTATTGACTTCTTCCTAAGGCATCTGGCACAGGATCAGGGAGAGAAGAGCATTGCTATCATCCTCTCAGGAATGGGAACTGACGGAACTTTAGGCATCAGAGCCATCAAAGAGAAGCTCGGAACTGTGATGGCCCAAGACCCCACTTCAGCTAAGTATAGCGGAATGCCTCAGAGCGCTATCGCCACAGGCCTTGTTGATTATATCGCACCTACATATGAGCTGCCTGAGAGGCTGCTCAAGCATGCGAACCAATATTACCAGCTGAGGGAGGTTCCTCCCGCCGAGAAGAAGGAAGCGGTTGGGGCACTTCAAAAGATCTTCGCTCTCGTCCGGGCCCAGACAGGAAACGATTTCAGCCTTTACAAGAAGAGCACAGTTCGCCGCAGAATCGAGCGGAGGATGAGTGTCCACCAGATCGCAGATATAAACAATTACGTCCGCTTCCTTCAGGAGAATCCCCAGGAGGTCGACCTTCTCTTCAAAGAGCTCCTGATTGGAGTCACGAGCTTTTTCAGGGAGCCCGAGGCGTTTGAAGCATTGAAAAAAGAGGCAGTTCCTGAGTTTATGAAAGACAAGCAATCTGGGGAACCCATTAGAGTCTGGGTGATCGGATGCTCTACAGGCGAGGAGGCCTATTCAATCGCAATTATTCTCAAAGAATTCCTATCGGATATGAAAGTAAGGAACAACTTCAAGATCCAGGTGTATGCGACAGACATAGATAAAGGTGCAATCGATGTAGCCCGCCAGGGGGTCTATCCGGCCAATATCGCCCAGGATGTGACGCCCGAGCGCCTGGAACGCTTTTTCATAAAAGAGGACGACCACTACCGCGTTAAGAAGGAGATCAGGGAGATGATAGTTTTTGCGGTTCAGAACGTTCTCGTCGATCCGCCTTTCACCAAGCTCGATATACTGAGCTGTCGAAATCTGCTCATTTACCTGAGCTCAGAACTGCAGAAAAAGCTGATGCCTCTCTTCCATTACTCTCTTAATCCAGGAGGCACTCTGTTTCTGGGATCATCAGAATCCATAGGCAACTTCACGGACCTTTTCGAGCCTCTGGATCATAAATGGAAGCTATTCGGGCGCAGGGAGACGCCACTTTCCAGAAGACCCCCGGTTATTGATTTTCCAATATCGCCGATAACATATGAGCCCAGGATAGCTGGAGGAAGAGAGGAGAGAAAGTACTCTGAGTCCAAAATTATAGATGAAGCCCAGAAGGTCATAATTCAGACAATCGTGCCGCCAGTTGCGATCATAAACGATCGCGGCGATATCATATACACAACACGCAGAACGGGCAAATACCTTGAGCCGTCTGTCGGAAAGGCGAACCTGAACGTATACGCTATGGCCCGTGAGGGACTCCGGGCTGAACTCGGCATCGCCATCCGCAAAGCGGTTACAGACAGGCAAAAGGTGATCATGAAGGGTCTGTGGGTCAAGACGAATGGATCAGATCAGCCGATCAATCTGAAGGTCACGCCCCTGGGTGAGCCTGAGTCCATGCGTGGGCTGCTGATGGTCGAGTTCGAGGATGTGGAGATACCGCCAGAGGAGCCAAAAGCCCCGGATGGAAAACATGGCACCGGATCTGAGCTTGAGGCAATCAATAAGTCTCTCGAAAAGGAGCTTCAAAGCACAAAGGAGCATCTTCAGACTGTAATCGAGGAGATGGAGACCTCACAGGAAGAGCTGAAGTCTGCAAACGAGGAGCTTCAGTCGACAAATGAAGAGCTTCAATCTACGAACGAAGAGGTCGTTACATCCAAAGAAGAACTGCAGTCGCTCAATGAGGAGCTGACAACCCTTAACTCTGAGCTTCAATCCAAGAATGAAGAACTGACCATGGCCAACAACGATATGACGAACATCCTCAACAGCACTCAGATCCCGACCATATTTGTGGATAATAACCTTAAGATCAAGAGATTCACGCCTCAGTCTTCCAAGATCATCAGCCTTATATCAAGCGATATAGGTCGCCCGATCACCGATATCTCGAGCAACTTGAGATACGATGGCCTTGCAGATGATGTAAAGGACGTGCTCTCGAATCTGATGCCAAAGGTGGTTCAAGTTGAAGCAAAGAACGGAACCTGGTATCGGATGCATATCGTGCCATATCGGACAACTGAAAATGTCATCGATGGCGTTGTTATCACATTCTCTGATATCACAGAACTGAAAAAGGCGACGGAAAACCTGAAAGAGAGAAGCGAGCTTGCAGAGGGAATTATCCGAACGATCAGGGAGCCGCTATTAATCCTGGGTGAGGATCTGAGGATCATTTCGGCTAATCCATCTTTCTATAAAATGTTCGATGTATCGCCCCAGGAGACTGAAGGCCAGCTCCTTTACAACCTTGGAAATGGACAATGGGACATACCAAAGTTCCGAGAGCTCCTGGAGAAAGTCCTTCCACAAAACTCAAAGGTTGAGAATTTCCAGGTGGATCATAAATTTCCAAGGATAGGTTACAGAAGAATGCTGCTCAATGCCCGAAGAGTAGCACTTGATGAACAACAGAAGCAGAGGATCCTAATCGCCATAGAGGATGTAACAGATCGGAAAGCGCTTGTCTCTTAACCGGGAGGGTATGAATCAAAATGAAATCAGATCCAAAACATGAACTGCGCGAAAGGGCGGAGGATCTTTTGAAGAAGGAATGCAATCAGACAGTTTCCTCTGGAACAGAAGATGCTCAGGCTTTAGTTCACGAGTTGCAGGTCCACCAGATTGAGCTTGAGATGCAGAATGAAGAGCTGAAGCGTGCAAAGCTTGAGGCTGAGGTTGCACTGACTAAATACTCGGATCTCTACGATTTTGCTCCCTTTGGACTTTTCACCCTCGATAAGCATGGGGTCATTCGTGAGGTAAACCTGGCAGGTGCAGAGCTCCTTGGAACAGAGAGAAGCTGCCTTTTGAATAAACGCTTTGAACTTTATGTCACACTCAGGGACCGTTCGACTCTCGATGCTTTCTGTCATGAAGTGTACTTTACTGAAGTCAAGCAAAAGTGCGAGATCTGCCTTCTTAAGAGCACAGGGGAGAAGATCAATGCCTACGTTGAGGGCACGTTTATAGAAAAGCCCGATTTAGAGTACAGGCTAGCTATTATCGATATAACCGACAGAAAGAAGGTAGAGGAAGCGCTTGCTAAGGCTAAAAATGAGCTTGAGGTTAGAGTCCTGGAGCGTACTCGTGACCTGGAGAGCGCAAATAGAGCGCTCCAAGATAGTGAGGAGCGCTTCAGAGTAACTCTCAAAAACTCTCCGATAATGGTTTTTAATCAAGATAAAGAACTCCGTTATACCTGGATCTATAACTTCCCTGCCGGTGTCGGGCCTGACAAAATCCTGGGCAGAACCGATTATGAACTTTTCAGATTTAGTGAGGCGGAGCGTTTAACGGAGATCAAGCGAAGGGTACTTGAAACAGGCGTCGGCGCACGCGAAGAGGCAGATGTAACCTATAATGAAAATACCATTACTCAGGATATAACCATCGAGCCGCTATACGATTCAAAAGGCAAAATAGTCGGGATAACCTGCGCTGCTGTAGATAAAACGCTTTACAAGCAGGCTGAAGAACAATTGAGGAAGGCCAAAGAGGCCGCTGAGGCAGCGGCAAGGGTGAAGGCGGAGTTCATGGCGAATATGAGCCACGAGATAAGGACGCCTCTTAATGCAATCATCGGCATGGCAGATCTCCTGGGCAGTGAGGATCTCGAGCCTCAGCTGAAGGAAAATTTCGAGCTCATAAGGATCAACGGTGAAGCCCTCCTGGCAATTATCAACGATATCCTCGATTTCTCCAAGATAGAGAGCGATAAGGTCGTCCTTGAGAAGCGGTCCTTCAATCTGCGCTCTAACGTTGAGGAAGCCCTTGACCTTGTATCCGTTAAAGCAGCTGAGAAAGGCCTGAACCTGGCCTATATGATTGATAGAGGCGTTCCCGAGACTATCATCGGCGATTACGGAAGGCTTCGACAGGTGCTTGGCAATCTTCTGAGCAATGCAGTCAAGTTCACAGATAAGGGAGAGATCAAGCTCTCGGTGTCCTTAAGCGAGGATGGAGGCAAAACTGTTCATTTCGCCGTCGAGGATACAGGCATCGGAATTTCAGAGGATCATATGAGCCTGCTCTTCCAGCCCTTCAGCCAGATGGAGCCATCAACCTCTCGCTTGTATGGCGGAACCGGCCTTGGCCTTGCAGTAAGCAAGAAGCTTGTAGATCTTATGGGCGGAAGGATTTGGGCTGAGAGCCGCCCTGGAGAAGGCTCGACATTCCACTTCACGATTCCTCTGGAAGAAGTCCATGTCGAGGCGAAGAGCCACTTAACAGAACCTCAGCCTCAGCTCATTGGCAGGAGCATCCTCATAGTTGATGACAACAAGAGCAACCGCCGAATCCTCGGAGGCTATGCATACTCCTGGGGCATGCACCCGACGGTTATAGCTTCTCCGGATGATGCTCTGCAAAGGATTGAGAGGGGGGACGAGTTCGATATCGCCATACTTGATATAAATCGCCAGAATATGGACAGTGTGAGGCTGGCGGAGAATATCCGCAAATATAACAAGGTTATGCCTCTGGTGATACTGACCTCTATTGGACAGCATCTGCCCTCAGATCATGCATACCTGACCAAGCCCATCAAGCCCTCTCAACTATGTAAGATATTGATAGAAATATTATCCAGATCTAGGGTTAGAGATGCGAAAAATGAGATACAAAAAGAAAGAAAGGTACAGAGTAAACCTCTGAAGATACTGCTGGCCGAGGATAATGAATCCAGCCAGAAGGTAGCTATCCAGATGCTTCAAAGGCTTGGCTATAAGGCCGATGTTGTAGCCAGTGGACTGGAGGCCGTTTCAGCGATAGAGCGCCGGCCCTATGATGTTGTGCTCATGGATATCAAGATGTCCGGGATGGACGGCCTTGAGGCAGCTCGAATAATCACTCAGCGCTGGCCTCCTGAGAATCGGCCAAAAATTATCGCCATGACTGCTTACGCGCTCGAAGGCGATCAGGAGAAGTGTCTCCGGGCAGGGATGGATGGCTATATCAGCAAACCCGTGAAGATAGGTGATCTGAAGGATATGTTGGAGGGCATCAGCCCCCGTTCAGATGATTCATGAGGCAGTCCGAGTCCTCTATGATTTTCATTGGATGTCAAATTATATAATTATATATGCTCTACCATTTGGGTAATCCTGAAAGATCCCTTAAGGATCTGCAATTTGAGCGTTTCTGCCAGCCTAATCGCCCTGGCCCTATCAGATTGGCGAACAAGAATCGGAATCCTTTTGCCTTCAAAGTTGACTATACCCAGATTGGCTTTGAAGGCTCCTCCGATGCATTGTGATGCGCATAAGCCGCAGTTGAAGCATCTCTCCTTATCCCGCTCGATCCGGCCTTTCTCAAAGGTTATCGCCCTCATGGGACAGACGGGCTCAACAGCACAGCTCTTGCAGCTCACGCACCTGCCCGGATCAAGCTCAATCTCCAAATCCGATCCGCCCCATACATCCTCATAATTTGTCTTGCAGATCGTCTGCCGTATATTTACATCCATGATCGGAAGAGATATGTCTCTGTCAAGTTTCTTTATGTTCTCCAGGATGGATTCGTTCAGCACAGGGATCGGCACAGCCCAGGAGCCTATGCACTCCGGCCCTGCAGATGTCACAAATCCTCCCATGTACTCCGGGTCCATATGGTGCATATCTGCAAGCCCCAGTAGATTCGGCCTCGTTTTCATGCTGCGGGTGCCTGTGCCCACCACGAACCCCTGTGCACCGTTCAGGAGAATCCGTGTGCCTACGCCTATTGTTTCCAGATAAGGATCGTTCTTGATCGGATTAATCTGGCCGCATCCTGAAACAGTGGCACAGGTCAATCCTGGAGGGAAATCTACAGCATTGAAGATCGTTGAAAGCTGAGAGCTTCCAGGATTGATGAAGGCTACATAGTTCATGAAAGCATTGCGTGTGGAGAAGATGCGGGCATAAGGTATATCTTCTAGCGTTATAGCCTTCTCAAATGAACTGCCCTCCTCTGTATCAACCTTAACTTGAACTTCCTTGCCCTCGACAAGATCTCTGAATAGATGTCCTCCGCCATAATCCGGCCTCTCTTTGCTGTGTGATGTGCCAAAGACCATCAGATCTATGATGCCTAGGCGCTCGTTCGGGCACGGACCAACGTTTCCAGGAACGCCGTTGATAAGCACATGCTCTGCCCGGACAAATGAGCAAGGATCGGCAATGGGGAACGATAGCACTGCATAGGTTCCGCTCATGATGGCACGAGTAGCTGTCGTGACCACATCAACATCTTCAATTGTAAGATCTCCGCCGCTCTTTACGATATCGCAGACTTCCTGAGCGGTTAACACGATGGCGTCTCCACGTGCTATCTTCTCATTTATCTCTACGATTGTTCGTGCCATGCTCATTGTCCTCTTGGAAACTATGCTGAGTATCTATTCGATATTTGTCCATAACTTCTGAAAATATAAAAATCTAAAAAAAAATCGCTTCACCGAGCATCGCAGTACCTGACCTCTTCCACGTCCAGCCTGAGTGGAGCCCCGATCTCTCCGACCTCTGTAGCTGCAGCCCTTCGGACGCGCCCAATTCCGAATAAGTGAAGCTGCACCCTGGCTGCCTGTGCCTCTCTTTCCTCGTAGTAGTCTTCGCTTGACTGAATTACCCTGTGGGTCACCACTTGAAGCGCCTGCACATCTGTAATCAGGCCTCTTGTGCCGCTCACAACATCGGACGCGCTCGATTCCGTAAGGAAGATCCTATCGCCTGGCTGTACATTGAGAAGCGCAAAGAAGTTGTTTGGGCTCCTGATCTCCACAGTTCTGACTCTAGCGGCAAGAAGCTCCTTTATCACATGCCGTGCTATCCCAGTTAATGCGGTGTAGATCATAACAATCACCCATACATCGGGAACTCCTTAGGCAGCTGTGTCTGGTCTTCGCCGGGTGTTGCGGCCTTGAGCTGTTGTGCAAGCTGGCGCATCTGAGTCTCAATCTGCTCCGCCTGCTCCTCAAGCTTCTTGGTACTGACCCCTAGATTATATACCTTGTTCAAAGTTTCTATTGCTGCAATAGCCGCCCTCGGATCGGGATCTGCGCTGGCCGTCTCCCCGAGGAAGCATATTGCAGGCATATTTCTTATCTTACATTCGTTCATTATGCTTCCAGTTATACCGGTTATTGTGCCGAGCTCGAAGACCTCGGCCATTCCCTTTATTTTATCGAGAAGCTCCTTCTTGCTCACGGCTGTGAAGACCCTGTGCTGCTCGCTCATCACAGTTATCCCTGCGAGGCATACCATCTCTTTTGCATTTATTGATTCTGCCCAGGAGACTATCTCTTTTCCAATATCGTATGAGGCAAGCGGATGGACGGGGATGTCTGCGGTCAGAACAACCAAGTTCTTCTCAACGTCCTCATAAATTCTGACAGGCATGTTCACGATTCCGCCAAGCAGAACTGCAAGTGGCGGGAAGAATCTTGAGTTCATCGCTCCAAGGTATGTCATCTTGCGTTCGTTTACGATGTACTGGCTTGCGATGTTGCCTACCAGGCCGATTCCGGGAAAGCCTTCAATTACGACGGGATTTTTGATGGATGGCTCCTTTTCAAGAATAACCTGGACAAGATCTTTATCCAAATCCATATTCTTATCCATGAAAAAATATAGGTTTTTATCTGAGATAAGAGCATCGCTCTGGCAATATATCCATCAGTACGTGCTAATTTCGATACAAAAAGTTTATGAGCACTCTAGTTAGATGAGATGATCGATGGATAATGCACTCTTACGCAGGTATAAGGCACATGATCATTGGCCGACAGGATATTAACTGATAACATATTAGATGATAACATATTAGCTGATAACATATTAGCTGATGAGATATCAGTCATCAAGGCATTGGCGGACAAGATATTTAGCAAAAAAGAGGCTCTAAAGAGCTGAAAAATGCGATTATCAATTCTGGGATCGAACATGGCAGAACCACTAAATGAAATAATAGATCGTGCCCGAAATGAGGGCAGAAGCTATCTCATGGAGAATGAGAGCAAGGCAATTCTGGAAAGCATTGGGATATCGACCTCAGGCTCCAGCGTAGCTAAATCAGAAGATGAGGCAGTCAAATTATTCAACTCAATTGGAGCGCCTGTCGTGCTGAAGGTTCTCTCTCCTGATGTAGTTCATAAATCAGATGCAGGCGGAGTCCAGCTCAACCTCAGATGCGAGGATGATGTTCGAAACGCCTATCGCAAAATCGAGTCAGCTTTCAGCGATAAAAAAGAGATAGCCATTTCGGTACAAAGGATGGCAGAACCCGGGCTGGAGGCAATCATAGGCGTAGCCCAGGACTCGACGTTCGGCCCTGTGTTGATGTTTGGCCTTGGAGGCATATTCGTCGAGGTTCTCAAGGATGTCTCATTCAGATCGATTCCTATTTCGGAATCCGATGCCTCTGAGATGATAGAGGAGATCAAGGGCTATGCATTGCTCAAGGGCTACAGAGGCCATTCTGCCGATATTCCCTCCCTGAAGCGATTGCTGCTGCAGATATCGGATCTCGTTGCAAAGCACTCCTTGATATCGGAGATGGATCTGAATCCGGTCTTCCTTTATCCCGACGGCTACACCGTTGTTGATGCCAGAATAATCTTGGGCCCCGGGAATAGGCCGGTTTCAGAGCCAGCAGGATCTACAAAGCAGGATCTTCACGACCTCTTCTATCCAAGAAGCGTCGCCGTTATAGGTGCCTCAGGCACGCCGGGAAAGCTTGGCTGGAACGTCTTCACCAACCTCGTCAGCCACGGCTTCAAAGGCAAGCTCTATCCCATAAACCCGAGAGCAAAAGATGTCCATGGGATCAAGGCATATCCGAGGATCAGCGATGTCCCGGGTCCAGTGGACGTGGCGATAATACTTGTTTCGGCGGGCATGACGCCCGATGTTGTAGAGGAGTGCTGCGAGTGCGGCATTCGCTACATCGTCGTCGAATCTGCAGGCTTCGCTGAGCTCGGACAGTCAGGCAAAGAGATAGAGCTACAGATGAAGGACATCGCAGACAAATACGGGGCACGTCTCCTCGGCCCGAACTGCTCGGGCATCATAAACACTCACTGCAGCATGGTCCAATCGATAGGCATAGTCGATGCCCTCAGCAAAGGCAACATCGGCCTTATCTCTCAGGCAGGCGTCTGCGCTGCAGGAATGCTCTGGGGGCTGCGGCATATCATGGACTTCGGCATAATCGCGACCATCGGCAATAAGCTGGATATCAATGAAACAGATATGCTTGAGGCCGTGAGCAAGGACGAGAACGTGAGTGTCATCTGCATGTATCTTGAGTCCGTCAAGGCAGGTAGAAGGTTCATCGATGTAGCCAAAGAGGTTACCCTGGAGAAGCCTGTTATAATCCTGAAGTCGGGCCGGACCGAGGCCGGCAAAAAGGCGGTTGCATCTCATACGGCTTCGCTTGCAGGAAACGATCTGATCTTCAGCGCCGTGTTTCGTCAGGCAGGAGTTATTCGGGCCAGGGATTACGAGCATATGTTCACCCTGGCCAGGGCGATATCCAAGCAGCCATTCCCCGATCGTGACGGCGTTTTCATAATAACCTATGCGGGCTCCCTGGGAGTCATAGCGGCAGATGCAATAACTGATAACGGCATGAGGCTTGCAGAGCTCACGCCTGAGCTAAAGGCAAGGCTGATGGAGCTTCTCCCCGAATATGTCGGCGGCCTCAATCCGGTGGATTACACCTTCAGCCAGAATGCGGATACTGTCAAAAAGACGATAGAGATCGGTGTGGACAGCAGCGATGTGGGAAGCTTCATCGTCGTGCTGCAGGCTGAGATACTTCAAAGCTACGTCGATGCCCTGAAGAGCATCGATTATAAGGGCAAGCCAATAATTGCATGCGTTGCAGGCAAAGAGTTCGCCCTGGATGATGTCATCAAGCTCGAGAAGGCCGGGATACCAGTCCTCTCGACTCCGGAGCAGGTTGCTGATGCGCTTGCTGTGATGTACAGGCACGCAAAGAGGATCAAGAGAGAGTCTGGAGCGACTTCCTTGTAACTCAGCTCTCTTCAGATCAGCCAAGGGGAATTTAGGTTTGACCAGCTTCCGGATTGTCCTACTCTAATCGATGACTTGGTCTGGGCATATTTCATGTTGTTCTCTGTGCCACCGTTAAATGTCATCTGAGGCGGTGTGGTGTCGAGCTTTCCAGTGCTCCCAAGCGAGACCACAGCTGAACCGCCTTGAGCTTGTCCTGATGCAGGTGTGGCGTTCAAAGAGAAACCATGTCCGAGCATCGGGAAGATCGGCGAGTTGATGATCTCAAAGGGGGTTAGATGAAGCGATGTAAATGTGCCGATTGAAGTGGACTGGTATCCAAAGGATGTGGCAGGAGTGCCCGATTGAATTCCGCTGAAGAATGTCGGATCGGTGTACAGCCACATTGTTCCGCTGGCAATTCCGCTGATAAGTCCAGCGAACACAAAGAGCATAGCGATTGAAATTATATACCTTGTCATGTATCTACGGTCCTGACTGTGGGGGATTTAAATGTTTCTATAATTTCCAATTGGCTACTGCTTGGATATTCTCATAACGCATCCATCCTCGGTGTTCTCGCATTCCATCTTCATGTTCAGGTTTGAAAAAACCTTCTTCCAGTGGCTCTCCGAACAGGTCTTGCAGTGCTCCTTGGCGATAAGCGTTGCTCCAACCCTTGCAAAGGATTTTGCGCCTTCAACTAATCCGCACTTTATGCGTCTGATCTCTGTAAAGCCTTCTCCCTCAACCACCTCGATAATGCTTCCGAAGAGGTTCTTATCATTGGTAGCTATTGCCATAGCGATATCTTCCGGCTCTGTCAGGCCCAGCTTTTTAAATGTAGCCGCCACCTGATGCGCTCCCTGATCTTGAAACTCGCGTAATCCCTTTTTGCCAAGTCGGCGTGCCACGTAGCCGCTGCTTCCGTAGAAGCTTCCCATCCACATTGCAACAACACGCTGCTGGATCTGCTCCAAGGGGATATCAGGAACATCTGTCATGTGGTTACAGCCTTTTCCTAAAATGATATAATCTTTCCGAGCAATTTTCGCAGTAATGTGCGCTAATATTTATAATAAATTCATACTATAGGAGATAGCTTCACTAAAGCGGCTTATGCCTATCGAAACTCTTATGAAAAAACTATAAATAGTTGCGAAGACCAAATATATACATCGGCTATATTTTAGTCGATATAGAGGTGATATATAAATGGCAAGTCTGCTTTGGTTAGCAATAGTATTCTTTGTATTAGCCATTATTGCAGCAGCATTAGGGGCACGTGGAGTCGCAGGAATATCGATGGATATAGCCAAATGGTTGGTAATTATCTTCATAATATTGGCGATCATATCATTGATATTCTAACGGATCAAAAATTTAAACTTCTGTGCCAAAATTTTTATCTTCTAAATAATCCAATTCTCTTTATATCCATTCAGTCAAAGTAACATAATTATAACTGAATACAGCCCTTGTTTAAATGATGGTGATACTATGGCTAAAACTACAGCAAAAACCAATCCTAAAGATTCGCTGAAACCCTATATTGAAAAGAGAGACTTCAGTATCACGCCTGAGCCCCTTCCCGGCAGCATGCAAAATGTCGAGGGCACTTTCATTGTACAGAAACATGATGCGAGCAAGCTTCACTACGATTTCAGACTGGAGGTAGGAGGGGTCCTCAAATCATGGGCGATTCCTAAAGGGCCCTCCAAGAATCCAAGCGATAAAAGGCTGGCAGTGGAGACCGAGGATCATCCCCTCAGATATGCGGACTTCGAGGGAATTATACCCAAGGGCCAATATGGAGCGGGAGCTGTAATAATCTGGGATAAAGGCACCTATAGGAACATGACCCAAAAGGATGGAAAAACAATATCTATAGCCGATGCCCTAAAAAATGGCCATATCGTATTGCGGCTCTTCGGCAAGAAGCTGACAGGTGGATATGCCTTCACCCGTACAAAGATGGGCTGGTTATTGGTTAAGATGAGAGATGAAGAGGCAAACTCCTCGGAAGATGTGCTCAAGATAGAGCCCAGGTCTGTGATAAGTGGACTCTCAATTGAGGATCTCTGGGCACAGGCAAAGGATCAAAATCCCAGTCCGGAATAAACAATTGAAGATAGCGTTAAAAGATGGCGCTGGCTTTGGCCGAATATATCCGAGCGGAAACGATAGAGAGATCCAGCGTCAGGATTTACTGATGCTGGATCTATCTTGTTTCGATTATTCCATAATATTAGCTTGGCACTTATCTGATTGCAGGGGGAGAGCTTACCTTTCCTGCAGTTCTCCCCTTGCTCTCTTTCCTTCCTCTATCAGCTCTCTGACTCGCTGGCCGCCCTTGTGGCCAATCTCCTCATAGAACTCTCTGCCGTGGGTTTGAGCGGTCTTCTCTCCGCCTCTCCTCCCGGCTTCCTGGACGGTCATAGATCCCTTTCCTTCCCTGCTCATTCTTTTTCTCTCTTCTGGCATTATTATCTCTCCTAAATAGAAATGTTAGTTTTACCTATAGCTCTAGGTTCTCTTCCTGGCTTTGGTTTCGGTGCCTTCCGCTTGCTTCCCTTCCTCAATGAGTTCCTTTACTCGCTGGCCGCCCTTGTGGCCAATCTCCTCATAGAACTCTCTGCCGTGGGTTTCAGAGGTCTTCTCTCCGCCCTTATGTCCGGCCTCGGCAACGGTCATTTCGCCCTTTCCTTCCCGCTCGGTCCTTCTTCTCTCTTCTGGCATTATTTGCATCTCCTTTTAATGTAATGATGACCATCATTTACTTATTTTCAGATTTTTTTCCTTCCTCAATGAGTTCCTTTACTCGCTGGCCGCCCTTGTGGCCAATCTCCTCATAGAATTCTTTGCCGTGAGTTTGAGCGGTCTTCTCTCCGCCCTTATGTCCGGCCTCGGCAACGGTCATTCCGCCCTTTCCCTCTCTCTTTCTCTCTTCCGGCATTATTTAAATCTCCTCTATATTGGAATTATATTATCTATCTGCTTTCGGATCTTCTCTTTCCAGTTTCAGTTCCTTCAGCCTGTTTTCCTTCCTCAATGAGTTCCTTTACTCGCTGGCCACCCTTGTGGCCTGCCTCTTCGACAGTCATGGAACCCTTTCCTTCTCTCTCGCTCCTTCCTCGCTCTTCAGCCAATTCAATCAGCTCCTAAACTTCATTATACTCATGCATCAGGTTCTTCTGCCGATATTAGAGGTTTTAATAATCGCTTCTGATTCTCTTTTTTCTTCTTCCGTCAGCTTTCACACCCTTATATTCGATTGTTCAATGTAACTCGTATCCATGAGTATTTGCTATCCTCAGGCCTCATTGTTGCTTGCCTTTTTGATTATCATTGATACTTTAGCCTTGAATTAGCAATAGCATTCAGATTCGCTTGGATTCCTTTGCTTATGCTCCGTGGGTGCGTCCATATATCTCTTAATCAGTAGCGATTTATTTCATCGGCACCTATACTATTATTACTTCTTTCAATATTTATGTTTTACGCTGAATCATAATTTAAAGTAAAGTAAAAAATTTCGACCGCATGCGACTAAAATGTTCTTTATGGATGTTTAGAAAATATGAAGAAAGTTAAAATTCCCTCAAAGTATTAGCGATTCGCTATGATACCCTCGTTGGACGAAAGATGTTCGTATACAAATTTTGGACTTTGCCAGACGGATGTAAGCTCAAATCCCTTAGGATCTTCTACGCTTTCTACCATCCATCAACCTCAAATTCGTAAGTTTTATCCTTATTAACAAATATGACTGTATTAATCGTAAATTTAGATCGTATTTACAATCATAGATACTATTTGAAAAAGATAATAGTAATATGCAAATTAAACGCTGCAATGATAAGCATAATACCGCTGATCAAATAAATCCTGTCAAGTCGGCTCGCTCATTAGAGCATCTGTATCCTTTGGAAGATATGTGATCTTCAGGCGGGATAAATTTGCAAAACAGCTGATAGCTGTCCGGCCGGCATAAATCAGTCATCTGATGCCGATTGGAATCAGAACCGCAGATAATGAGATAATCTCCTCTGATAATGGAGCAGCCCTATAGCGAGATTCTTTTGCGCATATTTTCGCCGTGACCCACAAAAGAGAGCCATAGATCCAAAACAGCCCGTAATCTCTTCGATTTCTTATGCATCATAAGGCTAATTTAGCCATCTTCTCCGCCGATGCCCCGGAATCTCATCCGCATCTCATAGGTCCCCTCTTCACGCCTCTTCTCTATATCGAATCCCATCTTCTCAAAGAGATGCATCATCGGCGCATTCTCCACAAGCACCTCTGCTGTGAATCCGAGCAGTCCCTGTCTCCTTGCAAGGAGCGTGAGATAAGAAAGAAGCTCTGAACCAACGCCCTGGTTCTGGTATTTATCGAGCACAACCAGAGCGACTTCTGCAGTATGCATGTCAGGATTCAGCTCATATTGTCCCAGGCCTATTATTGTCTCCTTCTCTTTGTCCTGGAGGATAGCAAGTATCTCCATCTTTCTGCTGTAGTCAACGGCCACAAAGTCCTGAAGCCTCTGATGCGGCATATCCTTCCTTGTCGAGAAGAACCGCAAATACATACTGCTCTCTGAAAGCCTGTAAAAAAAGTCCTTCAAAAGCGGCTCATCGGCGATCTTCACCGGCCGAAGAAGAATATTAAGCCCTGTAGATGTAGTTCGATAGGTCTCCAGCTCCTCAGGATATACTCCCTTCTCTCCAGGTATGAAGATCTGATCTTTATAGATCAGAGTCCTCTTCCTGGCTGCCTCTATCAGCCACGGCCTGAACTTTGGATGAGCTATGGCTATGAGATCCATTGCACGCTCACGGATATTCTTTCCATAAAGATATGCTATGCCGTACTCAGTCACAACGTAGTGAACATCGCCCCGTGTCAGCGTGACCCCTGCGCCTTCCTGTAAGGTGGGAACTATCCGGGATACTGTATCGTTTAGGGCTGTGGATGGCAGGGCAAGAATAGTCTTTCCTCCAGGCGCGAGAACAGCGCCACGCATGAAGTCCGCCTGACCGCCTATGCCGCTGTAAAATGTTCCCCCCAATGATTCGGCGGTTGCCTGGCCTGTCAGATCTATCTCCATTGCGCTGTTGATCGCAGTCATAAGGTTGTTTCTGGCTATGATCATTGGGTTATTGGTATAATCGATCCTCTTGAACTCGACCGATGGATTTTCATCCAGGAAATCATAGGTCTCCCGGCTGCCCATACAGAATGATGCAATCGTCTTACCGGGGTTATGCTCCTTCTTTGAGTTATCGACAACACCACTCTTCATAAGATTCGCTATGCCGTCGCTCAAAAGCTCCGTATGTACCCCCAGATGCTTCTTATCCATCAGGTTGGGGACAACTGCATCAGGTATTATGCCGTATCCGACCTGGATAGTAGAGCCGTCTTCTATTATGCGGGCTACATATTTTCCTATTCTCTGGACAATATCATTGGGCGCCTTGATCGCATACTCCAAAAGAGGCTCATCTTTGCCGATGATGAAATCGATATCATTCAAATTAATAAAGCCGTCACCGTGTGTCCTCGGCATATTGGAGTTTACCTGGGCAATGATGATGTCGGCCTTCTCCGTGGCAGCCTTGACTATATCGATGCTTATGCCGAGGCTCACGTAGCCGTGCTTATCCGGCAGGGAGGTCTGGATGAGAGCCACATCTACTGGTATCAATTCCCTGCGGAAAAGCTCGGGAACAGCCGAAAGAAATATGGGAGTATAGTCTGCCTCTCCGCGGTTGACTGCATTTCTGGTGCTGTCTCCGACGAAGAATGAATCGAGCCTGAAGTTCTCCTGGAGGGTCTCATCGGTATAAGGTGCAACTCCAAGCGTCCATACATGGATAAGCTCTGTATCAAAGAATGCCTTTGGATGGCTCTTGGTGTAATCCACGAGGGCATGGATAAGGTATTGTGGCTCGCCGCACCCCGTTCCTATGAATATTCTGTCACCTGCATGAATATGGCTGAATGCCTGATCCTCAGGCACAAACTTCTCAGGATAGCTCTTCCGGAAGTCCTCTAGGATGGTCTTATCTTTCATTCCAATCGACTCTGGCACCTTTTGCAGAACCTCAATATTATATGATCTCCGGGGTAATGAAGATAACTTATTTAAACGATTAATCAATAGGCTCTAATTGGCAGACAATCTTCAGAAGAAGATTATGTTGGGTTGGAGGGCAAATTGGATGAGGAATGCATGTTTGGTCATGATAGGCATATTTGCTCTATCGGCTATTGCGATCACATTTTTTGGATTTGCTGAAGCTCAATCGCAAGCAGATCTAACGTCAATAAATAGCAATATTATCGCTGTTGCTCTGGAAAAGCCAAATAAAGAATTGCCGACGGGACAGGGCACATGGAGCCTCAATAATCAAACTGAGACACAGCCGATATCCGAATTATCATATATTAAATCTGGGGTTTTGATCGCAAAAATCCATCCTATGCCTCCAATGAAGCCGACTGCGCCCGTAGTGATCAGCTTTGAAGACCTATCGGGCGGAGATAATGTCTTTCATCAATATGCTTACCAAGGGATTGAATTTAATTATCCAAGGGTTATTGATTATCCAGAGGAAGCTGCTCCCTGGAGATATCAGGGCTTCGCGCATTCGGGCACAAAAGCCATTGAGCAATGTTACGGCGGAGAATTTTGCACTAAGCCCATTCAAATGAATTTTACCAATGGGCAGAGGCACGTAAAGGTCTGGGTGGGATATTCCGATAACCTCGCCGGCCAGAGAACGGTATTAATGCGTGCCTTCGATTCTACAGGAGCACAAATAGGTCAGGCTACAGCAATACTCCAGCCCAGTGCTAGCCCTACACCTATCCAAACATCTATGGAGGTCACATCAGATAGTGCTAATATCAAAAAGGTGATTATAAATTTTGCACCGCAGACTTATGGTGAATCACAGACAAATCATCTCTCCGTTGATGATGTTGAATTCGATTCAAGCGGACCTGCGCCATCATGCAATACTGCTGAAGCTCCATCCGTGAAGCTAACGCAACCTGCATCTGGGCAGGTCGTGCGTGGCAATATGTTCAATCTGCAGGGTACAGTCAGCACGGCAGCTCCTCTTGAGAGCGCTACACTAATTGTAACAGGATCAAGCGGCAGCAATTCGATGAATCTTTTAAGTGATAATACATTCCCACGTAGTGGCGGCACATTTAGTGTTAATGGAATCCAGGATATGCTATCTTTAGGCTCCAACACTGTTATAGTTAGGGTCCAAAATTGCGCTGGTTCCGGTGAGAGCAGCACAACATTAAATCTTCAGCCTTGTGATAGCACCACAAGTCCAATCGTAACTATTATTGAGCCAAATCCAGCTAGCCTGCCAGGTAAAAATATAGTGTCATCCTTGTCCCCTACATTTAAGCTGAAGAGCAGAGTTGACTCGATATCCGATCTGGAAAGTGTTACAGTAACAACAACTGCTGGGCTGCCAACGAATGCAGGCACCCGTTATTTAGGCACATTTACAGGTAATCCTTTAAAGAGTGGCGATTTCAATTTAAACATCAACACTAATGACCTGTTTCCAGGTGAGAACACTATTACAGTAACGGCAAAAAATATTGAAGGCTGTTCAGGTGAGGCCAGTACATCGGTGATATTTGAAAGAAGGATGTATAAACGAATTTCCGGAGAAAGCTACTTCCAATTATCACAAGGAGATTCAAATGATAAGTACATAGCGAAAAATGGCCGCCTTTATGTCTCACACGATCCGGGATGCGGCGTATCAGGGAATAATGGGGATGATGTATTCTTTGCATCAAATAAACTTCCCTTCTGGTGTAAACTCGTAGGCGTAGAATTTCACCAGTTCTGGCCGACAGTGCGGAGACCTGATGATTGCGGCATTGGTGCCCTATTTGGTGGTGGCTCATATCTTACAAAGCTTACTCATGATGACCTCTTTAACGATTCCAAGGTAACTGTTCATTGGGAGAACGCGTGCTGTGGCAGATATTCCGGAAAGAATATCGAATATGTGATAAGCTTCATTGTATCAGTGCCAGATGATATGATAGGATTGTCCCTCGGCGAACCTTTATTCAGTCTTACAGAAACTTCTGCAAACTTGATCCAGCCACCTAATGGATTTGGTTTGTATGAACAGCCTGCACCCCCAGAAACATCAGCTCCAAAATCCCCTGCGATACAGGAACATTGGTTCTATTTCGAGATGACCAACCCTCAGAGTTGGGTAAAACCATGCTTCCCAATAGCTGAACTTGCTCCTGATGAACAAACGGCAGCAAATATTGCAGAAGCAGAGAATCAACCCTATAAGGCAAATCCAATTAGCTATGAGACGTATATGCAGGATATTGCCAATAATGCGTGTAGCTAAGAAAAGGTGAGATAAAATGAGAAATATAATAGTGGGCATAATAAGCATATTTGCCGTATTGGCTGTTGCGATCATACCATCTGGATTTGCAGAATCTGTTCAGCCTTCATATAAAGCAATCTCAGGGGCCAATAATAGACTATTAGGGGCATCTTTAGATCTGACCGGAGTCTATACAACCAAGCCCAGTGGAACGTACTATATTACACAAGTCGGCAACAACGTCTACTGGTATGGTGAGGAAAAATCTCAGAATCCTTCCTGGTCGAATATTGCATATGGCACTATCAAAGGAAATACTCTCACTTTGAACTGGGCTGATGTGCCCAAAGGCAGCACTCATAGCAGTGGCACCTTAACTCTAAGTGTCACTCGGCCCGCAGGAATGACTGTGCTGACTGTAACTCAGCAGACTGGAGGATTTGGTACCACCCAGATAATCAGGTTTGATAATGCTGCAGTCCTTCCAGCATAATTGAGATGGATAGGGCTTTTGTGGAGGGTTTGAATAGTATGCGGTTGACAGGAGACCATAATAAGCATAGTGCTATAACATATTTATCAATACTTATGATAATCTGTTTGTGCCTGATACCTGCCTTTTGTCTTGAAGACAACACTGATCGTCCAGGTAGCGATTACAGAAAATACGATATAACTACCCCAGATCCAGGCATATGTCAGCAATATTGTGCTGCAGATCCGGACTGCCAGGCTTTCACTTACGTGAGGCCTGGAGTCCAGGGACCTTATCCCAGCTGCTATCTGAAGAATGCCGTGCCCCCTGCGAAATCAGATAGCTGCTGCGTATCAGGCACGAAAGTGGCTCAAGCGAGCGGATCACCAGTTCCATTTATCACTATCGATTATTCATCCATTCCCGGACTTGTGCTGCATCTATGGCATAACATGAACCAGCCCGCTCTTCAATTGGATTCAAACAGATCAGAGCTGATATTCCTGCACGGAGGCGATCTCGGCGCCCCCCAGGATTGTGGGTACAGCTGGTGGATGATTCCCGATAAAAATTCAGATCCGAACCAGTGGAGCATTCAACTTCCACCGGGACTTGTTCTGGGATTAAGACATTCTTCAAACCAGGCAACTGATTATCGAATTACAGTTGGTGGTCAAAATCCCGTTGAAGGTCCAAGCACATATGGCGGCCTTGTAAAGCAAAATGGAGGCGATAGAGATGGATCGGAGGGTGAAGGTTTCTACTGGTATGAAACATTTAATCCTGATTTTCAGAACTGGGGCGACGCCGAAAAAACTTTGCCCAAGGGAACTATCTTGGGTCTAAAGCACTCTATGAACCAGCGGGATAAAACTGTATACTGGTGCGGTCAGGAATATGATCCGGTCAAATGTTTCAATAGCGCGCAAGATTATCCTTCGCCGCCTCACTTCGCTCCAAGACATGGAGGTGATCGTGGCGCTCCTTCTGGCGCAGGATACTACTGGTTTGAGAAGGTAGATGGTCCGGATTATTTCAAGCCGGGCTCTCCGAGCAGGACAATATGCGGTGAGGTTTAGCAGTCCTGTGTTTCAGCTTTATATAATTTTTATTACAATTGGAGCGCGGAGGGTCACGAATACCCCGACCTTCAGGTCGGGGATGAA
>JBHGAU010000001.1:0-79643 GCA_041946675.1 Methanotrichaceae archaeon | reverse complement strand
CAATCTGTCGGCGCAGGAAGCCGTGGAAGCCCCGCTCTTTAGGGCGGGGAGCAGTCACGCTAGGTTTGCACAAAATGTATATGGATCGTATATTATATAACTAATGCCAAACCGCCTTTAAAGAGCAGTGATCTGAATGTATAAGGAACTTAGCGATAGGCTGAAAAAAGTGCTGAATTTTAGAGGATCTGCGGTAGCTGTGGCTCTCTCAAACGATAAGCCAGAGCTTGAGAAACCAAACGAGAAGACGAGACTTTGTGAGATGCTATATGAGGCATTGAATGGGGGCAGGTCCTTTTATACCACTTCGGAGGAGCATGCATGCGATGGTGGAGCATTTCATCTAGGGCTAAGAGAAATGCCGGCAGAGTTAAGGAGCGGCGAATTCCTCTACAAACGAGTAGGGATATTTGGATCTGCACGTGCCGCAAGAAGATTCTTCCATTCAAGTCCGGAAATAGAGCCGGGCACCGTTAAGTATGCGTCCTTCTCTCCGCTGGAAAAGGCAAACTTTGAGCCCGATGTTGTCGTGCTCGTTTGCAGCGCAAAGGATGGAATGAATGCTGTGGAGGCATCTGCATATGAATCAGGTATAGCTGCGATCGGCAGAGCAGGACCTATTTGCGCTACGATTATAGCGGCACCTTACCTGACCGGTGAAATTGTGTATACGCTTGGAGATTTGACAGGAAGACGTTTCGCCAAGATAAATGATGGTGATATCTTCCTTGGAGTGCCCTTCGAGAAGATGAATACGCTTCTAAATGGTCTAGAGAAGATTGCTGAGAGGCACCATTAGGTCAATGCAAAGTTAATGCAAGATAATGTCTATATATTGCGTACTCACAATCTCGATTCAAGACTTCGGAGATCAGGATATTTTCAATTTGGATAGATCAATGATATACTAAAGCAGGCTTAGAACTTTTATGCTTTAACCGCAAGCTATATTTAAGATCAGTAGCAAAAGTTAATGGGGGTGTAACATGGCAGAACATGAAACAGCAAAAACGGAGAATGAAGAAGAGCATAAAGATGTTGAGCCTATAAAGCCCGGCGATCCTAGAGTTGCTCGCAGAAAGGGCTCACTGCTGGATACCTGTTACACTACCAGCAGCGGACAGCCAAAGTCAAAGTAAGGGCGTGATCATCAGGAGACGCTTTCATCGCTCTCCTCTATCGCCCTCTAAATCTATTTTTGGTATTCTTAGAGTTTTTGAAGCAACTGAGTAATCTTCAGATGGCTAGCCACTCAATCTCCATTAAAACCTATGGGAATTTCTCAAAAATGGCACAGAAAGCCATCTCAGGAAAAAATAGTGGGATCGTTAATCCAAATCCACTTCAACCTTATAGCATGCGTTTTCAAGAACCTTCCCCCGTAGAGGGGTTAGGGGTAGCCCGTGCGGCGATTGAGCATGCTAGGATGGCCGTTAGTTTTAGCCCTAGAAGAAAAATAAGACCTAAATGCTAAAAGAAGAGGGCGGACTTCATTCTGCGGAAGCATTGCTGTTGGCGAGATATTTCATGTTCTCGCAAGTTTATTGCCATCATGTTCACCGAATTTACGATATTCACCTCAAGGATTTTTTAAAGAGATGGCTGCCAGGCGGATTATTCTCTACATCGACAAAGGATCTAATGCAAATGACGGACAACGAGGTGACAGGAGGGAGCACTTCAGATTACTTTATCAGAGAACTCGAGATGATCAGAGAATCAATCAAGAAGCTGGCTCAGCAGTCTTCAAGGCGGCGTGCGAGAAGTTCGGGGAATCTGAGGTTAGGCACGACAGCTACATCCAGAAAGGGGAAGGCCTAAACTTCCCTGTTCTTGCTAGGGATGGACGGATCTTATCTTCCCTTTCCCAATCTGAGACTTTGGAAAGAGTACCCGTAGTTATAATCGATTATGTGTACATAAGTCCGAAATACAGAAAACAAGCAGTGATGTGGCTTGATAAGAATCGGAAAGAGATAATAACTCCAAAGGAGGTGGATGAAGAATGATGAAGAGGTTACAGCGAGAAGCAGCTCTGCTTTCGCTAATCGAAACGATGAGATCTAGGGGAAGTTGGTGTGGTGAAACTCACATACAGAAAGCGACATATTTCTTGCAGGAGCTGCTGGAAGTCCCAATGGGTTTCGAGTTTATCCTTTACAAGCATGGACCATTCTCTTTCGATCTAAGTGACGAAATCACGGCGATGCGAGCTAATGCTTTGCTACAATATCAATTGCGCCTTCCATATGGCCCAAGTTTATTTCCGACCGAGGAGAGCCGAGATTTCCTTGAACAATATCCTAAGACGCTAAAGCATTATGCTAAAAAAATACAGTTCGTCGCTGAGACGATTAGAACATTAGGCGTTGCCGATCTTGAACGCCTTGCTACTGCCCTTTACGTTACATTCAACGAGGATGGCAAAGGGATATCGAGGGTAAACAGAATTACTGAGCTAAAGCCGCATATTAAGATTGATGAAGCTAATTTTGCCATTAAAGCAGTTGATACTATAATAAGAGATGCCATAAAACAGGGGTTAGCCGTGGAGAAGCGATAATCTAGCGGCTTATGCTTGGCTAATTTGACGTCTTGGATATAGTGCCCTTAGGTAGGTATTGTTGACTATATAGGAAAAACGGTTAGCGAGAATAGGATTTATCCCCTCCTCCTAGCCGCAAACAATATCAGAATTATCGCCGCCGATACCCCCAGCGCAGGCGCTTTTTGCGGCGCTGGCGAAGGAGCCGTCGCGTTTGCCTTTGGCGCAGATACATTTGTGGTATTTGTGATATTGGTTGATGCATTCTCAATAGATGCATTCGGGACAACAGGCATCGTCTCCACGAACGGAAGAGGCTCGACCATTGCATAAGCTGTAATCCAGTTGGTCTTTGCATCCTGGGCATATATTCCCATATTGAAGGAATAGTTGCCGGGCGGAATATTTCCAGCCTTCACTGTGCAGTTGAATTTGCGAGTGCCTGTCGCGAGAACATACTTGAATCCTTCATTGTAGCTGACGGCTAGGCCGGGTGTTACATTCTTGAATATGAGCTGTACATAGCCTCCTTCCGGGCCGTAGCCTTTGACTGTGGCCGTGAAATTGGCCTCGCTATTCGGTGCAACATTTATCGGCGAGACATTGATTATGCGGTAAAATGCAGCTGCGCCTGCATTATCTACAAGGAGCAGAAGAAGAATAAGAGGGATAAGCAAAGGGACTTTCTTCATAAGTCCAAGATTGTTGCGGACGTTATAAGCATTTTTCGGAATAGTATTGCTTTTGAATATGCTTAGGAAAATGGTTATGCCAGCATTGAGTCACGGTGCTGGCTTTAGCTGTTGTCCTTCTAACCGAGCCCGCTTCCGCCCATTCCTGGTGGCACGCCGCTAAGGTCGCCGCCCGGTCCGATCTTCTCGGCATATTCATGGACATCCACATACTTCGTCTTTCCGCCAAGCTTGACGGATGGCTGTGTGGACTGGTTGTCTGTTGAGGTCTGATCGGTTGTAGACGTGCTGCTGCTTGTGCTTGTCTGCTGAGCAGGAGCATTAAGGGTAGTCTCGGTCTTCTGCGGCTCTGTTGCAGGTGTAGCCTCGGTCACCTGGGCCGGCGTATAGCTGGAAATATCCGGGCTTATCCATACTGCATTGAAGTCGCCGCGAGATGTGATCTTTCCCTCGCTTATCCTTGTGAATTTGCCGCTAAGAGCATCATCAACATATGCTCCATCCAGCTTGATCGATTCAAGGCTCTTTCCTTTCTGGGCTGTTATTGTCATCTCCACCTTGCTTTCGGAGATTGATCCGACGACATTTCCATTCCAAACATCTCCATCATCAGGCTCGTACTTGGCCTGGCCGAAGAGATCAGAGCCATCCTGATCCAGAGCCATGATGATCGGGTCTTTCTCTATGCCAGTTATCGACCAGATGTACTTCAAGTTCTGGGCGGAGGAGTTGGTCTGGGCATTATCAGATGAGTCCGCCTGCATGGTTGAGCTCTGCGACGCGCCTGCCGCAGCCATCGAATCAGATAGCGTCGAATTATCTGAACTTGTGCTATTTTCCACACTCTGCCCAAGCGCGGGCACTGAGGTGAAGAGGAATATGATCAGCATTGGGAGAATTGCATGTCTTATATTCAAATATAAACCTCCTTATTTTCCCACTCTTTCACGATAGGCTTTTCGTCATTTGCCTAAAGTAGCCCTCAGTGGGCCCTCCTCCTTTATAAGCTTTTCACATGATCTGAGGATAATCCTGCAGGCAAAGGCTAAATACCTACGGGTTTAATTTATTTTGGATGATAGCCCCTGAATTTCCTGCCCATCTGGAATGGCTGAACACAGATCGAAGAATCTCGATTAACGATCTGGCTGGAAAATTTATCCTCCTCGATTTCTGGACTTATTGCTGCATAAACTGCATGCACGTTCTCCCGGAGCTGAAAGAACTGGAGGAGAAATATCCTGAGTTGGTTGTGATAGGAGTTCATTCTGCCAAATTCAACAATGAGAAGATAAAGGAGAATATCCGCCAGGCGGTTTTAAGATACGACATCGAGCATCCCATAATAATCGATAACAACTTCGAGATCTGGAAAACCTACGGCATAAACGCATGGCCGTCCTTCATTTTGATCGGCCCGGATAGGCAGATCATAGGCAAAGCCTCAGGCGAGGGTATATTCGATAGGCTGGATGCCGTGATGGGCAAGCTCATCTCGACATATCAGGAGACAGGGAATATTGATAGAGAGCGCATGCAGTTCGCCCTTCTCAAGCGTGCCGTACCTGAGACCTTCCTGCGGTTTCCCGGGAAGATCGATGTCGATCCGGCCTCAAAGAAGCTGTTCATATCCGATTCAAGCCACAACAGAATAATAGTAGCGAATCCTGACGGCAAAGTTTCTGGCATCATAGGCTCGAGTGGGCAGGGCAGGAGAGACGGCAGCTTTTCAGAGGCAAGCTTCTTCAGGCCGCAGGGTGTCGCTTTCGATTCACCGAGAAACTGTCTTTATGTGGCCGATACTGAAAACCATCTTATTCGCAAGGTGGATTTAAGCAATAAGCAGGTCACAACAGTCTCGGGTTCAGGAGAAAAAGGGTCTCCCGGACAGAAGGGCGGCAAGGGCTCAGATGTATCATTGAACTCTCCATGGGACCTGATGATCTCTGGAAACTATCTCTATATTGCGATGGCAGGCAGCCACCAGCTCTGGAGGATGGACATGGACAATCTTTATACAGAGGTCTATGCCGGCTCGGGAGTAGAGGGGCTGCTGGATGGGCCCAGGCAAAATGCATCGCTTGCCCAGCCGTCGGGCATAACAACCGATAGCAGATCAATTTATTTCGCTGACAGCGAGGTATCTGCAATCCGGGTTGTGGAGGATGATATTGTAACTACGCTTGTCGGCAAAGGCCTCTTTGCCTTTGGAGATATCGATGGGCCCTTTGCTGATGTAAGGCTTCAGCATCCTATAGGCGTTCATTATTATGATAATGCCCTTTATGTGGCAGATGCTTACAACCATAAGATCAAGAAGATCGATCTCGGCCTCAGGGAGGTAACTACGCTCGTCGGAACAGGCTCCATGGGACGGAAAGATGGCGATGCCCTGAGTGCAGGGTTGAACGAGCCGAACGATGTGGCGGTCCTGGACGGAATATTCTACATAGCGGATACAAATAACCACGCTATCCGGGCCTATAATCCCGGGACAGGAAGCGTTTCCACAATCAAATTTGAAACTCCGGAAAAGCAGCGTATAGAGAAGGCTATCGAGCTCACCGGGAGATCAATTTCGCCTGAGTCGAAGGGGATATATTTCCAGCTCATGCTGCCTGAAGGCTATCATTGGAATAAAGACGCTGATCAACAGATCAGCATTGATTCCGAGACTCCAGAAATAATAGTAGCCTCTTCTCCGCTGCGTCAGGATAACGACGGCTTCAGCTACTATATTCCGGTGAAGGTTAAGGGCGAAGGCAGCACCGATCTCAAAATAGAGATTGTAGGCTACTATTGTGACAGCGAATCTCTCTGCTGCTTCAAGCCAGTCGAGTTTAATCTGCCGCTGAGAATTGTTAGGAATGCACCACCGGGCGATATTACTGTGGTCTACGAGCTAACGCCCTGAGGCATAGTTGATAATCCTAAGGTCAGATTGATCAGATGTGAGCAATTCAGAGGGCTTTACATGGCAGGATTGCAAGAGGCTGCTCCTGGAAAATTTTCGACTGAAACGATTCAGGAGCTAAAGGATTATCTAAAGACATGGCCGGGCCAGGTTTATCTCCTGCAGGGCAGATGTGGAAAACCGATAACTTGCAAATGGAAAATATGCGTTCTGGAGGATAAGGGTCGGGGTTGATGTGAACATGGATATTGATAAATTAATAGAAAAGGACAAAATTATCGATATCGCAAATAGCCTTTTTATTTATACCGATGAGATGAACTGGGCGAAAGTCAAAGAAGTCTTTGCAGATGAAGTATTATTTGATATGACATCCTTATCGGGAGGGGAGCCGGCATTGCTCACGCCGCAGCAGATTATCGATGGCTGGGACGCTAGTCTCAGGAAACTGAAGGCAAGGCATCACCAGGCGGGAAACTTCAGGATAGATGTAGCAGGGAAGGAAGCTGATCTGTTCTGTTACGGCATAGCTTTTCACCATCTTCCGAACCCGACAAATAACAACACCCGCATCTTCGTAGGGAGCTATGACTTACATTTCGTGAAAAAAGAAAAGGGATGGAAGATCGATAAGTTCAAGTTCATTTTGAAGTTCATCGATGGCAACAAGGATCTGGAAGCTTATGTCAATAGCTGAATAGGAGGGAGTATGCAATACTCTGAGGGCAGTTTGGGCAGGGTCTTCGTGCTGAGGTTGGATGACGGCGAGGACTTGATATCATCAGTTCAAAGGTTTGTGGAAGAGAAAAAAATCGTGTCATGCATGGCGCTCTTCATCGGAGCCCTGCGTGACGGCCGTATGGTTACCGGCCCCGAGGCTCCTGTAATACCTCCGATACCGCACTTCGAGAACTTCAATAGCGCATGGGAAGTTTTCGGCATGGCTACTATCTATCCCTCCCAGGAGGGATCGAGGATTCATATTCACTCATCTCTGGGAAGGGGTCGTGAAGCATTGACTGGCTGTATTAGAGAGAAAGCAACTGCCTATCTGATCGTTGAGATCGTCCTCTTCGAATTCTCGGGCTTAAGTGCCAAAAGGGAGTTCGATGAAATAACCGGTCTACATCTGCTCTCTCTGAAAAGCAGGCTCTAACAATCTGATATAATTCTTATAGTATGTAGATTCTATTATTACTATGGATCAAGGTAGGTCAAAGGTTTTTTTGGCAGATGCATCTGATAGATCCCAGGGAATCAAAAGGCTTTTTGGGAAGTTCGATCTGAGAACAGATGGAGCTGTTGCTTTGAAGGCGAACTACAACAGCGGCGATCCCTTTCCAGCAACGACACATATTGAAACTCTGAGGACAATAGTAGACCTTCTGAAGGCTGAAGCATCTGCTCAGGTCATCATGGCAGAGCGAAGCGGAATGGGCTATACTCCACTGGTTCTCGGAAATAGAGGCGTCATAGATCTCTCTAAAAGCCTGGGATTTGATCTGATAGATCTGGATGCCTTGGATCTTGAAGGCTGGGATGATATACAGGCGGAAGATCTTCACTGGCAGCAAGGCTTCAAGATTGCCCGAATCTTCAGAGAAGCCGATAAAATCGTTCAAACCTGCTGCCTTAAAACACACAGGTTCGGCGGCCACTTCACAATGTCTCTAAAAAACTCAGTCGGCATTGTGGCTGCCAGGCCTCCCGGCACCAGTTACGATTACATGAGAGAGCTTCATACCTCGCAGTATCAGAGATTAATGATTGCAGAGATCAATAAGTTCTACAAAATGGACATGGTTCTCATGGACGGCACCTTAGGTTTCTCCAGCGGAGGACCTGAAAGAGGAACGCTGATCAAGCCGGGGGTGCTTTTGGCGAGCGCTGACAGGGTTGCACTTGACGCAGCCGGAGTGGCACTGCTGCGCTACTATGGAACAACGCCTGAAGTGTCCAGAGGGCGAATATTCGATCAGGAGCAGATCGCTCGTGCTGCTTCGTTAGGCGTTGGTGTCGCGTCCGCCGACAAAATAGATATTGAGCCTTTGGATCAGGGGAGCTGGAAGGCAGCTGAGATTATTGAGAGCTTCCTTGATAGACAAGGGTAGCCTTTTCAGGGATTGTGGTGTCGCAGCTCTCATTAAGCTCAGCATCGATCCGGGCTAAGACCTCCTTTGCCCTCTCCCTGGCCCGAATGAGATATTTTTGTCCGTCTATTTTTATGCTGTCATCCCTTTGGTTCTCATCATTTATGTTTTCATCTCTTGTGCTATCAACGAATGACTGGATTTCACCCTTCATTTGTTTCAGATGCTTTATTCTTGCAGCCTTATCCAGCGGCTTCTCACCCTGAAGCTTCTGCCCGCCCTCATGACCGCCCTCAGAGAAGTACCAATCCTTGAACCATGTGAAGCCCAAGTTGAAAAGCTTGTAGCCCTGGCGGCTCAGGACGGGCGGAATTCCCATTGCAAGTCCATACGACGTCTCATGATCACAATAATATTCGATGAAGATCTTCTCGCCTGGACCTAATGCGCTGCAGAAAGCTTCCAGAAGGGCATTCTCGATATCTGAATCATAATATTCATAATTTATACAGAATATATCGATCCAGGGCCTATAACGAGGGCCTCTTCCAGGAAAGATCGCCATGCAAAAAACGCCTATATCAGAGGCGCCATCTTTAAGGTAGACCTCAAGGCTGTGAGCGCCTCTAAGGCTGCATGATCTTATACTTCTGGCATATGCCTTTGTTCCATCGATATCTATGCCATCGGCGGTCCTCTGGACGATATCTTCCAGCATCCTATCTCGATCCTGCCGGAAAGGAGGTCCCGGCTGTAGATAAGCTTTAGAATGAATCACTATTTCAGAGTTTCTTTATCATATCTATTATCTCATTCCTACCCTATATAACAAAGATTGCACCAGATCCAAGAACAAATTAGGTTGGCCATAATAGACAGTCGGTCGTCCATGGAGAAAACTCAGAGGGGTCCATCCGAATACAGTAAAATGTACCATCTGGAGGATAACTGGTGATTTGCATCTGCTATAAGAACGCGAGCCCAGATTTAATAACTAGTTGCATTAATGGATCAGAGACATGAGAATATCAGCCAAAAGCTTCTTGCCGGCGATGAGATTGGCCGTGTTGGTTCTATGGAAACGGTAGCCAGATCCACGGTTAATGGATATCAGCGGATGGGGAGATCCAGCTATTTCAGGTCTATAGTTATACCGGCATATAATGAAGAAGCGAGGATTAACGGCATTCTTTTGGCTTTAACCGATAAATTTCCCTGCCAGGATATTGTTGTAGTTTGCGATGGCCAGGATGATACTGTTGGCGTTGTTAATGATTTATCGATAAAATTTCCGAATATTCGAGTTTTAAGTTTCAATGACCGTCTGGGCAAGGGCGGAGCATTAATTGAAGGCTTTAAGGCTGCAAAAGGCGAGGAGATCTGCTTTGTGGATGCAGATGAGTCCATAGGTGTTGATGATCTAGAGAACATGTTTCTTGCCCTTCGAGATGCTGATGGGGTAATCGCCTCGCGAAGGCTGAAAGAATCGAAAATCCTAATAGAGCAGCCGTTTAAAAGAAGACTAGCCAGCAAAGCGTTTAACATATTCGTAAAAGCGCTCTTTGGCTTGCCGTTCAAAGATACTCAGTGCGGTGCAAAGATCTTTAAAAGAAATGCAATTTATGCAATCCTAGATGAACTGATCACATCCGGATTTGAGATAGATGTCGAGATCCTTTGGAGATTAAGAAATAAGGGATATGCTATCATCGAGTACCCCATAACTTGGAAGCACTCTGAAGGTTCAAAATTTAGATTATCTCATTCCTGGGGAATGCTGATCTCCCTGATAAAAATTAGGTTGATTGGGTGATTTGCCGACGGTGCGCCTTCAAATGTAGTCGGAAAGCCGCATAAGCAGCTTTAAATGCAAAGACCTGATAGAGGCTTTTGAATTAAGGCCCGAGAGTGATTTATATGCCATTTAATCTGACCTGCCAGCTTGCTCTTTCCCGGATATTTGAGTTCGAGAAGCCAAGGGTGAATCGATGAGGAAGTGTCGAACTATGTTTGCAGTAACTCTGGTGTTGATATGCGTTCTAGTAGGAGCATCTGGACAGATTATCTGGAAGCAGGGCATGTCGCATATGGATAAAATTAATAATTTTCATGACCTGTTTAACCTCAAAACGATACTTAATATCTTCACTAATAAATATATAATACTTGGAATTATGCTCTATGCATCTGGATTTATATTGTGGATGGCTGCCTTGTCAACGCTGGAGCTGAGCTTTATGTATCCTCTTTTGAGTTTAGCCTATGTTGTAACTGCCGTCTTTGCAGTCGTCTTTCTGGGGGAAGTGGTAACTGTTTCTCGATGGGCGGGAATTGTGCTGGTGCTGGCTGGGTGTATCTTGATTATGAGAAGCTGATAATCGAGGCGCACATATATGACCAGAACAATAGTAGAATCCCTTTTTGAAAGAAAATATTTGCTTTTAGTTTTCATATTCCTTACCGCTCTTTTCACGATAAGATTCATGGTTGTAGGCTATGGGGTTGGGGGTGATGGCATTGGATATTATGCGTATCTTCCAAGTTTAATAATAGACCATGATTTAGATTTCGAGAATCAATATTTATCGTCTCCATGGATAAATTCATCAAATAAATTTATGGATAAAAGCGCTGCAGTAAGCTTAATGGGGGATAGGCTATCAAAGCTCACGCCTGAAGGGTACGTCTCCAATCCATATCCAATAGGCTCCGCAGTTTTGTGGCTGCCTTTTTTCATTTTATCGCTTATTCTAACATCTTTCTTAAATTTATTGGGATTTAACTTTCCAATGAATGGATATTCTGTGATCTCTCAGTATGTAACCCTGATCGGATCAATTGTTTACGCTGTTGCGGGTCTCTTGCTGGCCAATAGGCTAATCGGCAATTTTGGCATTAAACAAAAAGCGATCGTTCTATCGATGGGCTTCATATTGGTCGGCACATTTGCAATTCAGTATCTTGCAGTAGAGCCGAGCATGTCTCATGCCAATGACTTTTTTATTGTAACTTTATTCTTTTACTTTTTCTATAATTATTTCATTTTGACGGATAATAAAACTACTCATGCCAATTGGATTTTGTTCGGACTGATTTGCGGCCTTATGGCGATAGTGCGGCAGCAGAATGTGGTATTCTTAATCCTGCCAGCGATAAATTATTTGAGCACGCTGGCGAGTGAGAAGGAACCTCTCCAGATAGTTGTGAAAAGAGAATCCATTAATCTCCTCTTGTTCGGCGTTTCATTTTCAGTATCCCTATTACCACAGCTGCTATCCTGGAAGGTTTTATATGGCTCCTTTATAACTATTCCTCAAGGCAGGGACTACTTGCATTTTTCATCTCCACAAATTCTTACTCTGCTCTTTTCGTTTAACCATGGCCTGCTGACCTCATCTCCTATCCTGATATTTTCGTTAATCGGGCTTATATTATTATTAAAAAATTATAAAAAGGATAAATCATCAGCCCACAACAGGTTATTGGTTTTTTTATCGCTGGCATTTCTATCCCAGGTTTATATAAATTCAGTCATCGTAGATGTGTGGGGAGGAGACTCTTTTGGCTCAAGAAGGTTTGCCGGTTTAATACTTGTTTTTATCCTGGGCCTTGCCTATTTTATAGATTATATAGACGATAAAAAATTCAAAAACGCTGTATATGTTATCCTTACTGCATTGGTGGCATTAAATTTAATCTATTTCATGGAATATAATCTTCTCATTATACCTCGATTCGGAGAGGTTACTTACCTGGATCTTATATCGAATCTGTTCAAGCTTCTTCGGATAAGTTGAAACGCGCTCGAAGAATGACTCGCGTGAATCAAATCATCCCGGAGGACGTTAGCCCGTCCGCGGCTCCTCTCGCGACAGCCCCGTAAACAGCTATCTCGGGAGCGATCAGATGGTAAAATTTGATCCTTTATGGTTTGTTTGGGATTATGAATTGGACTGCATCCCGCCAATTATCGAAATTTTCTAACGGCAGGCGGCTCTTTGCACTACAAAATAGATCGCTGCGGCCTCTGAACATCTCCTAGCGACTGAAGCTGTCATTTGGAACAGCATGCCGAATCAGAGATAATCCAAAAGGCTTGGGCAAGTTAGCCGGAGCCATTGCCATCTTTCCATTAGCGCCTTCTGGACTACCTCTTGTTTTGCTTTCCACAAATTCTACTTTGGCGCCTGTACCTTGACATATCTTCCTCTGCTATCGCGCTCATACCTATCACCCATTCCCCGCCCGAGCATTTTGCTCCGCTCAAAGCATGCTTCGCAGACCTGCATCTGCCTGAATCCTTCACAGGCAGCGATCTTTGCGTTATAGAATACATTATCGATCTTTCTGTTGCACTCACCACATCTATCAGGCGCCTTTCCGCTCCAGATCTCAGCCATTCCATATCACCATCGATATCGGGCACTTCGTGCCTATAATGCCTTATTGCTGCTCTTGCGGATAATGCCTTAACCTACGTATTATAATTTCTATTAGCCTTATATCATCAACTACCCCAATATTATCTAAGAGTCCATCATGGAGGAGAATAATGAAACCGATGCTATTAATGCTATTTGCTTCTAGCATACTTTTATTGCTGAACAGTACATCTGCTGTAGCAGATATATCCACAACAATAAATATCGGCAGTCAAATTTCATATAAGTTTCCGGCCACAATTGATTATACCATATCACCTATCGATATAGCAATCCCTGGGTTCGAGAATTTTGATATCTACCCAGGCAGATTGATTCCGGCTAATAATCCGGCTGGACCTACCAATCCCAGCGACAGCACTGGAACAACTGATGCAGGAGATCAAACGGATAGCGGATCTACGACTGGATCCGACGGCGCAAATGTATCTGATGGTACAACAGGATCAGATGGCACAACGGGAACCACCGACAGTGGAGGCGACAGCACTATCTCTGGAAAGGTTATTACTATAGTGGTGTCATCGACGTTGTCAAGCTCAGGCGAATCTGAGTACATGGAAACTACCACTATATCCTGAATTCTGTCTTCCACCGATAACATAATCGAGTGATGATCTTACTTTATGCAGTAGAACCCGGCCTGTAAGCAAGAGTACCAGAGCAGTTCAACCGCTTTGAATCCCGTCCCTCTTAGAATGGACAGATGCTCTTCAACTGTGAGTGGAAAGAACATAGTATCAAATCGCTTGAGATGGTTTCCAACCGTCTCCGGATCTCTGCCCTTGGAGAGCTGAAAGATCTCCCAATTCCTTTTACCGATCTTAGTCCCGATTTCAGTGAACGGCCTGATATTCTCGAAGGTGACATACATGCCGCCCTTATTCAGCAGATCATAACATACTCTGGTGGCCTTGATCCTATCATCTTTCGAGAGGTAGTGGTGTGATTGAATGGCTGTAATTACATCAAAGCTTCCAATATCCTCTCTGGAAAGGTCTTGAGTGGAAACGGGCTCCAGAAACTCCACCCTTTCCTGTCCGGACAGCTTCTTCTTTGCAGCCTCCAGCATATCAACAGTAGGATCGGCAAGAATAAACAGAGTATCCGGGAAATGCTTCATTGCCATTTCCACAAAGGTACCTGTGCCGCAGCCAGTATCCAGCCAGACCTTGGGATTCAGCTGCACTGCCATAACTAAGTTGATGGTCTCCAGGTGGTATGAATTGTAATAAGGCAGGATATGGCGGATCTCTTCATCGTAATTGGGAAACTGCATGGCCCGTAGCACTCTTATCCATGCATTTATAGTCTCTCACACTTTGCACTGTTGCTCAACTATCTGTGTCCTAAGGTATTCTTCTTTACCTTTTAGCTGACGCCAAATCTTTTATACCTCTAATTCCATTGTAAACCAGATCCGGCATCTCAGGTTGACAACATTCGGTGGCACGTTCGAAGTATCTGCTGGATACAGAAGGCCATTAATGCGCTGGCTTTCTATACCCTCGTCACCCATAATAACCATTGAAGCCATACGCGCATGGGGGAGAGCATGAATAGCAGCCAAAGATTTAGCGTACATAATGGAACATCGGAGACTCAATATACAGATAGGGCTACAGTGGACCTTGAAATCTATCTTTCAAACAGCAGCCAGTTTAGATCTCAGATCTATGACCATCGAGAGATCCAGTGCATAGCAGATCATTTCGGACTGTCTCCCGAACGTATACGCTCAGAGCTGAAGAGGCTTGGCTACCAATTGATCAATAACGGCCATGGCCGAAAGATATGGAAGAGCCGTGAGGGCGAACGTGCGAATCTTACAAAGAAGATTGCTTCTCTTGAGGAATATATTTCGAAGTACGAAGCAAGACAGATACAATTTTATGATAAATCGGAGATAGGACGCATAGCCAACAGGATTGGAGTGGATCGCGATTCTGTAAGAGCCGTTCTGAGACGTAAGGGCTATAAGCTAACCACTAATGTTCACGGCATACCTATATGGATCAAGAAGTCTGCGATTCCCATTTCAGCTGTCTCTATTATTCTTTATTTGGATACTGTATTAACTTCGTTTTGAGCTGAGGATATAGAAGGCTTTTGGGTTTCAGGGATTGGATATCTTCTTAGAGCCGATGCCAAGAGATGTCATACTTTCTGGGGAATTCGCTCAAAGGCTGATCTATCTGATATTAGAAGAAAGGCCAAAAGTTTACGCCTTTCTCCCCACCGGCAAAACTCCCATGGGCACTTCTCCCGGAGATAGCCCCAGCAGCTCAGTAGTTCTATTTGCATCAAATCCTGCCGTGTAGGTGGATGCCAGGTTCAGCGACACAACCTCAAGAAGCAGGTTTTCAGCTGCCGCCCCTCCCTCAATATAGACCCATCTGCTCAAGTCCCGGCCGGGAAGGGTGTTCATCCGATTCATGTCTCCAATGATAACGAAAATAGCAGGAGCTATTTTTATCCAGCCCTCGAAGCCTGCAGAGGCATTGTAATATTCATCTACCTTGCCCTGTGTTACAACGGCCAGGCTGTGGTTTTGGGGTATATAGTGATAAACTCCTTGCGGCAAACCGGATACATTGCCGGCCAGGAGGTAGACTTCCAAGGGATATTTTGCCATTGCAGATGGCGCAGTGCGGTGGCCCTGGTCATCCGTTACTCCCTGAGCTGCCCAGAGAAGCTCTGAAACCTCATTCAGGGTAAGACCGTTTTTTCCAAAGCTGCGAATTGATCTCCTCTCCTGAAGGGCCTTCTCCACAGATACGCTGCCGTTGGTCAGGGGCTCCGGCAGCTTTATCGCTTTCGATGAGTCCTGTGCCGAATATCCATTGAATCCCAATACGGCAATTACGGCTATCGCAAGGATTGACAGCCCAATAATCGCGAATGTTTTAGGCTTATTCATTATTCCACCATGAATATCGATTTAATCAAGCTTTCGTTATTCTATCCATCCCTATCTTCGCCCTTCTTAGCTTCGGCAGCTCTCCCCACATCGCCATCTCATCGCCCCGAATTATCAGGGCGCCATCAATCCCAGGCCTATCGATCGCCTTGAAGCACTCGTCCAGATTGTTATCCGCTTGCACTGCGTTTCCCAGAGCAGTTGCCGCAGCATCGGCCAGTGCAGGATCCTGAGAGATGAGAGTAGCTGCATCAGCGCATCCGAAGCTTATCGATGGCCCAACTGTGCCGCTGCTTGTGGCTATTCCCAGAGGTTTCTCCCGCGGCAGGATCTCGAATGCCAGATCCCGAATAGGAGATGAGCCTGCGTATATTCCCACTATTACCGGCTGATCATTCAGAATTGACATATCTCCTCCGTTATCAATGATCGCATAGGTGGCGCCGGCTTCAATCATTGCCTCAACAGCCAGCTTTGCTATCACTCCTGCAACGGCAGCCATTGGGCCGATGCCGAAGATTTCTGTTGTATGGATCATTTGCTTGATGATATCAGGTGCATCCTCGGCCTGAAGGTCATACGGCTCAAGCGTGAGCATGAAGAATGGATCTTTGCGGATGAACGCTTCAAGATAGCCCCGCTGCTCCATGATGGATATCTTTGCTGCATCGATGTGAGCTTTTTCCTGCGCAAAGATGGTAACTATCGTTTGCTTAAGCTGGAAATGCTCTCGAATTATCTCTGGCATATTCAATCGCTGAATTTTCTCTCCCTGGATACTATTGCCTTCGCTATAGTATCCTCTCGTACCTTTAATCTGACAACCACCTCATCCTCATAGCTGACCTGGATGTGCCCGGCGGCATCATAAAGCTTGGAGAGCTCGCTTAATCCCTCGGAAGTATATGGCAGCTTGATCTGTATTTCCTTCAGCGGAGCAAGCTTGCGATTGATATGATCCATCAGCTCTGGCAATCCAAGACCGGCTTGAGCAGATGCCTGTATCGGATTTGGTGCTAGATCCTTTATTATCTCAAGCCTTGCCTGAATCCCGTCCAGGCTAAGCCGATCGATCTTATTCAGGACTGTGATTATCGGCGCCGATGCATTGCAATCCCACAGGGCTTTATGGGAAGCTACCAGCTTCCGCCTCAGTATCTCCGGAGGATCGCTTGCATCTGCCACTAGAAGTATGAGGTCTGCTTCCGATATCTCCGAAAGCGTGGACTTGAATGCCTTTATCAGGAAGTGGGGCAGATCGTCTATGAAGCCCACTGTATCAGTCAGAAGCACCTTCCTTTCCTTCATCTCGGCTGCACGTGTCGTTGGAGAAAGAGTTGTGAACGGCTGATCTTTGGCCTCCACATTGGCATTTGTAAGGGCGTTTAAAAGAGTGCTCTTGCCCACATTCGTATAGCCTGCCAGTGCCACAAGATCGAAGCCCAGCTCACGTCTGCGCTGTCTTCTATCCTCGCCCATCTCCTCCACATTCTGTAGTGTCGCCCTGATCTTGGCAATTCGTCCGCGAATATCGCGGTACATCGACTCCTCATAGGCACCTGCACCCCTGAAGCCGGGCTGCTCGCCGAGCTTCTTCAATGATAGCGCATTTCGAACATGCGGCGCATCGTAGCTTAACTTTGCAAGCTCAACCTGCAGCTTTGCCTCACGCGTAGACGCACGAGATGCAAAAATCTCGAGTATCAAATTGAACCTATCGATGACCTGAGCCCTGAACTCGCTTCTGATATTGAAAACCTGGATAGGGCTGAGAGGGTTATAAAATATGAGCTTATCAGGATTATAGGCAAGGGCCTCCTCTATCTTTCCCTTTCCAACCTGGAACCTGTGATCGCGGCCTCTTCTTTGGACTATCTCCGCCAGAACGTCATAACCTGCAGCGCCAGCAAGCCGCTGCAGCTCCTCCATCTTGTAAGGGTCAGCAGTTTGGTTAGGGCCCTCGCGCAGCAGCAAGACTGCAGTATTATGAATATCATGAGTATTGTGATCATTAGTTGTTTTGCTGAAACTGCTATCCATTATTGTAATCCTCTCGCCCATCGGTGATAAGCTTTCGTCCCGCCACTGAGGTATGATGCGCCAGCTCAATCGATGTGCGCTCAGCGAGCGTTTCGGGATACTTGAACTCACGGCCAAGGATACTGCTGATCCTCCATGCATCCTGGTTATAGAGATCCCCGGGCTCTGCCAGTACGATTCCAGGCAATCTCAAAACAGCAGTCGAGATCAGGTCAATAATGGTATTCAAGTCGATGGAAGTAGTAACGCTCGGGACCAGCCTTACAGAATAGATCTTTTCAATACATTCAGGCGAAACTCTTAGGGATATTGCAGCGCAAACCATCTGGTATCTGCCGTTCACCGAGTGTCTGCCCGATATATCAATTGCCACTATGTCTATCTATTCAACCCCTGATTGGAACTTATCTGACTGAAATCCTATTTCACAATTGCATGATTTTTAACTATATCCCTTGCCTGATCGTAAGTCAGTCCGGCTCCCACTCCAATTTCTACTGCACGCTTGAAGTCTATGAGATCGTCAGGGCTGTGCGTGTCTGTATCTATGACAATCTTTGCCTTCGCATCCAATGCTTTGCGGGCCACATGGCCATTTGTGATGTTGTGGCCAAGCCGGGATGTAATCTCCAGGCATACATTATTCTCGCGGGCGAATTCAGCTTCACCGATTGTGAGAAATCCCGGATGGGCCAGAATATCGACACACGCTTCGATTGCCGCTCTGTTCGTGCCTGGCATGACGGGCTCAACGGGCGTCTCGCCATGTACTACTATTATTTCAGCCCCCAGCCTCCTTGCAAGCGATGCCAGATCCCCTATCTTCTCCGGCGGGACATGGGTGATTTCAACTCCGCACAGGATTTCGATCTTCAATAAATCTTCCAGATATTTGGCCTTAAGGATGCTGGAAAGCACGTGTTCGATATTGGTGAAATCTACATGATCTGTGAGGCCTATTGCAATATAACCTAATACAGCAGCCCGGCGAACAAGCTCGCTTGGAATCAGCTCGCCATCGCTGAATATCGTGTGAGTATGAAGATCGATCATTTTCCGCCCTTCTTTTTCTTCAGCTTCAATGATCCGGCAATCCTCTTTAGGACAGCGGATTTAGGACCCTTTTTAGGCAGAAGGATTCTTCCGGCGCTCTCATACCACATTTTCGGATGGCGCTTCTCGCGCTCAATCTCAGGCTTCAGGCCAGCCTTCAATGCGGCGGTTATAATATCATCGATGGTGGGGTTGCTGACTGCATCGCCGGCTGACACAGCTCTGCCTTCGCTGCGGCTTCTTGTGGAATCGAAATATATAGGCCAGATTACAAACTTATCCTTCTCAGGCATAATATGATGTTTGACAACATATGATAAGTATCTTTGCGCCGCTTGAATGCAAATCTTTTTAGGTATCCTTCATCATAACATAGGCCAGCGGAGTCCTAGTATGAGCGAAGAGACGTTTCCCGTTGCTAACGTGGGCGGAAGGGAGGTCCCTTATGATCCCGACCAGCTAAGGAGGATAAAGGAGCACCCCTGTTTCAGCGAGCAGGCATGCCATGCATTCGGCAGAATGCACCTGCCCGTTGCGCCGAAGTGCAATATTCAGTGTAAGTACTGTGTCAGGGATTTTGATTGCGTAAATGAGTCAAGGCCTGGAGTGACTTCCAGGGTGCTTACCCCTCAGGAGGCGCTGGTCCGGGTAGATGATGTTCTTGCGAAATACCACTACATCAAGGTCGTGGCTGTAGCCGGTCCAGGCGAGCCTCTGGCAAATGAGGAGACATTTGAGACTCTGCGCCTTGTCGGACAGAAGTATCCGAATCTAATTCTCTGCATCAGCACCAATGGTCTGCTTTTGCCGGATAAGATCAAGGAGCTGGATAAGCTTGGCGTATGCAATATAACAGTAACTATGAATGCAATAGACCCTCAGATAGGTCAGCAAATATACGACTATGTGGTCTATAAAGGGAAGCGTTATGAGGGCCTCGAGGCGGCAACCATCTTGCGCGATCAACAGCTGAAGGGAATAGCTGAAGCGCTCAAGCTGAAGAAGATTGTGAAGGTAAACACTGTGCTTATTCCAGGGATTAACGATAAGCATGTCTTCGATATTGCTCGCAAGATCAAAGAGATGGGAGTCTTCATTCACAACGTCATGCCTCTCATACCACAGTATAAGTTCGCCAACATCAAGCCCCCCTCGCCTGAGGAGAAGAGGAAGATTCAGGACGAGCTGGGAAAGATAATAAAACAGATGAGACACTGCCGCCAGTGCCGCTCGGACGCAATCGGCAGGCTCGGGTGCGATGTTCAGCAGGAGTTTGAGGGCAGAAGAAAGGAGCAGGCAAGGGCAGATCAGGCATAATTATTTTTAACGCGTTTGTATGCCGGTTTGCCTGCGAAACTGCGAAATAAGGTCAAAACATAGAGGTTATCTCTCACTTAGCATTCCATATACTTGCCTTAATTCTCCATAAGGCTATTATAGTTGGAGTCTATAACGAAACTCAGCGCTGGGGGTGGAATGCGATTATTTGGCATGATAGCTGTTTGCATCATCCTGCTCATTGATTGTTCTCACGCGGGTGAAGAGAATGATCTTTGGCTGCTTCTATCCAGCTACGAGGATATTGGCATCACAACGAAGGATCTGGCATTCTTCCTGGCGACTCAGGGATACAATGCAAAGCCAAACGAGTCTTATGTAACAGTTAAGCTGGCAAGCGGAAAGGAGGTTTATCTGACCCCCAATGGTGCAGCACCAAAGATCGCGGATATATGGATGAATCCTCCAAAGAACCAATCGGGGCTTGTACAGGTGATACCTGTCGACGCAGTAAAGTCCAATGTGATCTACAATAGGACCAGTGACTTGGATTTTGTAAAGGCAATAAACAAGTGCACGATATTCCCTGTATCGCCCTTGGGAATGTGCTATGATGGTTCTCAGATGCTTAATGATCTCTACAAGAGTTTTGGGTATAACACAGAATATCTTTATGATCCAAACGGGTTCAATTCTCAGGGGCACTTATGGGTGGCTGTAGAGGATAAAGCTCATCCAGATACCTGGCTGGCGGTGGACAGCTATTATGGCACTATGATGGACGGTTATTATTATAAAGCGCCTTATAGTTTTGTTGACTTTAGATACCTCGACTCAATTAATCCCAAATGGAAGGTGGCCTGAATTCTGAAGCATACAGGTACAACAAAATTGGAGAAGGTTAAATATGACTTATTCAATTAACCTTCTATTGAAGGCTATTGGTTACAGAGCCACCTTAAATGGATTCAAACCCGGTGTAGGATGGAGGACGGATGAAGGCTAAATTGCTGATACAGCTTCTGGTATGTGTACTGATTGCAACTAGCTGTATCATGGCTGTGGAGCCGATAGATCTCAGCAGCAAGATAACGGATCGCGCAAACCTAAGCAATATGAACCTCAGTGGTATGAATCTGAGTAATAAAAATTTAAATCAATCTAATATACAGGATGCCAATTTGAAAGGCACAAATTTCAATGGCACCTATTTGCGATCCGCCTGGCTGACCAATTCCTACATGGAGTATGCCAGGTTTGTGAAAGCCGATCTAACCGAGGCCGTCCTGGATGATGCAGATTTGAACAATTCGGACTTTTCAGAGTCTACCTTAAGATGGGCCCATATGTCGAAATCCAGGCTGAATGATGCCTGTTTGGTGAAGGCAGATCTTACTGAGGCAGATCTTTCAGATTGCGATCTCACTGGCTCGAATATGACCGATGCCAGACTATTCAGAACTGATCTGAGCGGTGCCAAGCTAAGGGGCATATATCTGGTTAGTGCAAATTTGATTGGGGCTCATTTAAGTTGGGCGGACATAAGCGAAGGCTATCTATCCAGTGGTCAGTTCTCCAGAGCGGAGCTTTACAGCACCAACCTGAGCGGTTCGGATCTGAACGATGCGGATTTTACTCGCGCCTATTTGATGAGGGCAGATTTGACAGAGGCCAACATGAACTGGGCCAATTTTGCCTATGCCGATATGACTGAGGCCAATATGGCGGGTGCCAGCCTGAACTCTGCCAGGCTGCCTTACGCTGATTTAACCCGGGCAAACCTTACGGGAGTCGATTTTTCCGACGCTGATATGAGTTCGATCCGGCTAATTGGATCAATACTGAATAAAGCGAAACTTAACAGGGTTAACCTGCGTGAGCTCGATATGAGGGGGGTGAGCATGAAGGGGGCATCGCTTAGGAATTCAAATCTGGCCGATGTATTCCTGACCAATGCCAATATGTCCGGTGTCGATTTCAGGGATGTAACCCTGGATCGAGTTGAGATGACAGGGGTTGATCTAAGCGGCGCCAACCTTGAAAGGATTAAGTACGATCAGTTCACCCTTTACTCGCTTGCCAAATCGAAGCTGGATGGGGCGAAGATATCCGATAACCTCAAGAAGGATCTTAAATCGCTTTCAGGGGGCACTTTGTGATAATCCCTCTTCGGCTTTTTTGCCTTTGTTCAGCCTTAAGGAACATCATATGATGAGATGGGACAGCATTCGGATTCGCTGCTATCCAGATCATTATAATACTCGTTTATCTCTTTTAGGCAATCCGGGGCCTCAAGGGTCATATTAAAGCATGGAGATGGCTTCCAATCTCCCCACTCTCCCTTAACTAAAGAGACATCAAAGACTTTTGCCAGGTAAGACAGCTCCTTTGGATAGGATCCTGATACTATGCAGCAGGGCAGATAGTTTGGCGTAAATGATGTCGAGTTTGAAGCTGTCAGGATATGTCCGTTATACTCTGCAGTTACCTTGACGATATTTGTGTATGGATTGAGATCGTTCTCAAATTTGGCCCTCAGCTTTATGGTCAGCATTCTGCTTATATCAAGAGACGGTATTGTCCAATTGATGAACTGGCCGTTGGTTTCAGGTCGCAGGCTGGAGTTCATAAAGATCAGCCCATCCGGCATACGGTCTGTGACATAGAGGGGCCCCAGGATGCCGTTGCCATCGTTTGTCACATTGATAAGGAACAGAATTGTGCTCTCATCCTCCTTGATCGCCTCCTTGCTGATGCTCACATGCGGATAGAGATACTTGGGATTTACGTAGCTGCTTATGGCCGTATTTATTGTATAGTTGCCTACAAAGCTCTGGTCGACCTCCCTTGTTTTTATTTCCAATGGACGCGTCACCGCCCTTATATCCATCGAGCCGTTGAACTCGCTCATGAAGGACAAGGTGGATTTATCCATCCACGCATCTTTATTGATATATGAGGCGAATCCGATCTTCTCGCTTAATATGAGCTTGAGGCCCGGGTCTTTTGTGTTTAATCCCTCCGACCACAGCGATGCGTAGCTGACATTTACGCTTCCGGCAGTGAGGTTTTCAGGTGCATAGGCCATCTTCGAGCTCTTAGTCACTAAGTCGAGCTGTGAAGCCTCTTCTGAATTGTAGTAGCCGCTTCCATATTCGTATGATCTCTGAAGCGGACCCGGCCTTTTATCGGATGAAACAAAACCGCTTCCTTTAGCAGATTTCTTATATCTGGTGCTCTCGCCATAAGAGTCCACTGATTCAAGCACTTTGAAGCTTCCATGATAATTCTCATTTATCTCCGCGGTTGTGATCGGACTATTCGCATAATGCTTCTCGTACTGGATTTGTGCGATGCCGCCGCTAAAATCGGACTCGGACTGATAGACTGTCTGGTTCATATCCACAGTGAAAGAGCTTTTCTTGTCGATGGAATTCATATAAAGGTAATCCTCGGAGACCACATCGTTGAGGATATGATTCTTGGCAACCGTTCTATCTGACCAGAGAGAATTATATTTAATATCTCTGCCCCCTGGAAGAGAAAAGGCGGTATTATTATGCTGGACAGTAATATCTTTATCCAGCGTTATGCTGTGATACTTGGACCGAAGGCTTGCGGTTCCATCCTCCTTATAATAGCCGCTCCCATGCTCCGATGTGGAAAGCTCAGTGCCTGCGGGCCCTAGGATGGTGACTGATGCTGATTTATTATCCCAAACTATGTCCGAATCCTTTTTATAATATCCACTTATATACGCACTATTTATAAGTGCGGTATTCTCTTCAGCAGTGGAGAGCTTTTTGTTGACGTAGACATAGCCCTCTCCTTTGACAGAGGACTCTTCGTTGAACTTCATATCAGGCCGCTCTGGGATATGGGCTATTATCTGGATTGTTCTGTCCTGAATTGTTCCATCCTCTGAAGGCGGCAGATCTCCAATTTTCCATATTATGGTGCTGCCATTTATAGATGTAGGGGACGGAGAGACGCTCACTAACTCCACTTTGGGCAGTATATCTGTGATGATTACATCATGCGCAGTTTCATTTTCATGGTTTCCATATGATATTGTATATAGCACGTTATCTCCAGGAGAGTATGATGTCCTGTTTGCATTTTTTGTAATCCAGAGGGAGCTGACGACCTTCGTATTTAGGGTTGCGTTTTTTGTTTGATTTCCTGAACTAATTCTACAATTATTGAAAATATTACCATCGGGAGCTTTATCGCTCACTCTTATATCTATCGATATCGTCCCATTAGCTCCCATCTTCAAATCCCCCACTTTCCACTGGAAATGACCTCCGCCCAAGTTACCTGTAGGCTGTGGGCTAGAACTTAAAAATATAACGTTATCGTCCAGGGAATCATCAATTATTGCATTTGTTTGTGTCACATGGCCGGTATTATTGTAATTTATAGTGTAGGTCAGTGTCCCCCCAGCTTTTACAATGCTGCGTGAAGCATTCTTGATTATATTCAATCCACGAAGAACAGGAAGCTTTTTGTAGATCTCAAGCGAGAAAGAATCCATATCGGAAACTATGTTGCCGTCAGGGGCTTTTGCAGTCACTAAGGCAGTATTTTTGAGGAAGAGTTTCTCTTCATATGGCTTATACCCCGGCGTCTTTCTATACTCCTTGCTAACTATCTTGCCTGAAAAATGCACCAACAATATTAGCGTGTCGCCTGTGTTGTAGTCTATGATCGTATAACGCGTATATCCCGTTGTAAAATTTTTATATATATTTGAAGAAATATCATATTCTATCTTTAAGTATTCTTTAATGCTCAGCAGCAGGATTGAGTCCGATTTTGGATTTCCATCTGAATTGTACTCAGAAGTCAGCATTGCCTGAGTTACTGGATCATAATAGTCTGACCTTCTGATTCTTCCGTCAGTATCTAGCCACTGGCTTAAGCTCTCCCCTGTAATTTGATTGGTGTAATTGTAGAGTGTGAAGTTACTTCCATTTAAGAGCCTATGATCAACGTTTAATCTTGCCAGTTTAGTATTGAATCGCTGACGTTTGTATTTTAGGCTATCCATCTTTCTCTCCAGGAAGCCCTTCATTTCGATCAGCCTTTGGGTTACCGCTCCTTCCGAAGAATTATCGGACATTATATGCAGCTGCTGGTAATCTGATGGATCAGGGACGATATATTTGCATTCATATCGCCATGTCTCTCCTGGATTAAGCACACCATCTCCATCATCACCTATCGCATAGATTGGACGGCAATCAGGCCCCCAATTATGTATATCCGTGAGATTGATATCGGTTAATATGGCATCTCCGCTATTGGTAACGTTGTAAGTGTATGTGATCAAATCGCCTACTCTGACAGGCGGTGTAAATATGCAATCCTTTTTTAGGGATATTTTCGGCTGACTGCCTGGAATGATTAGCAGGTCAAGCTCGCTTTTGCCGGGGCATATTGCCTTATTGCTTCTTACTGTAAGGTTGATTGTTGCTTGAGTGGTCTCTTTTATCTGTGGCGATGTCCATAGGAAGGATGCATCGCTAGATGTTTGTGGAGTGCCAGCGGTTATCATCCAATGATAGCTGTAAATCTCGCCATTTGGGGCAGCAGGGCCGCTAATTGTATAGGTTTTGCCTGCGATCACTTGAGTTGGGTCTGCTTGTGCTAAGAGGGTTATCTGAAATATTAGTAATATTATGGCCATCTTTGGTATTGACAGCCAGGCCTCATAGGGAAATTCTTTCGTCGGATTAGAGGTACCTTTAGCCATAATCACTGTCTCATCAACAATTTCAATCGCGCTCTATATCGGCACTGGGAACTTTAACTACCATAACCCTCATATCGCAGGTGCTTGTTGCCCAAACCTTGCCGCTCTCATCAACCCAGCTTACAATAAGTTGAAGTATGTGGTATCCTCCTCCATATTTCTTCCAGACTATGCTAATACTACCATCATCTGATGTGGCCTTTACATCTGAACCATCGATCCGCCAGGCAAATCGATAATTTGAGACAGGATTGCCCTTGATTTCAGGAGTATAGATCGCAGTTATGCTCTCACAGGCGATATTCAGTCCACTGATGAGACATGTCGGAGGTGTAATCGGATGTATCTCAGTATCAAATCCGCCGTAACATTTAGTCCCGCGGTTTCTGCATTCTCTATTGGCATCGCTGCAGCCAGCCTTCTTGGATGTCTCCCAGCTTAAAATAAATCTCTTGATGGTCACATCCTGACCACAGCTCCAGAAAAAGCTGCAAAGAGGTGCGGAGCTTGAGGTCTTAGGGGGTATAGAATCAAGAACACAGAGGCCTTGGTCGTAGAAGGACTTCTGAAGAGCTCCATTAACATAGATATCTCCTAAAAGAATTACTGCATATCGTGGGGCATTGGCGTTATTCTGGAATCTTGCCCATAGATAGACAGTCATCTGGAGTTCAGAATCGCAGGGATGCAATACATTGCCTTGTGCATCACCTAGCCAAATCTCCTCTACATCGACATCTCCAGCATTACAGCGGAATCCGCAATCAGGCCAATCAGCTGCGATTGCATTATTAATTAAATATACTAATATCAACGAGATGAAAAGCTTAACACATGAATTATTTATATTGCTCAATCTTATATCCGAGATCAGTTGCTGCATAGTATTTCAGCCAATCCTCTCACGAAACTTTAAATAAAACATGGGGCATCAAGGACAAGTCTTGATGCCAGTAGCAGCCTTTATGTAATCGTTATAGTTGAGGAAGGCACAGCTACTACGTTGATCCTCATCTGGCAGGACCCCTGGTATGCATAGGGCGACTTCTTAGCATAATATGCGGAATAGACCACATAGGTTCCAGAGTCACCATTGGCTATCTTATTCCAGACTACTGAGATGCTGCTCCCATCTCCAATCTTATAACTTGCCTGATCGTTATAGCCTATCTTTGTGGGATCCGGGAAGCTGTCCAGCGGGAATATCCACCAGCGCTGATTAACTTGGCTTGGTGTAGCCACGGTGCTATACCCATAGTTTGAAGTATCCGAGATGCACACAGTCTGCGGCTGAGAAGTCTTTATCTCGCATGGCCCTGGAGCCACAATTGGGAACTTCATACATGCTTCATTGATACAAAGCGTTGCCTGCTCGGCCGTGACCATTAGATCGATATAGTAGTTAGCAGCGGGATTAGAGGTAGGCACGACGAATGCCAGGGTTTGGCCAGTCTGCGTCGCTACAATTTTGCCGCTAGCATCGTTCTCTTTTACAGTCCATTGATATGCCCATGAGATACCCAGTTCTTTCTGATCGGCTGGGACATCAGGACCTTTCAGATCGATCTCATCTCCAGGCGCCACTGGGTTCTGGATTACCGGGGAGCAAGCAGATATGGGTTGATCTGGTGATACAACTGCAGTTGCATTTGATAGTATACCTACGAGGCATACTATGCAAACTAATGCTATTTTATAATTACTCACTAACATTCTTACCACCCGTTCGGATTTAAATGTTTTAACTATTTAAAATTTCCTATAGAGTATTATTAAGCATATCCTATATTATTAATGGAGAAAAAAGGCTGCAGATTTTAGAATACTATACACTACCGTTCAAGATATATATTTTAAATAATATCTATATTATTACAGAAATACTCATTCTACCGAAGACTATATTAGGCATAATTGTGCGCTAAGTAAATAGAGCCTTTAGTGTATAAGCTATGGAATATGGGTTTGGTGGGTATAAACATGCATAATATAAAAAGGATAATGTTTATAGGAATCCTTCTCAGCGTTTATCTGCTAGGGGGAGTCGGATTCTCCCTTTCAAAAGAGAATCCTGTAGTCGTTAATCTAATGCTGGATGCTGATATAAATCATGCGCCTACTCCCGATCAAGTGAAGATTGCAGGAAGCTCTTTGATAAATCTGACCAATGAGATTGATCCAAGAGGTTTGAATACAACAATATTTGTGACAGGGGATATAGTCTCTGCCTATAGACTCGGAATAACATTGCAGGGCACCATGTCCAATCATGAGCTTGCCCTTCACGGAAATGTCACTGATGAGAAGCTTTCGAGCATGTCTGATGCCGACCAGGAGGCACTATTGACCAAGGCGAAGGATTTGCTCTATCATTGCTACGTATGTGGTGGAAAGCACGTAGATATAAAGGGCTTCAGGCCTCAGGCATTTGATCAAAACAATGCGACCTTCAAGGTTCTGGAGAAGCTGGGTATAATCTACGATGCCGGATTTCAGGAAGGGATTATCTATATGCCCGGTCATGAGACCGATGCCTGGCCGTATCTTATTGATGGCAGTAATCTCACGGCTGTTCCTGCAAGCACCTATGAACTTTCTGGAGAGCGTGTGTATCTCTATGATCGATATGTAAAAGAGAACAAGAAACTTAGTGGTGCTCAGTGGTATGACCTTCTGGTGAAAAAATTTGAGGAAAGTGCGAAAGACGGAGTGCCGATGGTAGTAATCTTCAGCAATCTTGTATCAGGCAACGGCGATTACTTGGATGCATATAGGAATTTCCTTGATTATGCTACATCAAAGGAAGCCAACTTTGTTACCACCATGCAGCTCGTCAACATGGCTGCAGTAAAAGGCGGCAAACCCCCTGCATTAATATCCCAAAGCAGTAATGCCGAAAAGATAAATACGTCTGAGACTGGCGTGATAAAGGGATGCCCGACATGCGATCAGACAAAGACAGGCTTAGCTCAATCGATAATCAACGTCTCCATTAAGAAGAATAAGAACTGTACAACATGCAATCAATCATCAACTAATGTAACTAAATAGCAAATACGTTATATGCGGCCTATCTGCTAAGCGCCTGAAAGATGTAAGGTATGCGACAAAGGATGCATCCTTGTTATAAGCAAAATGCAAAAGTGCATCCTTTCTATTTTCAAAGCTTTATCTTTATCCCAAATAGCTTCTCAAACCTTTCAAACTTGGCTCTTGCCCTGTAGAGGTTCTGCCTGATATAAGGCTTGCCCAGCTCATATGCTGTCATATCCCTGATCTCTGCAGGGGTGAAGACTGCCTCCAGTTTTTCTCGCGGAAGTGTCGATATGCCGTCGGGTTTTTTGGGCATCCTGGCGGATATCTCCAGGCTCTGGTCATCCAGCCATTTCCATTCATTGTCATATCGCATGAGCACAAGATGCTCGTTCTTACAAGCAGCTGACACCAGCCAGCTATCCTCGGACTTATGATAAGCCAGGCTCTCCAGCTCTGAGTTGCATCTTGTGCAGAATCCTACCAGGTTTCTATCCAGCGATATCGGCTCAAGCCTTATACCCTCTGTGTGAAGGACATAGCTTTCCTTTTCAAGCCTGTTCGCCATTCACGATCCCAGAACATTCGACATGCTGTAAATGCCGGGCTCTGCATTGACGACCCATCGTGCTGCTCTGACTGCTCCGCTTGCAAAGGCAGCTCTGCCGTGTGCCTGATGCTTAATCTCAATTCGCTCGCCAGGTCCAGCAAACAGCACTGTATGATCCCCTACAATATCGCCTGCCCGGACGGCATGAACTCCGATCTCTTTCCCTCTGGGCATGATGCCTCTGCGGCCGTAGATCACATCGTTGTCATTAAGAGCCTTCTTCAGTATATCGACCGCAGCAAGTGCAGTACCGCTGGGGGCATCCTTTTTCTGGTTATGGTGGGCCTCGATAACCTCCACATCGTAGTCCTTCAGCGATTCGGCTGCAACGGCAATAAGCTTCCAGAAGACGTTTACTCCAATACTGAAATTCGGAGAGATCACTGCAGCTACCCTTCCATCAATAGCTTGCCTTATCCTCGAAAGCTGATCCTGTGAGAGTCCAGTGGTCCCAACAACGAGATCTACTCCCATATCGGCCGCAGTACAAACGTTCTCCACTGATGCGGAGGCTGTCGTGAAGTCTATGAGCACATCTGGTTTTGTAGACTTCAAAACATCCTTGAGCTTTTGGGAGTCGGAAACTATGATATCTCCTAAGAGCCGACTCCCTATGCCGACTACATCTAATCCGGCCACCAGCTTCATATCATCGAATTTGGCTATCTCCTGGATTACAAGAGTGCCCATGCGCCCCAGGGCTCCAGTGACCGCAACCCTCGTCATCTATGCTTCTCCCAGCCTATCGATTATATCTCTCAGGATCTTCTCTTTATCCGGTGCAATCTCTCCTAGAGGCAACCTCAAGGGGCCTCCTGCCAATCCCATAAGCCTGTAAGCAGTCTTCACGGGTATTGGACTCGTCTCAAGGAACATGGCTCTTATGAGGGGTGCAAGTTCATAATAGGCAGCTCTGGCAGCTGCAAGATCGCTTCGCAGCATTGCATTAACTAAAGCAACAGTCTTCTTTGGAGCCACGTTTGCGACGACTGAGACGACACCTGTGCCTCCCATAGCCATTATCGGCACTATTAGGTCATCGTCGCCAGAGATAACTGCGAAGTTGCTCCCTCTGGTCTGCTCAATTATCTGCGATATCTGAGAAAGGCTTCCACTGGCCTCTTTTATGCCCACGATATTCTTAACCTTCGATAATCTTGCAACAAGCTCGGGCTTCAGGTCTATACTGGTTCTTTTGGGCACATTATATAGTATGATTGGGATATCACACTTCTCCGCTATGATGCGGAAGTGCTCGAACATGCCACGATCGTTAGGCTTGTTATAATAAGGCGTTATCAATAGCGCAGCATCTGCTCCAGCATCGGCTGCATGCTTAGTTAAGTCCAGTGCCTCAGCCGTATTGTTTGAGCCTGTGCCTGCAATGACAGGCACCTTTGAGCAATCGATGGCAATCTCCACGACCTTCTTGTGCTCATCAAAGGTTAGAGTCGCAGATTCACCAGTCGTGCCGCAGGGGACAATGCCGGCGATGCCGGACTTTTCCAGGAACTCTATGTTTCTTCTCAGCCCCTCCTCATCAAGGCTATAATCCTCTTTAAACGGCGTAATTATGGCAGGAAATACGCCTTCAAATAACATCAGCCTCGACCTCGCCCCTTCTGCGCTCGCTCTTCTGCCTTAGAACGCGAGTTATATATCCCGCTACTCGGTTGCGAATGGTCTTATTCTTGATGTCTGTATATTCCGAAACCTTTAGCTTATTCTGCTCAAAGTCCTGATTAAATGAACCTTCATAGGTCTTCAACAGATCCATTGCAAAATTCTTGATATAACTAGGCTTTACGCTTCCCATAATCAATACTCCAGCTATGCTTCGATCAGATCCTAGCATCCATCAACCAACAATTTATAGCTTCCCGTCAGTTTGGTCGAGAAGCCTTTGCGAGCATAACCGCAGTCGCAGCCACATCAATGGCGGTTGCGCCCGCAAGAATCGAAAATCGCATCCTGTCCAGTTTACTCCATATCTCCGAGATCATAGCTGTGCCTTCAGTATTGTTCTTAAGTAAGGCCGGCTCAAGTGCGCGCAGATCAATATCCTTAGTAGTGATAACATTGGCTATCTTCTGCGCTTGGGCGCCTATCAGTTCCTGATCAGAGGATACAGCATCCCTGTTCAGAATCATTGCTGCTCTCGCATTCTGGTCAAAGCCCTTGATGGCAAGGATAATTCTTGAAAGCGGACTGTCCTCCCCAAATTTAATGCAGCCGGATTGATGGACTCCTTCTCCGCCCTTTTGGGTAATTTTGCCCTCAGCTATGTCTTCCGGCGAGGCGGCATCAGGGAGGGCCGCTGCAATACTTGAACCAGTCTTAGGAATGATATGCTTTATATTGCCCTTTTCCAGCATTTCAATGGCCATCCGGATATCCGATAATATCCTGAACCTATATGCATCCTTTAGCAAAGCTCCTGTTTGGCTTACAGGCGCGACGCCCCTACCCACATCCATACTATTTGAAATTGCCTGTGCGGCAAAGCTTTTTGCTTCTATTGCAGCCTTCCTGAGAGTATAGCCGCGTGCCAGAAATGAAGTCAAAGCGGCAGAGTAGGTGCATCCGACACCATGGTTGCCTCCCTCAGCTCTTTTCCCGTGTATCTGGTGCAGTTCCATGTCCTCCAGCAGGAAGTCCGTGCAGTCAAGATGCCCTCCTTTTATCATCACGGCGTTAGCTCCGAGGTCCAGGATTTTATGGGCTGCAATCTCTGCGTCGCAAGCATCCCTTACAGGGATCCCTGTGAGCGCCCGAGCCTCAAAGATATTCGGTGTTACAACATATGCGAGCGGTATCAGGTATTCCTTGACGGCCTCGAGTGCACTGGTGCGCAGCAGCCTGCCGCCTGCTTCGGCCTCGATCACAGGGTCCAGAACAAGAGGGATCTTGGTCTCGAGCAAGTGGTTCGCAACTGCCGTTACTATTCCGGATGAATAAAGCATTCCGGTCTTCGCAAAATCAATATGGAAATCATCTGTAACAGATCTGAGCTGTATAGATACTGCCTCAGGCTCCAGGCCTATGACCCTCTGAACTCCGAGAGTATTCTGGGCTGTGACAGCAGTTATAACAGAGGTGCCATGCAATCCCAGCGCAGAGAATGTCTTAATATCCGCCTGAATTCCTGCTCCACCACCGGAATCGGATCCACCTATTGTGAGAACGACTTTCGGCATGCATCCTAAATGGGATGCAATCGAGATATCTTCTTATCCATCGGGAAACTTCCGGCGATCCGAAAGAAAAGATTAAGATACCTTCTTCTCTGCCTCCTGGATCATCTCCGGTGGAAGATTATATTTCAGTGCGATCTTCAAAGCCTTCCTGTAGAGCCCGGCGTTCATATGCTGCTCAAATGATTTTGTTGCGGCCTCCGTCTTCATCTTTTCGGGCAGGTCGAATTCATCTGCTATCTCGGCGGCATTTTTGACAAGACCGAAGCTAATGCTCTTGTTGAACGCCTGGATTGCAGCCTCCCTGACCATCTCCTCAGGCAGATCAAACTCACGTGCATACTCTGCAGCGGCTCTATAAAACTCGCTGTCGATCTTCCTGCTGAATGACCTCATCGCAGCATCATTTCTCATCTTCGCGGGAAGGTTATACTGCTTTGCGATGTCTGCAGCTATGGAGTAGTCCCCGGATGACATGCATTTATCGTAGGCGTCCTTTACGGATCTTTGAACCATATCATCAGGCAAACCATAATCGGATTTGATCTTCGCAGCCTCTCTATAGGCTCCCTGACTCATCTTCTCATCGAACTGCCTCGCGCCCTCAGATAGAGTATTCTCAGGCATCTTCATCTCCATACTACTATTTGTACTAAAAAGATTTAAATGTCTCACTCCTCTGCATCTCTGAGGGATGTGAGAAAGGCATACTGAGTGGTAGTTGGAAGCTTTCTTCTGAGTTCCCTAACTTCAGGCATATATATGATCATGGACTTTTTATCTTGTAGAGATTTTCCCAGGATCTTGCTCGTTGCCTCAACCTCAGCCTCGCCCTGTATCCTTGCGGCGCTGCCTCCGAAATCCGGAGACATCTCTATGATCATCGGCAGCTTTAATCGATTCCACATAAATCTGGGCAAGGACTCCGAGAGCTGTTCGAGTTCAGCCTTATCTATGATAAAAAATGTATTATCTTTGCCCTTGATTCCCGGCTTATCCATAGTCATAAGCTCGGCAAGGCTCAAGCGCTTACTTGGAAGATGCTGATTCAGGGTCTGAATAGTCTTTACCAGCATCTTCTTGCTGCCAAATACACCTCTTTCACTGGAACCTGAAAACGCCATCAGAAAAAGACTGCTCCCATTGGACTTAAAGTTAACCGTTATCGGTTGATTTATTAATCGATATCTGCGAAGGTATGCTGGACTACATTCTTCTTTAGGTTCAAGCACCGCCTTGCGGCATCAGCCACCATCTCCTTATCTTTTTTCCGAGAATAGACTCCAAATCGCCACGTGGCCTTGTGAGCGCTCTCAAGGATTGCGGCTAAGGGTGAAACGCAACGAAGCGGCTTCATCTCGCTGTCAATCAGAGCGGGAAAATCCCCTTCTCCAGGCCCAGGAAGATGCGGATTATCAACAAGGACATAATCTGGGCTGATGCCAGCAACATCGGCTATCTCCTGGGCAATCCTTTGATCGCTTAGTTTGAGCAAGCTGGGATCGAGGCTGTCAAGACCAACATAGACTGCACGCTTGAAGAGCCTCCGGGATTTGATAAGTGACACCATCTCTGCAGCATAACCGCCTGCCTGGACCATAGAGATAAAGAGCTCTGAATCATCCATGCCTTTTATCTCCTGAGCTTTTGTGCCGTCCTCGATCATCCTGCGTATGCCGCCTGATATCATACATTCCGATATCCTTGAAACGTGATGATAGTATACGGAAGGATGCATCAGCAGCCTTGAGATGAGGAGGGATGTCGCTGCCTGAATGCCGCCGGATTCTACAGCCAGACGGCCCTGATGCAGCCTCATCTTCTCTATAAGTCGCAAATGATCAATAACGCCGTAAGCGACACCCGTGTAATGGGCATCCCTGATGAGGTAGTCCATCCTATCGACATCAATCTCGCTGTTTACGATCTGTCCGAGCTTTGCACCATTTATCAGCGATTGCACCTCAGAAGGCCGCAGGCCGTATGCATCCAAAATATCCCTCAGATCGCCATGCCTCAGAAGGTCGATGATCCCCTCATGGCCATGGTGCAGATAAGGTGCGAGTACAGCTTCCGTTGCATGAGATAGGGGTCCATGTCCGACATCATGCAGAAGCGCAGCAACTTCAACCTTGGTTTTATCCTCCTCTTTTAGTCCGAGATGGTCTGATAATGTACCTGCCAGGTGGTAGACGCCGAGGCTGTGTTCGAACCTCGTGTGGTTGGCTCCAGGGTAAACCAGGTTGGCGAGTCCAAGCTGTTTTATCCAGCGAAGCCTCTGCATCTGGGACGTATTTACCAGATCGAAGGCCAATCTACTTAGCTTTATATAGCCATGAATGGGATCTCTTATCTCGGTCATTTTGATAAACTGGTGAAGTAAGAGACTCGAAAAATAGAAGTTGGAAAGGATTCCGCAATATGGAATCCTTTAGTGGGCCTAGTGGGCCTCACCCACAAGATCCTTCCCAGGCTCCTTGCGCTCGACAGTCTCCACCTTGCACTCGACTGGAGTACAGACAAGCACATCTTGAGACTGGTACTTGGTGTACGGATTCTCCGGTATCTTGGTGTCCAGGCCCATTGATGCGGCCATCATCTCAACCACATCTACGACCTTGATCTTTGACTGAGCGGCATTCCTGCCATCGCTCAGGTTTAGCCTGCAGAACGGACAGGTGGATGCAATGACATCTGACTGAATATCGGCTGCATCCTGAATGCGCGCCTTAGCGCAGTCGAGCGCAAGATCTGGAACCCCTGCCTTTACACCGCCGCCTGCACCGCAGCATCTCTGAAGAGCCCTATTCCTGACCATGTCCTTGAACTTAACACCTGGAATTGACTGGATGCAGTCACGAGGAGCTTCGAAGGACCAGTCCTTGCCCTTAAGGTGCATCAGGTGCCTTCCGTTGTGGCATGGATCGTGGTAGGTGACACTATAATCCAATGGAATCTTGTACTCGACCTCGCCGTTCCTTATCTTCTCGCGTAGGAACGCGGAAAGTGGCATCGTCTTATAGGGGATATATCCCTCATACCAGAGCGGCCAATCGATTGATGCTGCACGGAGACAGCCTGCGCATGCAAAGAGCACAGTCTTTGCTCCTCTATCCTTGAGGGCATCTATGTTGTGAACGGCATGCTCAATCATGACCTCCCTCTGGCCAGTCCTGATCAGGGCTGAGGCACAGCACCACTCATCCTTTCCAAGCATTGCAAAATCCACGCCAACCTTGTTGAGAATCCTGACGGTTGCAACACCGAGCGCCTGTTGCCTGTATGCAGCAGTACATCCTGCGAAGTAAACGATCTCTCCAGACTCCTCTACTTTGGCATCCTTCGGGACCCAGCAGAGCCTCTCATCCTGCTTTGCCATGTAAGGGTTCCTGTCTCCATGTAGCAGCTTCGGGAAGAACGACTGCTTGCCGTAGGGTCCATTTCCGCGCTTGACAAGGTTCGGCCTCATTGCCTCCCATAGATCAACAGTATAAATGCCAGCCTCACAGACGGTTCCGCACACGCCGCAGGTGGTGCACATATAGACATCTTCTGTGAACGTGGTCATCTCGTCTTCATTGAAGGGCTTCTGTCCAAAAACTTTAGCGCGCAGGCCGTGCCTCCTGGCCATCAACTCTCTCCACTTGGCGTTTTTGTACATTGGAGTGATGCCGGGACGATCCTGCCTGACGGCAAATGTGGGACACCACTTCATACACTCCTGGCATCGGTTGCATCCGTCCAGCTCCATCAACTGAGTGGACTTCATGTATCCGTACATGAGAGGCTTATTGTTATCCTTTGGTTTTTCGTCTGCCATTTTATTCTCCTCCTCTGTTCGCTAAAAGTGTCAAGGGCGTCGCTATTACGTGTATGTACTTGCTCCAGGGCAGGGCGAAGCAGAACAGACCCAGTGCCAGTATTGTATGGACCAGGGCGAAGTGGGGCGCGTATATCGGGTATGAAAAGGCGTTTCCCATAAGGAACGAATTTCCACGCATCCACTCGGCATAGAATCCGGTAATAGTAATCAGGAATACTGCGCCAATCAGGAAGGCATCGTAGGCTGTTGTGTTATCCCTGACGAACTTAAGCAATATCCTCCTGCAAACAGCGATTGTTGCGCCTATTAGAAGCAGGTATCCGAATAGATCGAAAGGCAACCCCAGAGCCTCTTTTGCAATCTCGGCATTCTCCGCCAGATCAAAGATATTAAAATTTGCTATTATATCCAGCATAAGTCCGAGGCCCGAGAAAGCTGCCAGTGTTAAGAAGCCATAGAATATGCACATATGCATGACCCATCTTACTGGGCTTCTGGCAAGCGTCCTTCGAAGAAGCAGGACATCCAAAATAAGAGTTCTCAGGAATACCCATACGCCATCTTTGAAAGCCTCATGGATCCAGGTGGCAATGAATAGCCAGAAGCTATCACGCAGTTGGTCGTGATAGCCGGTTGATCCGAGGCCCCATTTTTTAATATTGAAATATATACCGTATATCCAGACAGCCAGTACAATAACTGTAAGAGCAATCACAATGTTGAACGTGAGGCCCAATGTGTAAAATGCCATCTCCTTTCCTCCTCGTAATATTTATTTCTGTATCGGGGCGATACGGCTGACATCTGGTGATCAACTTACCTGATAACTAATACTTAAATATTCCCTCGCCAGCGCAGAGCGGTTAAACGATCTTTCGAATCGGTTGGATAAAAGAGCTTTCTGGAAGACCTCCATATTTTCCATCGCTGATAATAATAATGATAGATGCGCTGACTGTGGTTGCCAACTGTGTTCAGAATATAATTGTAATTATAATCTATAATTCCTCTAAAACATTAATATATAAAATCCAGATATCTATAAGGATCTAAAAAAGTGTTATAAGAGGATTTAGTCGAAATCCTCTCCGCCCATTCCGCCTGGCATTCCGCCCGGACCGCCTGGGGGCATTCCGCCGCCCGGTGCAGACTTGGAGGCTATGACGTCATCGATCCTCAGGATCATGACAGCAGCCTCGGCTGCAGAGTTGATCGCCTGGGTCTTTACCCTCAAGGGCTCGACGACTCCAAGATTCAGCATATCAACGGGCTTGCCTGTATCTATATCGAGACCGGCGCTTTTCGTGCCCTTCTCATGGGCGCTTCTGAGTGCAACGAGTGTATCGATCTGATCAAGGCCTGCGTTCTCTGCCAGCGTCTTTGGAACGGCTTCCATTGCATCGGCAAATGCCTCGATCGCGAGCTGCTCGCGGCCTCCAACTGTCGCAGCATACTCCCTGAGCCTCAGAGCCAGCTCGACTTCAGGAGCTCCTCCGCCCGGTACGAGCATCTTATCCTCAACTGCAACGCCTACTACACGGAGAGCATCCTCCATCGCCCTGTTCAGCTCATCTACGACGTGCTCTGTGCCGCCCCTGAGGATGATGGATACTGATTTCGGGTTCTCGCATCCCTCGACGAAGGTCATCTTCTCATCGCCGATCTTCCTCTCCTCGACTATGCAGGACTTGCCGAGATCGCTTGCGGTCAGGTCGTGGATGCTCGTGACAATTCTTCCGCCTGTTGCACGTGCGAGCTTCTCCATATCGCTCTTCTTCACCCTGCGGACTGTATAGATGCCGGCCTTGGCGAGGAAGTGTTGTGCCAGGTCATCGATGCCCTTCTGGCAGAAGACAACATTTGCCCCTGTGTCCTGGATGCGCTTGACCATATCTCTGAGCATGGTCTCCTCCTGGTCGAGGAACGCCTGGAGCTGATCCGGTGATGTGATCTCAATCTTTGCATCAACCTCAGTCTTCTCTATCTCGATGGGCGCATTGAGCAGTGCAATCTTCGCGTTCTCCACCTTCTTGGGCATATTCGGATGGAGCCTGTCCTTATCGACGACAACGCCGCGGACAATCTGAGAGTCAGTGATGCCTCCGCCGACCTTTTTTTCAACTGTGATGTTATCGATGTCCACGCTTCCATCCTCATCGACAATGGACTTCACAGCTTCTACTGCCAGACCTGCAAGATCGCCCCTGGCGACGCCGGAGCCCTTGCCTGTCATTGCAGTGACTGCAATCTTCTTCAGAAGCTCGGCATCATCAGATGAAACTTTTACGGCAACGGTCTTCAGAATATCCATGGACTTGTCTGCTGCAGCCCTGTATCCTGCGGCTATAACTGTTGGATGAATCTCCTGATCGAGCAGCCCCTCGGCCTGCTTTAAGAGCTCCCCCGCCAGAACAACGGCTGTGGTGGTTCCATCTCCTACCTCAGCATCCTGGGTCTTTGCAATCTCAACCATCATCTTGGCAGCAGGATGCTCAATATCCATCTCCTTGAGAATTGTGACTCCATCGTTTGTTATTACCACATCGCCCAGCGTGTCCACGAGCATCTTGTCCATGCCCTTTGGTCCGAGAGTAGTCCTGACTGCACCTGCAACAGCCTTTGCAGCCATGATATTCGATCTCTGAGCCTCTCGTCCAGCAGTTCTTTGGCTACCTTCCTTAAGTATAAGTACGGGTGTTCCGCCTAATTGTCCTGCCATTCAATTTCCTCCTAGTAATCAAGACGACATCTCTGGTGTTTGAACTTCTATATAAGCGCTTCGGGTCTTTTGCTTGAACCGATTATGCAAAAATATTCGATGCTTGCCCAAAGACAATACTCTAGATGGATTCTGACAATTGGCATCCAAACTGATATATACCATCGATGATTTTAGAACATATCCGAAAGGATACGTGAATAAGCATGGATAAAGAGAGACGTGGCGGCTTCAACAGAGGCCCAAGAGAAATGCACGACGCAGTTTGTTCAGAATGTGGAAAGCCGACTCAAGTACCGTTCACCCCGGATCCGAACAGGCCGGTATATTGCAGCGAGTGCTATCAGAAGCACAGGCCACCCAGAAAGAGCTTTTAAATAGATCTGTTTGCTGTGAAGAAGAACAGGGTGTGAGCCCTGTTAAATTTTTATTGATGTTATTTCTTTGTGCGGCGTCTTTTCTGGGCAGATTAATTTAGCACCTAACTTGGTGCTCACCTCCTCCCTGATCAAGTAGCGTAGCACAATGAGCACGAGTATGTTTACCGCGAGCCCGGAAAGGGCTATAAGCTGCTCTTTGTAGAAGAGAAAGACCTGGACCAGGAAGATCTGGATGAGTATTGCGCTTCTGAAAAGTCGATACGCTGCAATCTTATTCTTGCGAATCCTGGACATGCCTAAGAACACAAGCAGTGCCGCGAACGTGGCCGATGTAAGCATTGCCAGGTTTGAGAAGGATAATACTTGAAAACTATCTGGAACGACTTCGGCCATGTATGAGCTCCCGCGCCACACGACGTAAAGAATGAATCCATCTGCGACAAAAGTAAGGAGCGATTGAAGGACGAAGAAAGCCAATACGGTGTTCATGAACCATCTTCTCTGAGTGATCTTGCCGTAAACGCTGTGAATATACATTTTGCAAACAGTATAAATATCAGGATCACGTGCAGGGACAGCTTCTATTGCGCAAAGAAGCCCCTTCAGCGCTTTGACCACTGGACTCGAGGGATCGCATGCATCAAGAAGCCTAAGCGCACGTTCCTTTTCGATATGATCAAGGTCCGATAGAGCAACCTCTTTTGCTATCTCTAAAGCGTTTACAAGCTTCTCCTGCTCTGTGAGATCATGCCTATGAATGAATGTTTCAACTGCCAGATAGATGAGGATAAAGGTGATGTATATCAATGCAATCGTTGGCCTGAAAAAGTAGTTATTATCACCCGTTATGAATTTGCCAAGTTCGTCTATGAATGCCCCAAAACCGATGCCGCCAAGAACAGCAACAAGATAGCTGGCGGATTTGTTAATGTATGCCAGTGCTATGATCAGAGCTATCATCATAAGGAAGCCGCCCAATAGTACGTGGGCTATGTGCAGTCCCCTTCCGCTGAGCTGAGGGTAGCCTGTGAGGACAAGAAAGAAGCGTATTCCGAGCACTGATGCTACAGCTACGACGCAGAATATCTCGACCAGATTGTACCCTTCAATCCCTCTGATGAAACTTCTGTGCAGCAGCCTCATCCCTCTCCCTGTGCAGGTTCGATTGCAATTTACCGCCGATCAGGCATCTTCAACGGCATAATAATACTCGCCCTGTTCCTTCTGCATCCTATCAAGGCGGGATTCAGGTTTGTTAACCCTGGGGCGATGTGTCTCTTCGTCACGCCTGAAGGTTGTTCCTATGCTCTTCAGAAAAGCGTTCATCCCTTCACGCATATTATAAGGCGGCTGAGCAATGCCAAGAACACCTGGCTCACCCTCGAAGACAATCAGCCTCTCCGAAAGAAGATCTATCAGATAAATATCATGATCCACTACAAGGACGGTCCTTTCGGTGGACTCTGCGAATCTGCGCATCACCTTAGCTGCGAGCATCCTCTGTTCGACATCCAGGTGGGCTGATGGCTCATCCAGAAGATAGAGATCAGCTTCCCTGCTGAGGCAGGCGGTTATTGCGGTACGCTGCAGCTCGCCGCCGGAAAGCTCAGTAAGCGCCTGATCGAGGAGGTTCTCTAGGCCCATCGGCCTGAGTATCTCCGACTGATAATAGCTGCTATCGAAGTCATGAGTCACACCTCGCAAGAGGCCCTGAACTGTAACATCGGAATCTGCCTTGAGGTACTGGGGCTTATACGAGATCCTCAGCTTATTCTCAAAGCTGCCTGTCGTGGGCTTTTCCACGCCTGCAAGGATCTTGATGTACGTGCTTTTTCCTATACCGTTCGCTCCAAGTATTCCCACTACCTCGCCCTTGCGGATTATGCCTGCATCTGCCTTCAGAGTAAACGATGGATATTCTTTCGTAAAGGCATCGTATTCGATCAGCTGAGGAATCTCCTTCTCAATTCTCGGAGCATGCACCTTGAACTCAATCGCCTGATCTCTGATGCGTACATTCTCCTCAGGCAGGCTACCCTTAAGGTACTGGTTTATGCCTACCCTCACGCCCTTGGGGCGGGTTATGATGCCGTAGGCTCCAGGCGTACCGTATATTAGATGGACGCTATCGGCCAGAAGATCCAGCAGCGCAAGATCGTGCTCTACAACCATCACAGCTTTTTTTTCTGCCAAGCTCTGCAGTATTCGTGCAGCGTTCATTCGCTGATAAATATCCAGATAAGGGCTGATCTCATCGAAGAAATAGAAATCCGCATCACGTGCTGCAGTTGCTGCGACTGCGGCACGCTGAAGCTCGCCGCCGCTCAGGCTGTCAATATCCCTATCCATAAGCCGGTTAAGTCCGAGCCTGTCCACCAGATCGCTCAAAGCGCCACGCTCGTCCGTACGCTCCAGGAGACCTTTCACAGTGCCTGAATGGCTTTTGGGTATTCGGTCAACATATTGAGGTTTGTAGGCAGTCTTTACGCCCTTATCGGCGACCTTTTTGAGATAATCGCCCAGTGCAGATCCGGAAAATCTTTGGAGCACCTCATCCCATGTAGCATTCCTGCCGAGGTTTGGCCGCAGTATTCCCGACAGGATAGATACTGCTGTAGTCTTGCCTATGCCGTTCCTGCCGAGGATGCCTGTCACCTTGCCCTCAATGGGTATAGGCAGGCCGTATAATGCAAAACCGTTCTGACCATAGCGGTGCACTGGGCTCTCCAGCTCCTCGGGCAGATTGGTGATAGTAATAGCCCCAAAGGGGCACTTACGGACGCAGATGCCGCAGCCGACGCAGAGGTTCTCTGTTATCACAGGCTTGCTGTCTTCAAATACTATCGTCTCATCGCCTGTGCGCACCGGCGGGCAGAAATACTCGCACTCCTTGGCGCATTTCCTCGGCTGGCATCTGTCGCGGTTTATAACAGCAATTCTCATGAGATCTGAATTCTCCTAGTTAAGAAGGAATGTCCAGGTGACAAGCCAGAGGTCGATTGCCATGAACTCCACATAGAACCAATCCTTTCCCTTGAAGGCTGCTGAATCTATTCCAAGGAATAAGTATGTGAACCTCTGAATAATGTATGTTATCAGTATTACTACCAATAATACAAAATGCCAGGGAAAATTGTACTGGTTGATGGGGGCCATCATGTAATAAGACGCAAAACCCATGAGGACTCCCAGGGCTGAGGGGTACACAGTCTTAATTATCCCATCGATCTGCTCTTTCTTACGCTCCAGTGCGGTCTTGGGTTTAGCCTTGATCACCGGAGCGGCTTTCTCAGGGCGCAACTCTCGAGTTTTCTCTGAAGTCTTCTCTGGTGTTTTGCTCTCTTCCTCAACGATTTTTTTATCCGACTTTGCAGCCTTGCTCGCCTTTTTCCTGGCCATCCCAAGGACGTTATCATTGTATGATAATAGCTTTTTGGTCTTGGGCAAAATCCAAGTAGTAAAACTTCCAAGGAACTTCTAGATGGCGGCCTACGTAGTCGCAGATGCATCCGTGTTTATACTCGGAAAGCGGCTGGAAGGAGAGATCATCACTGTTCCATCGGTTGAGAGAGAGCTCAAAGATATAGGTTCCAAATCCCGCCTCCATATATTCAATGCGCGTGTAGAAAGCCCATCAATCGATGCTCTGAAGAGGGCACGTAGTGCTGCGAAGACAACTGGTGATATCGCTGTGCTCTCCCGGACAGACCTCGACGTGCTTGCGAAGGCTGTCGAATACGGGGCAATACTTGCAACCGATGATTATGCAGTGCAGAATGTTGCACTTCACTTGGGCCTGCGAGTTGAACCTGTCGCACAGCCGCTGATCAAAAAAAAGATGCAGCGCATGCAGAGATGCAGGGCCTGCGGCAGTGCCTTCGAGGGTGAGGTATGTCCCGACTGCGGGACACAGTGGAAAGGGAAAATAAAGAAAAGGGATATAAAGAAAGGGGATATAAAGAAAGGGGGGGTAAGATGAAGAATATTGAAAGCTTGATGAAGAAAGCTGCTGAACTGAAGGCAGAGGGACTGGTAGAGGGCCAGATATCTGAGGAGCTGAACGTTTCGAGCGATACTGTGACGTGGCTGCTTACACATGCCGAGACCGCGGGCACAGCTCAAGGACCGAAGGATATCTCTGTTGATTGGTCAATGATCGGAAGGAGCGCCTATAGATTAGGGCATATCTCGCAGGCGCTATCCGACATAATCTATGAAAGCCTGGATATGACTGAATCCGGTGTCGATGTTGTAGTCGGCATTGCCCTGAGCGGTCTGCCTCTGGCAAGCATGATAGCAGATGACCTGAGCTCAGAGCTGGCGGTATATACTCCAAGCAAGCAGATGGGCTCCCCGGATACAAGCAAAAAAGTGCGTGGAAACCTGAGCGCCAACTTCTCGGATGTCAAAGACAAGGAGTGTGTAATCGTGGACGACGTTGTGACTACGGGAAGCACTCTCGAGGAGACGGTCGAATATCTTGACGAGCACGGTGCAAAGATTAACGCTATTGCAGTCCTGATTGATAAGAAAGGGACAGATCAGATAGCAGGAGTCCCTGTAGTTTCGCTTCTGAAGGTAATACGCGTTAACTGATGGGTTTGGGGAGAGGCAGCCATGCTAAATTTTTTTTGTGCCTCTCCATTTATTTACTTCGGAAGCGCGGAGGGTCACGAATACCCCGGCCTTTAGATGCTTAAAATTCATGATGCTGCCAAAAAATTAGGTCCTCGACCTCATCGCTTCCACCCCCAGCTTAAGCGCCTCATCAAGCTTTGCAACATCAGGCCCTCCGCCCTGGGCAAGCTCAGGCGTTCCGCCGCCTCCGCCGCCGAGAGCCTTGGATGCCGCTTTGACGATGTTCCCTGCCTTGATTCCTTTCTCAAGGCCCGACTTTCCAACGGCAACAACGAGTTTTCCTGTAACAGATCCCAGCAGCGCCACATAGTCCTGCCCTGCCAGAAGTGTGGCTGCCTTGAGAAGCTCATCGATATCTGCGCTCCCCATCTTCTGAACAACGATCTTCAGACCGTCTAGATCGCGTGCTTCGGAAGTGAGCGATCTGATCCGTTCCCTGGCCAGATCCTCCTTCAAGCGCTCAATCTCTTTCTGCTGATCCTTCCACTCCTCAAAGAACCTGGATGCAGTCTTCGGAAGCTGATCAGTCGGTACTCGCAGAACTCCTGAGGCCTCGCCGAGAAGATCATCTCTCGCCTGCACTGCCTTTACTGCAGCCTCGCCTGCTGCAAACTCCACCCTTTCTACGCCGTCCTGAATGCGCTCAGTCCGCAGGATCTTGATAGGCCCAATCATGCCTGTATTCGTGACATGCGTCCCTGCACATGCCTCTATATCCGTGCCTACCTTCACAACACGAATTGTGTTCCCAGGCGGCACGCCTCCCTGATAAAGCTCGAAGCCGAAGAGCTTCTCGGCCTCAGTCCTCGGCAGGAACTTCGTCTCAACAGGTATGATATCCATTACGCGGCGATTGGCCTCAAGCTCAATTGCCTTCAGCTCATCGTCGCTGATACGCTTGTAATGGGATATATCTAAACGGGCACGATCCTCGCTCTTCTGTGCGCCTGCCTGCCAGATGTGCTTTCCAAGAATACGCTTGGCCGAATCGTGGACCAGATGAGTAGCCGTATGATGGCGGGCGTGTGCCAGACGCCTGCGCATGTCTATCTTGCCCTTAACATGGTCTCCCGGTTGCAGGCCCTCGGGCTCAACCTTATGGAGCACCACATCTCCGGCTTTCTGGACACCGACGACATCGAAGATTTGGCCTGCGCGCTCAATGGTTCCATGATCCGCGGGCTGCCCTCCGCCCTCCGGATAAAATAGAGTCCTATCCAGGATCACGCTGCCGTCGAGGGTGCCGGTAACCTCGGCCTCAAATATCTGATCGAATGGATGCTCATAGAATAGAAGCTCTGTCTTTCCAGCAACCTGCGGCGGCTTTGTCTCTTCGGCATCTGCCTTTATATGCGTCTTGGCAACCAGCGAATAGAAGTTATCAGGCAGCTCGACGGCAACTCCAATCGCCTCTGCCGAGTCTCTTGCGATCTCGGGAGGAATCCCATGAGTATCGTAGAGTGAGATCATCTCCTTCAATGGGATGGGTTTACCCTTCTTGCGATAGTAATCCGCGGTCTTCTTGATCAGCCTCTGGCCCTTGTCAAGCGTCTCAGCGTACTTCTGCTCCTCCTGATTAAGTATCTCCCCGATGGTCCTCATCCTTTCCTGCCAGTCAGGGTAATCCAGACGAGAGATCTGCATTTCGACAAGATCTGCCAGTGGCACCTTTAGGCCAAGCTCCATCATGAGACGGAGCGTGCGCCGTATGACAAGCCGTGCGAGATATCCGGCCTTGACATTCGACGGGATTATGCCGTCTCCAAGCATATATGCAAGACACCGGGTATGATCTACAACCGCGTAAACCTTCTCCATAGGAGCGATGGCACGTTCAAGCTTTTCAGGCGATATGCCGATGCTCGACGCAATCTTTGCCCTCAGATCATGCATGCTATAGCTATCGAGATCGACCATCCCTGCCAGACGGGCGTTCTGTGCGAAGATCTCGGCATACTCAGGATCATTCAAGTTGTGCTCGACGCCTGCCAGATCTGCGATCCTTCTCACAAGATCGGGGAATATAGCATCATAGATCGTCGGGCTTCCCTTCGATGCCCAGACAAATCTCTCCAGACCATAGCCGGTATCGACGATGTAGTTGTTCATCTTCTCATACCGCTCGCCTTTGATCTCTATTGAGCCCCCTGGCGTGGACTTGAGATCCATGAATACAAGCGTCGCAAGCTCAAGTCCGCCGACCATACACTCCACGCTCGGACCGGCGTTTCCACCGCCAGCCCATGGGTTCTCCTTATAGGTCACCGCTAAAGGATCGCAGCCCAGGCCAAGCAAAAGATCATCGCAGAGCTGGACTGTCCTATCCTTCCAGTAGATCTCGCGCTCGCGTGTGTTGAAGACGTGGTGGGCCATCATCTCGAAGGTGGTGAGATGTCTGCCGCTTTTGCCTACGGAGTCCAGATCGTCCAGCCTTATGCACGGCTGGCTGATCGTCAGCGGGTTTGCCGGAGGTGGAACCTGGCCAGATGTGACAAAAGGCTGAAAGTCGGCAATAGATGCTATTGTGAGATAGATATCATCGCGCCATCTTGCAACGACTGGATATCTTGGTATGCGCGTATGTCCCCGCACCTCAAAGTAGCTGAGGTAATGCTCACGCATCTCATCTAATGAATGCTCTTTGGCGAAGATTGGTGCGCCTATGAATGTATATGGGTCGCAGGGAGGATCGCCGCATGTCTTTCTTTCCTTATTGCGGGTCCAGAAGAATTTGCCGCAACTCTCGCATTTCTTGCGCTGAAATCCTTCATCCCTGAAGAAGTCCAGCCGGTATTCGTCTTCGGAAAACATATCGATCAGCTATTATTTGTGGATGGGAGAGCAATGCTAAGCTAAAAGGCTTTCTTATGCTGAGAATGTATGCACCGGAAATTTTAAAGGTTCATGAAAAAGTTAGTTATCCGGTCACCAAAGATCCAACAGGCCCAGTATTCTTTTATCGGATCATCTCTAGAGGGTAACTTATAGATAATAATAACGTCATTATCCGCTACAATAAAAGCCGAGGTAGAAATGGCGGTCGATGAGCTTTCCAGAAGAGTATCTGAGTTTTCCGAACGTTTAGAGGAGCTTAAGGCCAAATGTGCGGGCAGTCCGGCAAACGTTTCCGAAATTCTGGCTAGTGTACTGGAGAGCCTGCAGACAGGCCTCAAAGAGCTATTGGCTGCCGAGGATAGGCTAAGCCGGCAGAATGCTATAACGCACCTCGATGAGGAAAAGTACCGCTCCATCGTTGAGACGGCCAACGAGGGCATAATCATAGTTGATGCGGAGTTTCGTACGACTTATGTTAACGATAAGTTCGTAGAGATGCTTGGATATCGTCCTGAGGAGATGATCGGGAAGGATATAATCGATTTTTATGATAAAGAATACGTTGCTGCGGCATTATCAAAACGGGAGCATAGTCGACGGAATGGTGCCAAAGATCGCTTTGAGTTCAAACTGATTCGAAGAGACGGGTCATCGCTGTGGGTAATGGTGAACACTTCTCCGATACTGGACATAGATGGCGAGTTTGCGGGCTCTTTGGGGATGTTCACAGATATCACAGAGCGTAAGCGAATGGAAGAAGAGCTGAAGATGTCCGAAGAAAAGTCCCGGTTGCTCATAAAGCATGCACCAAGCATGATTTATGAGATCGATTTCCGCGGTCCCAGATTCATAAGCGTCAATGATGTGATGTGTTCTGCAATGCGCTATACCCGGGATGAGCTTCTAGCGATGAACCCCCTAGATCTCCTTGAAGGAGAGTGCAAAAATATCTTTCGTGACAGGATAAGGAAGCACCTTTCAGGGGAGAAGTTATCTGACTCAATAGAATATGCTGGACGGACAAAAGATGGACAAATAGTCTATGGGCTCCTGAATATTTCGTTCACCCATGAAGACGGAAGACCGGTTGGGGCTGTAGTTGTCGCCCACGACATCACTGAACGCAAGCAGATCGAGACGCAATTGAAAGATATCGCCGAAAAATATTCCACATTGTTCAATGCCACATCCGACGGAGTCTGGATCCACAATTTAAACGGCGATATCCTCGAAGTCAATGACGCCTATTGCCGAATGTCTGGCTATTCTCGAGATGAGCTGATATGTATGCCTATAAGCAAATTAGAGGCAGTCGAGGGTCCCCAGGAGATTATAGATCGCATAAGAAAGATAATCGAAGCAGGTGGACACGATCGGTTTGAATCTCGGCACAGGCGTAAGGACGGCTCGGTTTATAATGTTGACATAACGGCTCTTTATCTTGGAAAAGATGGCGGAAGGATGGCGATCTTTGTCCGGGATATCACAGAGCGTAAGCGGGCAGAGGAGGCGCTGCGAGAGAGCGAGGAGAAGTTCAGGATCATAGCAGATACATCGCAGGCATCGATCACTCTTTATCAGGACTGCCATGTCGTTTATGCGAACAAGGCTTCAGAGGCCATTTTCGGCTATTCACTTGATGAACGATGCCGCATGAAGCTTGGAGAGCTGGTACATCCGGATTACCGGGAACTAGAGAAAAAACGCATGAAAGCGCTGCTGGAAGGCGAGACGCATATCTCGCAGAATGAGTATAAGATAGTGAGAAAAGATGGAGCAGAGAGGTGGGTTCTAAGTTCTGGTTCGAGGCTAACTTATAGAGGAAAACCCGCAGTGATAGTAAACTCTGTTGACATCACAGAGCGTAAAAGAGCCGAGCTGAAGCTTATTGAGGCAATCGACAGGGCTGAGCAAAATCAGCTGATCCTTGATGCCGTTATACAGCAGATGCCAGCCGGCGTTATCATAACTGATGCATCTGGCTTATCTGCCAAAAATAATGAAGCGATGGACAGAATATGGAAGCGCGAAATGCTTCCGATTGAGAATATTGAAAATCACGCTTATAGAGCATTCCATCTTGATGGCAGTGAATATCGGCTGAAGGAATGGCCCCTTACAAGGGCCCTTATGAATGGAGAGGTAACCATAGGCGAACAGATATCTATTCTTCGAGGGGATGGAACAAAAGGCATTGTGCATGTCAGCTCAACTCCTATAAGAGATAAAAATGGCAAAATAATAGCCGGTGTAGTAGTTGATGTGGATATTACAGAACAGAAGCTGATGGAGGAGGCGCTCCGCAGAGCGAAGGATGAGCTCGAGCTGAGGGTTGCTGACAGGACTGCTGAGCTCAAGAAAACCAATGATAAGCTCGAATCAATCAACGCAAAACTTATCGATGAGATAAAGTGGCATGCAAAAGCCGAGGCCGAGCTTCAGGCAGCTAAAGAAGAGCAAGAGGCCATCAATGAGAAGCTGCAGACGGAGATTGATGAACATAAAAAGACTGAGGAGGAGCTCTTAGCAGCCAAGTATGCCGCTGAGGAGGCTGTCAGGGCCAAAGCGGCATTCTTGGCAAATATGTCTCATGAGCTACGAACGCCCATGAACTCGATAATCGGCTTCACGAGCCTCCTTCTTGAGGAGCCTCTTTCACCTGAGCATAAAGACTGGATTGATAATATGAGGATCAACGGTGATGCACTGCTGGCCCTCATTAACGATGTTCTTGACTTCTCAAAGATGGAGAAAGAGAAGATTGAGCTTGAGCTTCATCCCTTTGACCTGCGTCAGAGGATTGAGGAGGCACTCGACCTTGTATCTACAAAGGCAGCCGAGAAAGGGCTCGACATTGCTTACATAATGGATAGCAATGTTCCTGAGACCATAATCAGCGATTCGGCCAGGCTTCGCCAGATACTCGCCAACCTGCTCAGCAATGCCGTCAAATTTACAGATAGCGGAGATGTCCTGGTGCACGTATCCTCGAAGCCTGACGGTCTTGGATATGAGCTTCATTTCGCTGTTCAGGACACAGGCATAGGTATGCCCCAGGATCAGATAAGCAAGCTCTTTGCGCCATTCAGCCAGGTCAAAACATCGCCAAGGCTTAACGAGGGGGCCGGTCTGGGGCTTGCCATATGCAAGAGGCTTGTTGAGCTCATGGGCGGCAAAATTTGGGCTGAGAGCGAAGAGGGAAAGGGCTCAACATTCCTTTTCACGATCAAAGCAGAAGCTGTGCCTGATAAGGCTGCAAGATTTCCTGCCGGGCCTCAACCCAAGCTCGCCAAACGAAATGTACTCATCGTTGATGATAACCAGACAATAAGAAGACTCCTAGGCCATCAGACCAAGTCATGGGGCATGATGCCTTTAGTCGTCTCACTAAGTTACTCGGCCATCGATCTGGTTCAGAAGGGTGTTGTTCCAGATGTGGCAATCATAGATGCAGGCATGCCTGATTTGAATGGCATAGTTCTGGCAGAGAAGATTCGCAGGCTCAGAAGAGATATGCCCTTGATTATGCTCACAACGATTGGACAGCATATTCCTCAAAATCTGTCTGCGGTAAACCTGACAAAGCCAATTAAGCCAATGCAGCTATATGATGCCCTCACAAGCGCTTTGGCTGGATATCCCATCCAGGAGGAAGACCAAACAGTGAATGAGATAGGCACGAGGACGCTTCGCATACTTCTGGCAGAGGATAATGTATCGAGCCAGATGATAACCCAGGGGATGCTCAAGAAGTTGGGCTACAGAGCCGATATGGCTGCAAACGGCATAGAGGTCATTCAAGCGCTCGAACGTCAGCCATACGATGTTGTATTGATGGATATTAAGATGCCTGAGATGGACGGTTTTGAGGCGACCAGAGAAATTCGCCAGCGCTGGCCATGTATTGGACCAAGGATTATAGCCATCACGGCTTACGTATCGGAGGATAGCAAGGAGATGTGCATTGGAGCCGGCATGGATGGCTATATAGGCAAGCCTGTAAGGATGGATGAACTGGCAGATGCCCTTAACAAATGCTCGCCCCTCATCTATAAAAAATAAAATTTAGCGAAATTCCTATCGCAATTATCTTTGGATTATTGCTTTATGCCCCCGGAACTACTATTACAGGGATTTTAGAGCCGCGGACTATCTTTTCGGCAACACTGCCTAGCAGAAACTTGGTGATGCCTGTCTGGCCTATGCTGCCGATAACTATTGAATCTATGAGGTTTTTCTCTGATTCCTTTAGAATTTCATTGGCGGGATTACCAACCAGAATCTTGGATTCAAAGCCAACCCCTGAAGATTTAGCCAAATTCTCAATATAGCTAACCGCATTCATCCCTTCTTTCTGCAGCCCAAGCCTGGTGCCATCGGCTATGTCAGGAGCGACATCATAGCCGGATTCGCTGATAGAAGTCCTGGCTTTATCTACTACATATACTGCTGTAACTCTGCCGCCGGACATTTTGGCCAGTTCTACTCCAACCCTTGCTGCGAACTCGCTGTGTTTCGATCCATCCGATGCTATCAAGATTCTCTGGAACATGACTTACCCCAAAAATCATTCAGTTTAATAGTTAAATACCTTTCTGAAAGATTGTATAAAATATTGCAGTAGATATATGATAATGTGTAATAAAACAACTATGAATGGCTGGCAAAATGCTATCCCCGAACGGAATCTGATTTATGATAGCTCTGGATGAGACTATACAAGACGAGACAGTACAGGAGCATTTCTGTACTTCCCGTCCTATAGTTTCTATATATCCCGTTCTAGGGTGCATTCAGCCAGGAGTAAGCATAGTAGTACCAGTTGTCATCGACAGGAACTCCGTTGATGGTGACCACTGGGCCCGGAGCACCGGCATAAACTCCACTTGCGAGCTCTGGAAGCGATATGGAACTACCGTCAGGGAATATGCACAAATTCACATCGCCATAAGTTGTATGCACCGACTGGACTCTGCCACCTATACTCTGACATGTTTTTGTTTCATCAGCTATGTCCAGAGCTGATTGAGTAACATTGGCGTAGGCAGGGTTGTTATAGTAGTAGGGGTTAATGGCATAAGGATTATAGACACTGCCTGCAGCAACCGCCCCATTTGGCGTGATGATGCCGCCAGTGGCAATATAACCGCTTGGGCTGATGTAGCCGCTGAGGCTGGGAGTGCAGTTCCCTATGAAGTATGCATGGGCATCGCACCAGCTGTTATCCGGGAACTGGCATATCGGTTTGCCATTGTTTACACCCGGCACTGTTGCATAGAGATAGCCTGAATTTACGCAATAAGCGCCTTCAGGGCCAGGATTGCCAGCAGGCAAGACCTGCCCAGTCACCGTGAAGATGCCGAAAGTAAGAACTGTCGCCATGAAGAGCACTGTAGAGAAGAACTTGAATTTCTCAGCAGTAGATCTACTAATGTTGGATTTTCCAATACTAATACTGATATTAAATTTGCCTGTCATCACTTTCACCTCCATCTAAGGCCTCACCGATCCAAATACAGCCCATCTCCAATCCGCAGCTCTGAGCCTGAAGGATACATTTTGAGCATCTGCAGGAAGCTCTATTTTCAGAGGAGCGCCGAAGCTATCGTATACTGTAGATTCATTGATGGTGCTCTTAATCGTATAGCTGGGAGAAGATATATTCAGATTTTGAGGAGTTATGTTCAGGCTGGAGTTGATATTCAGCCTTCTTAGCAATGAATTGTTCTTGGAAACCCAGGCTGTCAGAACTATGCTGCTGTTATTTAGCAGGCCAGTCCTGCTGATATCGAGAGTTCGTCTGGCAAGCCTATCAGGCAGCGGGAAAGGCGATTCCAAGTAGGCTGTCAACAGCTGCAGGCCAATCATCCCTCTGTATATCGGCATAAGGGGCGAGCCGACCAGCTTGTAAACATCTTCACCCTGGAAGTTCTCCTGGCCAACAATCTTCATGTTGGAATACCAGATGAGATTGATCTGACCTGGAATTTCGTTATAATCATCCATAACCTGCGCTCTATTTCGAACATAGAACCTTGTCCAGTTCTGGCCCTCTTTCCAGTATTCTGAACCGTTTACAAAATAGCCGTCCCATGTCAGCATATTTCCATTGTTCCTGTCGGTTAGATTCGAGCGCCACATCCCTGATTGGTTTACAAGATCTACTTCCCCGTTTGTGGATTTGGCGAGGTTGATATCCTTGTGAATTGTATTATTTGTGTAAATTATATCGGCCTCGGCGGACCTAGTATAGGCATAGGTCGTAAGATTCCCTGATGAGCTTTCCATCATCTGCTTCAGCTGAACCATATTAATTTCTTGTGCTGATACAACAGTGGATATTGCCAAAATCGCAATCAGCATAAGAAGGAACTGGTTAAATCTCATGACAAACCTCCAAAAACATATTAACGCGTTATACCTTCATAAATTTTTGTATATATTGCTGAGGATGCCCATACAGATACTCCTGGATAATTTCCACCACATTTATGATCTTGTCCGCTGGAGCCTCAACATCGCAGTTTTATGCCGATCATTGGACCGCAGTTACCGTTGCTGACATAACCCAGTAAAACCAATCTTTACATCCTCAATAATACTATAATACATGGGCCGTTTCCAGAGTGCTATCAGCTTCGGCTGTGCGATTGAGAGCCAAGAGGATCCGTCTTTTGCCCTCCAATGCATTTGCATTCTGAGGCTCCAGCCTGAGCGCTGCATCATAGGCATTTAATGATTCCTGATATCTGCCCAAGAAGAACAGGGCGTTTCCCATGTTGAGCCAGCCTTCCATCAGGGATGGATCGATGTCCACTGCTCTAGCATATGATTCTTCAGCCTCTTCATAAGAGCCTGCCAGATAGGAGTTGTTGCCTTTGTCCAGCCAATAGCTGGCAGTTCCATTTATTGGTTGATTAATCTCTGGAGTTCTGGCGTAACCAGGATTTATGGAGGAGTAACAATCATCGCAGCTGAGAAAATTAGATATCTCTTTATTCCATATGTGCTGCTCTATCAGTGCCCTGTTGGGACAAGGATAGCAGCTCGAACCGCAACAATTGCATATTCCCAAACCGATGACCCAGCTCTGTCCTATGAATATCCAAGCCAGAACAAATATCAGCAAGGGAGATAGAACCCTGTGCTTTCTGATGGCTAACCCTCCCAACATGAATTTCCGTCCTGCCTGCGTTATTATGATCAATGTAAAGTAAATAGAGATAAGGATATATGGGTTTGGGCTCCTTTTATAGAGCCCTGCCAAAAATCCCTCAGAACAAAATTTCCAAAGATTGAAATAGAGGTTTAATAATTAATCGTAAGGTGATATTATGGATGACACCTTCGACAGCACCTACATAATTAGGAAAAAGTATTACCAAGAATTTATCTCCGACGTGAGCAGGCTGGCTCTAACCGCCTATACGATCCCTGCCTTCGTTAAGCCGGATCTGTATACGATGATAGATATTGAGGATGATATCGCCATGGCCGTGATCTGGAAGCCGGAGACAACCGTCAGTCAGATCAAGGAATTTGACAGGAAATGGTTCTTGGAGAATTACTAGTACTGGCCGTAAGATGACCTTCTTCTCTTTTTCTGGCCTAATGCTGCGGAAATATATTAGGAAATATACCATCTGACGCCGCTGATATTTCGCCATTAAATAAGTGCGAGGGGCTCAAGAGATCTGAGACTCAGTATCTCATAGTTAATCGGATCAGGACATTTATCATCACTACCAAGAGAGCCCACCCAATAATGCGCTCAATGAAGGTCAGATACCAGTGCTCTTTTGCCAATTCCTCGAACTTGGCCATTCCAGATGGAAACATTTCCTTGGGCGCTGAAGTTAGAACTATTATGCTCAGCCAAAACAGCTCTCCATAATCAGGTCTGGTTGAAGTCGTATACCAGGTTCTTGCAGAATACATAAGGGTGAAAAGCACAGAAACCATAAGAGCAAATAAAATCGTATTAAGCCAAGAAACACCGTATCCGCAGGTTGCCCATGCCAAATAGTCCCAGACTTTGGATAGCCCAAATGGCTTGAGCCGCTGACTCCACTCTCTATATTGATAATAGCAGCTGTTTGCATCATCAAACTGCTCCAGGTCTTTGAATGACTTAATCAGGGCAATATATACCGGCCCATTACAGATCAGGATATTCTTAATAGTATCCCAGCGAACATTGAACTTGCCGGAGAAATCAACATCGGTAAGATTCAGCTCTCCTTGAATGTTCTTTACGCCCTCGAACGTAGCTCCTCTAAAATCCACTTCTCTCCTGAATTTCGCTCCTATAAAGTCAGCGGACAATGTCTTAAATTGAGCATCGGTGAAGTCGGCATCGTCGCCGAATTTTGCGTTATCGAAAACAGCCTGCGAGCGAAACTTTGCGTTCGAAAAATCAGCAGGCTCCTTGAATGCAGCGTGACTAAAGTAGGACGAATTGTTAAACTGGGAATATGCAAAGCTGGCCGAATCATCAAACCTAGAAAAACTGAAATCCGTTCCCTCCTCAAATCGTACGCCGAAAAAAGATGATGATCCAAAATGAGTCCCAAGAAAGTTTGCGTAGTTGCTGAATTGGGCACCATTAAATACCGTCATTAGGGGAAAATCGGCAAATTTAAAATTGGCTCCTCTATCAAATTGCGATCCATCAAGGTATACAGTTCCCGAAAAATCTGTATCTTCAAAATCAACGGGTTCCTGGAAAAAAGTGTCATTGAAATTAATATTTCCTTTTATAACAGAATTTGTTATCTTTATAGGGGAGATAACTTTGCTCTGATTCTTGGATAGGCTCAAAACTTTGATATCTATTTCCGACCTTGCAACAGGACGAACCGGCACATCCAAGGTCGATATATCCAAATCTCCTATAACGGTAACGCGGTCATAAACAACAGACGCATTATTCTTGATCTGCCCCATGATAATAGCCGAATTGATCACATCCATAGGCTTTCCTGCGCCTTCATCTGCTGTAGCTACAATTAAAAAAGCAATCAGGAACAATACTATGGGCCTCATATATCCCTCCAATAGCCAAACCTCGGCCTCAGTAACGTGGATACATATCGAATGCTCTGCTGTATGGTGCCTTTGCCGAATTTCTGTGATTCTATTATGCCTGTATTTAAGTAGCTGTTCCATACCCGTTAATAGATATAACCTTTTACCAGCCAGCCAGTCCTTATAGATATCTATGACATCTTCTTCACCACTGCTGCTGATTGATGAGGAGAACTCCGGCAATGATAAGCGCTGTAGCGATGAATTTTTGCGCCAGGCTGGAAATGCCTATCTCCTCTCGCCCCAGCTTCGGAAAGAAAATCGAGAGTATCACGCCGAAGAACAGGACGAAAAATGAAGTAGTGCTGCTGATAGCCTGCACAACTCCTAAAGGCGCAAAAAGAAGCGTGTAGCGTACACCCAGATTGCCGGCCAGGTTTATCAATTCGTTTGCACCATTCACAGAGAGCACTGCGCCCCTGTTGGAATGCATCATTCTATTAAATTGCCGTCGGTTTGCCGCCGTCATCATCAAAATCAGGCCAAATAGCGCCTGTCCGACAAAGTTCCAGAAAGTTGTTGTCCAGAATTCATCGCGTACGGCAAAGAATTTAAAAATAAGCGAGCTTAGGGCGATTGCAAGGGCACAGGCGAGCATCAGGATAACCAGGCGTGATTTAACGCGGCTGGCGCCCTGGCCAAACCGTAAGGAGAGGAGAACCGATCCGCCGATGATCAATAAAACGCCGATAATCTGTAAACGGGATATTTCCTCACCAAGCACAAAGTACCCGAGTACCAGCCCGAAGATCCCGGCCGCCTGAAAGAAAAGGGCAATAGTCGATGCTTCCTCAGTCTGCAGCGCCTGGAGGTAGAAATAGATGGCGCCCATATAAAGAATCCCTGAAACTGTGATGACCGCCATCGATTGCAGGCCCAATGCGATTACTCCCGGCTGGAATAGCCAGATAACAGGCAGGGCCAGAGCACCGATGATTGCAGTAAAAACCATCAGCACTGCCACGCTTCCATGTTTGAAATAGCGCTCCACCAGATACTTATCGATGTGAGTAGACAGCGCCCATAGAATCGGTCCTGAAAATGCATAAATGAGCCAATACATATCTTGATTTTACACCTGAGAGATCAATCAGTTCTATATTTGAATGCTTCATATTTGAGGAGATTTACTGCAATGTCCTGCAGACGGCCTGGTTGATCTGAATTGAAACCCACATCCCGCAGTAAGGAAATCCGAAATTATATTTTATTTTGACAAAGTGCAGGCTATATAGTTTACATAAAGATTAACGGTTCGGTAAAATTATCACACGATCCCTTTCCCTTATATTTTGGCTCTTCTCTTCTCATATTTACGCCCTACAGAGTGCCATCATTTAGGATCATGGAAATCGAATTTTAGGTATTATTAATATATTAAATTTTATAGTTAAGAATCGATACGAAAAAAATCGTCGCAGTCCCACCAGCCTACCTGTAGGATGTGGGTTGAAAGCCAGAGCCAATGCCTTTTGGCCCTCCGCTAACAAAACGGTTCTCTATCGATACAGCCCGGCAATTGATTGAATCCAAAGGGTTCAAGATCAAGTCGGTCGCGGAGGCGGGGCCTTATCACTATATTTATCACTATATTATCGCTGCCGGTCGATAAAGATAATGCTGTAATTCATCGGCGTAGACGATGAAGATGATCGATCAGCCGCGATTCAATTGATTCTTTTTTCAAAAATCGCCATTAATAGCGCTTTTTTACTTCTGTTCAGATCATATGAAGTTCATGATTTTCTCATATAAGGTCCACGTATTGCAAACGCATTTATCTCGTCTATCAACTATAGTAGTATTGGCGGAAGCCGATAGACGTAATTCCCTCCTACACCTTCGGCTCTCGCCCCCCCTCCTTTTCAGGTTTCATGAGGCTTCGCTGCAATATTTTCTAGCAATTTGACTAAGCCTGAATGATATGAGGGTCGTGGGCATAGAGGAATTTGAGTGGGCATAGAGGAATTTGAGTGGGCATAGAGAATTATTGAGACTTACCGAAGCTTGAACTCACTGAAGCTTGAACTCACTGAAGCTTGACATTTCCCGCATACATATACCATGCCCACAAAGTTTTGTGAAATCGGTTTTAAGCTTTGCTCCACAGTTCAGGGTTTGCAGGCCGGAAGAATAGTCTGCGTAACGTGTCGGTTCGACCAGAATCCTCCTTAGGTGATATAAAGCCCGAAGGCTGCTCCATCAGATCAACCTTGCCGCTTTGCAGGTGATAGCGTGCCCCGACGATCTTCAGTTTGCCCTTTTTGACATACGCGGAGAGAATTGGCTCTGAGGAACTGAGATCATTCACGACATTATTGATGTTATTATCGATAGAAATATTCAGAACCTCATTGTTATTCTTCGTCTCGCTTCTGGCCTCATCAACTGCAGGTTTTATGGCCTCCACCAGACTGGCAATATGGCCTGGAGCCTCACCGCCATCTACTGCCGCCTTGACTGCGCCGCAGGAATCATGGCCCAGTACCACGACCAACGGCACATTTAGATGCTCAACTGCATACTCAATACTTCCAATAGAAGAACCATCCATAACCTCTCCTGCAGTCCTTACCACGAAGAGATCTCCAATTCCTTGATCGAAGATGATCTCAGGGGATACACGTGAGTCTGAACAGCCTACAATGACAGCGAATGGGTGTTGTGCGGAGACGGTCTCAGCCCTGCGTTCTGCAGACTGGTCGGGATGTGTGATATTTCCCGAAACAAACCTCGCATTTCCATCCAGGAGCTTCTGTAATGCCTGATCTCCTGTGATTACCTGTTCGTCTTCTGCGGCTGATGCAAAGATCGATATCAGAAACAGCGCTAACGCTGCTGCCAAAATAATAGAGAATTTTATGCTAATCGCCTCTTTTCCTCGATTTCATGCGACTGAGGTACTAAAAGCTTTTCACGCGGGAGGGGACTGAATTTTATATCGCACTCCTTTTCAGCTCTTGGTTACAGATCTCCTGATCGATTCGAATCAGAGATCGGTTTAAATACTGTTGCTTAACTATCTGTCCAATATCAGGGGTTCAGTCCAGTGAGTCCAGTGCATTAGGTTTTGGCGCGTTTGAATCGTTCAGGCTGTAATGTTGTCTCCAAGGTTGTCTCGACCGGGAGTCGTATTTTGCCAGGTAATCTAGTGGATCGGTTGTTATGTAACCGGTTTGATATGTATCCCCGTATTCAATTAGTCCAATTGAGTCTGGCAATGGTCTTTTGTTAGGGTAAAATCCACCATCCCCATCTATGAATATCCATGCATCTTTGAATTTTGGGTTATTGACTGCGACCCACATGTGTCCTACAGGATCGCCATTCAAAGATCGGTTATCTGGACCCCAATCGGTAACGCATGCTGCCGTATATCCATAGCGTTCTAATAGCAGCATTATGTAAATCGAGGTGTCGGTACATGAGAAGTTACCCGTTACATATGGATGTGGCCAATGGTAGCTGTTTAATATGTGCTCGATATCGTTTTTGAACGGATCATCATATGCAGGTTTTAATGTTACAAGTTTAAAGAGGTCTGATTGGGCATTGGCTTGTATTGAAACCATTCCTGCTGTTACCAATCCCGCTGCGAGCAAAAATAACACAGAACTGGCGAGACAATTATCTTTTGATATGTTTCTACTTCTATGATCGGAATCCATCGGCGATTTACCTCTAAAACCTCTAAACGATGCGATCAATTTTCGCTTTATCTTTTCAGCTTTTCGGTCCAATGCGTTGTTATTCGCGACTCAGTTCTTCGTCTCGCATAAAAGACAAATATCAAGCCTTGAAGCCATTCTAGCCGGGTCCACTTCCCATCTGTCAGTACCATTGAACAATCCTCTCGCTGGCTATCTCAATCCACTGGTCCACGCCCAATTAAGCGGACCTCCGTGGCAGATGAAAGAACGACCGCTTAACTGTACGGGGGAGGCGGACATCAAGCTATCCCCTTCAGCGCCATAATCCGATTTATTGCCCGCCCGGAAATTCGAAGACGTCCAGCCGGTGTAAAAGGTGTTCGGCAGAATGGTGGGATTGGTCCTGGTCATGCTCTCTGGAGCTGAAACCTTTATTGGATATTTATACTCAGAGACAATCTTTCCGGTTGCATCCTTCAGGGTCGCAGTATCACCTTTGTCGTTCCAGACCAAAGTGCTATTGAACAGATCAGCGGCTGTATTATCGCCTTTTCCTGAGTGAACTTTGACTATTGAACCCGTTTTCAGGGTGAAATTTGCCGGGAATGAGTACGCCTGGTTCTCTGTATTCATAAGCGTCCAGCCTGCCAGATTCATTGAACCAGTTCCCTCGTTGGCTATCTCAACCCACGGATCTGCGTCCTGGCAGTTTACGCCTATGATCTTGGCAATATTTATCCCGGCGCTGGCTGGAGCATTTGCAGCAATAGCCGCTTCCAGCGGAAGCCCAAAGAGGACTGATAAAATTAGCAGTTTACGTAAGTATCCACCCGAACTTCTCATTTATATACCTCCATTATTTAACTCAATTCATCTTTCGACCTATATATAAGAATGCGGAACATGCCCTGCGCCCTGATATCTTATTGTAGAATGAAGTATTCTCTAACCGCTCAGCCAGTAGCAGGAGAGCTGATTGATCCATACCTAAAGTCTATGGAATTTTTAGGCTTGCCAGAAGGGCATTTAGGCAGGTTTTGCCAGTTATATAACATGCTGTAAACAGATCATAGCCCTGGTACGTATAATGTACCAGTACTATGGATGATGCAAACAGGATGCCCAATACAGTCAGGGCCGCTCCCAGATAGCTATTCCGCCTCTCTAGATCCTTAATAGTTCTGTTTAATTCACAGAAAGAAGCCTGCAAATCACTCATTTGTACTTTTTGGTCCAGACGCGTGCTCTCGGATTCTCTCAAACGCTCTTCCAAAGCTTTTACTTGGCTTTCCAGCTTTAGCTCGATATCCGATCTGCTAAGCCCCTCCACAATCTCTGTGCAAATTCCGTATTTGGAAATATCACTCCCTCCAAGGTGATATTCATAGATAATATACTCAATTTATATCTATATAAAGATATCCCAAATTACAACTTTATGTGCCCTTTCCATAGAGTCCGCATTTCAAGTTTCAAATCTTCTTGTGATTCGGTAATGCAGGTCTGATCTGCAGATATCTGAGATTCTTGCAGTTTCACATTTGATTGCTACACTAGCTTTATTAACAACCGGAAGTAATATTACATGTCAATCTTCATTGAGGTGATGAAACAATGGCAAAATTACCGACGAAGCCACAAAAAAGCCCTTTAGTTGAATTAAATGATAAGAACGCTAATAGATGCTTATGCCCTGGCTGCCCAACCTATCTGTCCAGCCCATGCCCGAATGAGAAAGGGGAAAATATCTTCTGCTCTATTGGATTGACCGAATGCCAGCTAAAACAGAAAAATTGTCTCTGTTTCCAGGGATGTCGGGTATATAAGGACTATGGATTAAAGGTAGGATATTTCTGCCTAAAAGGTGAAGCTTCCCAGAATGGCGCTCCAGTTCAATCTGTATAGTCCCGAAATATTTGACTTGATATATCCATCCCACATCCCGCAGGCAGAGCCCTGGGGATGAAATATTTTTATCCATCTACCAATAGCAAAATCGGAAGGAACAAGCTTAACATGAATAGGGAATAGTGGCAGGAACGATGAGCAAATGAAGAACTAACAAAAAGTCATCATACTATTAACTTAACAAAAAAAGAGGAGATGGGGAAAACCTTTAAACGCACGGCAGCCAGTCAACGCTGATTGTGCCGCAAGTCGAGTTGCCCCAGAGCTGGATGAACTTCTCGATCGAGAAGACACCAGTCAGATCCTCAATAGATCTGCCGTACTCTGCATGCCGTCCCTTCAGAGAGGTCGGCAGATTGGCCTGCGGATCTCTGGAGAGCCAGCCGATATGGGCTACGCCAATCACATTGCTGTTCAGGTTGGCTTCAAGGACGCCCGTACAGCAGGCTGGAGTGCATGCAACAAATTCGGGAGGAAGCGCTTCTGTTGATCCGAGCGTTGGTACTCCAGGTATTCCCAATGGTAATGTGGCTATAACGTTGCCATATCCTCTTGTTTTGACCTCAGTTGTCTTCTGCAAATGCTCTGCATGGGTGTACATCTCTGTCAGGACTGCACCTATCTTGTAGTTCTGGACGCACAGCTTCTCTATCCACTTCTGGTTATACTCGCCCGTCTGGTATGAGACAGGCATGTACTCGAACTCTGCCTCTTTGGTGAAGTTGATGTAATCCATGGGGCAAGTGTTGGCAAAACCGCATGGCATCAAATAAATGGTCGGGCTAACACCAGGAGGTGATATTGCTGTGCTGCCGATTGGAGATCCATCATTATTCAGCTGTCTCTCGGCCTCGAGCTCAGTCTTCTCTGTGATGACGTTACCAGAGCCTGACTCCTTCTCCACTAACTTCTGGCCAGCAAATCCATACTGTGTAGAGATTATCATCTCCACGTTTTTATAGCCGACACCCTTTACGGATGCCTTTTCGTACATATAGTTGGCTGCTCCAGCCATTCCTATTATTGCAATAGCCAGTACCGCCAAAATCAGTAGTCTTCTCGTTGTCTTCCCTCCGTTACATTCGAATGTATGATCCCTTGAAAGGATAGAGACCGGCTTTGTAAATCGTTATATTTGTAAGTTGCTATTGCAGAATGGCATCTGGATTAAAGGATGAAATGATATTGTACAATCGCCATTCTCCGGCGCATGTAAGCCGCTTTCATGGTTTATCTATTCATCAACATGGAAGAGATAGATGACCTGAAACATCAGGATGACTCCAGCATCCTCCGAACCTCTTGACTGGTGAGAGATCTACCCTCCTTGAGATCTCTCAAAGCCTCTGCCATTTTCTCTTCTGTCTCTTTATCCAAGGGCTCTTCGCTGTTTCGTAGGGTGTAAGGTAAAAGTACTTATGGCTTCACCGCAGAGACTCAGAGAAAAATAATAATATTAAAATCTCTTTAACTTCGTGTACCTGTGGTGATTCGAAAATTTAAATTTGGCAACCGTTAATCCTCTTTCTCCTTATAAACGTACTTCAATTTCCTGACAATTATGGCCTTGGCATTCTCGATTAACGTGATGCTCTGTGCTCTGTGTCTTCCTGTTTTCACTATCACCCTTGGGCCGTCTACCTTTCTGGATTCGGCATATATTTTCGAACCATGTAAAGTATCGCCCATCTCATAGCAGTCCGCTATGCTTCCACCAGCCTGCCTTCCTTGCGCAGCTCCTTTGTTGCCTTCATGACGACATCAAAATCAAGTTCAAGGTCTTCTGCAGCCTCATCTGGGTATGCCTCTCCTCGGCTCTTGTAGTAGCCGAGGACCTCTCTCTTAGCTGTCTCATAATCGATATCCCTGCATTTGATGACCTTGATTTCGGATAGCCTATGTCTGATGGCATCTCTCACAAAATCAGATTCATTGAGATACACGCCTGCCTTGATCAGCTCTCGGATCTGCGCCGCTTCAGCAGGCGCGATCTTTGCTCCTATTGACACCGATACAGGTTGAGCAGTTTCTTTGTTCGACGCACCCATGTGTTTACCATAGTCAACCATAGTTAAAAAGGATATCGTTCAGGCACATTGCTGTCTCCTCAGTTGTCTGGACATCTGCGTCGGTTCCAGCCGTAAAAAGCCTGTCCGAGTATAGGTAAAGCTGCCGCACCTGCCATATCCCTTGAACCTGGGATAGCCAGGATCTTCGGTTTCCTTGACTCTGCTGAAGAAAGCCTGATATGCCAATTCAACTCTCTTTACTACTTCTGTAATAGGTACGGGTTTGTATCCATTAGCCCTGTCTTTTTCCTAAACGGCTATTGGTCTATGATGGCGCTGGCCACTGTCTGGATGAGTCTGCTGAAAAGGTTCACATGGCAGTATTCGATTGGATCGCCGATTGGGCTAAAGGCATGAAATAAATCCATAACTTACAAATCCCAATCTATCTGCTTTCTGCAAATGCCACACTTGCCTCGATATTGAGCATAATTGCAGCATAAGGCGATAGGTTAATATTCCCTAAAGGCAGCCTCGCGGGATAGAGGAACTACCATGAGCAGCCTGTCTGTGTGCCTTATCGGCATCCTAGTTATATTTAGTGCATCGTTAATAATAGCCATTGCCCAAGAAAACAGCAGCATGGATAATATCAGCAATATGACATTGAATAATACCGTTCTGAATAATACCATTCTGAATAATACCATTCAAAATAATACAGCGCCAGGCAACACAAGCCTGAACGCTTCGGCAGAGAATAATACATCCGTTAATATAGCCAAGCCGGAGAGCATTAAACCGGTGAATAATACCGATGCCAATACCTCTATTAATCTATCAACAGTTCAATCCGGGGAGGCTGTTTTCATAATTGGAAATGATGTGATAGGCAATAAATCAGCCTACAATGTGGATATCCCGGCACCATCTGCGAAAAATGCAAGCAACCTGTGGTATGTTGTACAGGCGAAGCCTCACGGCATGGTATAAATTCATCTGCTGCTATTAATGTCAGGCATGATTATGCTTAATACCGGCTATCTTCCCAATCCAAATCAACGCCGCGATGGCACGACCAGCCTGATACATAATCCGGATAGGATGCAGAATACGCCGAGATACGTGAACACTATGAAGAAGTTTCCATCCGTTACATCCAATATATATCCGCTGAGCGATGGTCCTATTAGCCCGGAAATGAAGCCGTAGGCTGTGAATACCAGCCCAAATATGGCCCCAAAGTGCTTGAAGCCGAAGCAGTCATAGACCAGGGGAGCTGAGACGGTGAATAATGTCCCATGTGATAGCCCCACAAAAGCTGCGAGTATTGAGCACACAATGAGATTGCTGCTCTGAGGCAAGATCAAATAGGCCCCACCCGCAGCAAAGAAAACTATGCTCATTGTCATGTTTCGGCCAATGATATCCGATAGATATCCCGATATCAGCCGCCCTATGCCGTTGGCAATATTGAATGCTATCAGGATAAAGACTGCTGCTTCCAGAGTAAAACCTTTTGATAGACCGTAACTTGTCGAAAGCACAACCATTGAGATTGTCGCTGCACCCTGCATCGCCCAGGTGCCCCAGAGAAGCCAGAAGTTGCGTGTTCGAGTGCTTTCCCGCAAGGTTAGAGATTCCTCAGGCCATCTGATACCCGCAGCCTTTGTCCCTGAAGATTGCGCCCCTGAAGGCTTTGCTATCATAGCAGGGATAGTATCAGGGGCCTTAATAATAGAGAGGGCTCCGAGGCCTGTTATAAGCGATATGACCGCTATGACGAGGTTCATATTCAGATATCCGAGAGATTTCAGCATATATCCGAATAATGGCGACATAACTGCAGCCGATAATCCAAAAGTAAGGTTCACTACGCCGGATACAAGCCCCCTCTTCTGCGGATACAGCCTCTGGACTATAGTCAATGCTGGAGTGTAGACGAAACTGGATGAAGCGCCTATTATAAAAGCCCATACATACAGCCATACAATGCCTGATGCATAGCCGACAATGACGGCGCTGAGGCTGCATGTGAGAATGCCTATTGCGATCATTGCTTTTGTACCATAACGCTCCTGCCAGTATCCCGCCAGAAACATGAAGATTCCTACAGCAGCAAGAACGAAGAACAGTATATTCCCTGTTTCTCCACGGCCGATGTGAAACATGCCCTGCCAGGCAGATGCCATCACTCCCGGAAAGCCGAAGATCATGGCTCCAGGCCAGAAGATGGCTATTGAGCAACCAATAACAACTAGAATGCTGTTCTTATCTCTCGATACGAAGCTCTTCGAGTCAATCATAAGAGATTGATTGCTCATAAACTGAATTCAAGCACAACTTCTATTTGAGTTGATCGCAGATCCTGTTGATATCGAGAATATTTATTAAAACTATGATAAGGTGATTTCACCATAGGATATCTCAGGAATTTATATAGCCCTTATGCTAATATGCCGATAAAGGGCAAACAGGAAGAAGTTGCCTAAGGAGGCGGTAAAGTGAAGATAAAATTCATGACGATTATGTTCATATTGTTCTGCCTTACTATCTCTGCAATTGCATTATGCAGCGGCTCTGATAAGGTCCAGAATGTAGGCGGCGACTTCGGAAGGGCATGGATAAGCAACTACTTGGCGGATAACCCGAGACCAGTTTCTCCAGGCAGCAATAATAGCAGCAGTACAGCATCCAATAACACAACAGCCGATTGGGGAGGAGAGCCTAAAGGCAACCCAGAGATAAAAAGCGATTTGGTGAAGCCGCAAGATACTACTGTAACCCCTACAGATTGGCTTGGAAGCAACACAATCGCCAATACGAATAGCCAGACATCTGCAACAGATACATCGCAGAATGGAGCTAAACAGACGTACTTTGCCAGCGGGACTTTGAGTCCAGTGCACAAGATCGATGAGAGCTTCAACCAGAATGAAGGAATGCCTGAGCCCGATGCAAATGGACTCATAAATGGAATACCTGCCGAATCATATTATGCTATTGGGCCTGCCCTCTTTACATTCTAGATCTTTATCTTTTAGATGTTCAGGGAAGCAGATTATATATTCGGCTCTAGAATCAATACCTATTGATAACCCTGTCTTTTTCTTAAGCTCTTCAGTGGCGAAAAAACCGGTCGCTTTCTTGTTTTTCCCTTGGTTAACCCTTCACCCGGCCCGACTGCTGCATCATCCGCCTGCCACTGGAGGAAGTATTGCCACTTCATCGCCTTCATCAAGTGCGGTATTCAAGCCCTGTAAATACTCAATATTCTTCCTATTCTTCATAATAATGATATATTCTCTAATATTGCCAGCCTCATCGAAGATGGCAGCCCTGAGATTCCGGTTGCTGGATATCAGGCTCTGCAGAAGATCTCCTGCCGTGGATCCTTCCTGGATTTCTATATCACGATCATTTCCTAAGATATCCCTAAAATTTGCGAACGCTCTGATATGTACCTTCATATTGACCACTCGAATAGATCATAATTTTTTCTATATATTTGATGCTATAGTCCGAGCTCCTCCTCGACCTTCAGCACCTTCTCAAGCTTGCCTTTAGTTGCAGGCTTATGAGGTACTGCCTTGCAGCTTTCTGCAGGCATGATAGATGCATCGAAGGTTCCAATCTTTCTGGCAATCCCCTCCGCTTCAACTTTATCAAAGCCTATGAGCGGCCTGTAAATTGGCATATTGATTGCGCTATCCAGGACAAAGAGGTTATCAAGGGTCTGCGACGCGACCTGTCCCAGAGACTCGCCCGTGACAATACCTTTGGCACCAACCTCATTGGCGATTGACTCTGCGACGCGGTACATGCGGCGCTTACAGACAAGGCATGTATAGTTTTCCAAGTTGCCTTTCTGCAGAATCTCTTTCGCTCTCCTCAGGAAATCATCTTTCACTACCCGAAGCTCAATATCCGGCTGATATGCCCTGAGTGCCTCAATCACAGCCTCAGCCCTTTTCAGGGCGCTCTCGCTGGAAAAGAAGTCAAGATCTGCATAGACTGGAATAATCTTGCAGCCGCGCTTCATCATCATCCAGGCAGCCACAGGCGAATCTATGCCTCCCGAGAAGAGAGCCACCAGCTTTCCTTCCACACCTAATGGCAAGCCTCCAGCGCCCTTTATCACATCACGGTAAAGGTAGCAGTTCCAGTCCCTTATCTCCACATGGATAGTTACATCGGGATCGTCTAGGTTTACCTTCAGGTTTGCGAACCGTTCCAGGATCTTATCGGCCAACTCTACAGTCTTCTCCTGAGAGGTGAACGGATGATCACCGACTCTGCGAAGTCTCAAGGCAAACGTTTTTGCCTCGCTCAAGGCCGATCTCGCACAAAAGTCCATGATGTAGGAATCCAGATCCTGCAGCGAACAGCGCTCGCACTCCGAGAATGATACTATGCCGAAGACTTTCTTCAGCCTCTCCGGATCAACTGGACCTTCCAGCCAGATCCTTCCCCAGCTCTTTCTGACCTTGCATTTCGGGAGTGCCTTCTGAATGTTTGAGATAAGCACATCTTCCCAGCGCCTGCGTACTGGCAGGGATTTAAGCGCTATCTCGGAATACCTTAGGAGATACATTTCAGCATCGTCTCCCGCAATCTATGCAAGCCTGATCTCTTTCCAGATCAATGGTCTCTATAGAGAGCTTGAGGCCATCCCATATGAGGAGCTTATTTGCGAGAAGCTCGCCTACACCTGTAAGATATTTTATTGCCTCAGTCGCCTGGATCAGGCCGATAACCCCTGGAGTGACGCCTATTACTGGAAACGTTGCAGGAGGCGGCGCCCGGGTGAAGATGCACCTTAAGCAGGCTGTCTTTCCGGGCAGAACTGTAGTAGCCTGGCCGTGAAATCCATAAATGGCACCATGGATGAACGGGATATTCTTTGCAAGAGCGATTTTATTGAGCAGGTATCTGGTTTCAAAGTTATCCATAGCATCGACGATTAGATCTGCATCTCCCACCAGGCTGGATGCATTGTCCTCATCCAGAGTTTCAGGGATCGCCTCTATGCTGATGTCGGAGTTCATCCCTCTGAGCTTTTCTCCAGCCGATAGTGCCTTGCTTTTTCCGACATCCTTCTCCGAGTAGAGTATCTGACGATTCAGGTTGCTGAGATCCACCACGTCTTTGTCCACAAGAACTATTCTCCCAATACCTGCTGCTGCCAGATAGATAGAGATAGGAGAGCCGAGGCCGCCTGCGCCAGCGATGAATACTTTGGTTCCTTTTAGTTTCTCCTGGCCATCTACCCCCAAGAGCTTTATCTGCCGATCATATCTTCTGAGATCTTTGTCGGTGATCATTGTAATCACTCATCTTCCAGAGATCAGTTAAACTTTATCTTGCCGAGACGGAGGCATATCCCTATTAAAGCGCTCCTATATTCTATATAACAACTGATGGCGGCAATTTCTGTCTTAACAATTGTTATGTATAAAAAGCTGTTGAAACGGCTGTCACGTTTGCGATTGAGCAGTTAGATTAATAATCCAGCAAGCCATCCAATGGGCGGAAGGTAAACATGAATAACCGATTTATATCTATTATAATCCTGCTCGGCATAACAATAGTTGCCTCAGCGGCTCAAGAGAATTATACTGCTAAATTAAATAATATCTCTGAGAAAAATGGAACTTCTGATAATGGAACTTTTAACAATTCAAGTATAAACCCTTCGAATATAGATAATAAATCAATAAATGAAACCAATTTCGATCAAGCCGACGCTTCAAATGGAGATGTTTTTATCATTACTGGCAATGCGACTGCAAGGCCAATGAACGGCATCGGATTTAAGATCTCTGCTGAAAGCTCGGTTGTTCCGCCGATCAAAAGAGCGATATTCCTAATAAAGGGCTATACGAGGCCAACGGCAGGTACAATCTATGAGAATACATCTCTACTTAACGCTGCTTATCTCAGCCGCGGCGTTGAGGGCACACCACATGGATATACGACGTTCTATAATTGATTGAATCTATATTCGAGATTTAAAAATTGCATTTGGATTAAAGCTTCCTAAACATTCTCATTTTGATATATGCCCGAGTATGTCTTATCCGCCGCTCTTCCAAGCCTGAAGAATACGAGCTGCATAAGCCTTGCATTCTTCTTAAGCCGGATACCCAGAGGATTGTGCACTACAAGAAGGCTCTGGCTGCGCCCACGGTAGCCCGGGTCCCAAAGTGCCGTTCCGAGAGTTACACCGCTGCGTAAGAGGCTTGATCTTGGACGACCCAAAGCTGCAATGTCCTTTGGGATATTTACAATCTCATTGAATGTAACGAGATAAGATCCCTGTTCAAGCATTATCCATCCCGACTCATCAAACTGAATCAGTTCAGTCTCTGGAAGCTGGCGCTCAATATTCTCATATCCAAGCGCTCCAGCGGATAGGAAGCGTTCAATGCGGGCAAGCGTAAGCTCTATGCCGCACATCTGTATCTGCACTCCCTCATCTATCATGGATTCCACGAGGCCCGCTGCCTCTGCGCCTGTGAGTATTGTCATAGTTACACCCTTGGATATTATCAGCCAAGTTCGACAGAGGCATAAATAGCTGTCTGTTTTGGGAAAGAGATATTAACTATTCCGGCGAAATTATTATAGGGTGCTTTGGATTGCTCTACTTCATTGATCAGGTGATATTCGCGTTGCCCATCGCCATAATCCTGTTGCTTCTTATCATCATAATTCCTCTAATCGTTATCTATCTGTTTCTCCGGCTCACAGAGGCTGCATTTGAACAGGTGGGCTTCGATCACTGGCATGCATCGCTTGCAGTCTTCGGCTCAATCATTGGAAGTCTGGTTGATATACCTCTTCATATAGGCACTATAAGCTCTTATCCCGGATGGTACGTCAGCCTCGCCAGCACGTTTGCTCATGGGTTTCCGATAACCTTCCATCCCTTCTATCTCGCTATCAACGTGGGGGGCGCAATAATACCACTAATCATATCTATCGACATCATTGTGGCCCACAGGATATCGTTATGGAAAGCCGCATTGGGGATAGTTATTGTGGCGGCAATAACATATATTCTTGCAAGCCCAGTGCCAAATCAGGGAATAGTTCTGCCCTTCTGGGTATCTCCCACCTTGGCAGCGATCTGCGGCCTTGTCATATCACGTGGCTATGACGGCGCGCCATCGATTGCATATATAAGCGGCTCTATGGGAACTCTCCTGGGCGCAGATATCCTGAACCTTCTGACACCGGGAGTCCTTCCTGCCCTTTCACCATTGGGGCTGCAGACTCCTCGGCCTCTGACACTTTCGATAGGAGGAGCAGGCGTATTTGACGGCATATTCCTGACAGGCATATTGGCGGTGCTCTTTGCGGCAGGGATTGTATGCCTCTTCCATAGATCATGCGATGGCGTGAGGATGCACAGGGATGTACAGAAGGCCAAAAAAAGCTCCTAATTTGGGTAAAGGCTAAAAGCAAAACTAGAATAAAATATTAGATAAAAATTAAAAGCCGAGCCCCATCAGATGTATTACTATAACCAGTACTGCACCGAGCACTCCGCCTATTGCACAGATAAGTATGACCAGCCAGCTGTAGGCTATGCCCAGCCCCAGAAATGTGTTCCCCAGGAAAAGTATAACCAGTCCGATTATCGCATTGATTATAAAATGTGTGACCGACCTTAAAATTATAATTAGGCCGAATATTATCGCGAGAATCAATATTACTATCCCTAGATCTATCATGAGAGTATGTAATGCTCCTTTAAGTATTTAAAAAATTCTGGACTTTCAGCGGTTCGAGCTCACTTTCAAGCCTGTGAAGTTCCTTGGTATCCAAAGAGAGAGGATCGATATATACGATCATTACGGCATACCTCAATGCAATCTCATCCCTCTGCGACTGGATGAACCTGAGAACGGTTTCATAGTTGCTCTGTGTTATGAGGTAGCCTACGCCCTCAATCATTATTACGGGATAATTTGCCTTTTCCAGGAATTCGGATATTATGCTGCTGAGCCTCGGGAAGTTCGTCGGATCAACTGTCCTGAGTCCGGCTTCACTTTTCTGCGTGAGCCAGATGATTGATTCAGTGGGTATATTGTACCTCTCATTCAATATATCTGGATTGAATCTGCTTATGCATAGACCATCCATATCGTGGTTAACAAACTCAGCGAAGAGCTTAAAGCTCTCGGCGGGATTCTCAGCCTCAATTACATAGATTGTTCCAGGGATAAGTGTGATCTCGTAGGGGCTTCTGCCGTAGCTTCTCATAAGATCGCCAACAGCTGCCATGAGATCAAAGCTTTGATCGTATTTCCTGATGATCCTTGCTAGCCTTCGTATGGCCACAAAGAAGCCTCTTCGTGTAAGCACAAGGCTTGGGCTTATTTTTATGTCACATTCTTTCGATTTTAAGGCCTCGCGCATATCAGGCTCACATGCGAGCGTTGATTCATCTTGAGGCACAACCTTGGCCTCCTCAAAGAATGTGCCTGATGAAATAGCCGCATTTACCTCATCTGCTACCTGATCTCTTACCGACTCCTTAAGCCCTGACAGCATAGTCTCCAAGAATATCTTGAAGAGGTATGCGGATAAGGGTCCCAAAGTAAATAGAAGCTCCTTGGCCTCGTTTACGTCATTTGGCAGGTCTTTATGTACAAACTCCCGCCTTTCGGCCAGCAGCATTCGAGTCCTTTTGGAGAGAGTTTCCATTCCATAGATAAAGTCGAGTACATCTCTTTCAGGAACTACGCCTGCATTCTTATTCACAAGGTATTCTAGATTGTCTATAAGCACTATGCTATTTTTGCTCGATTCGACGAACGATCTGACGGTCATGAATAATAGGGGCAGATTCGTTGGAGAGATATTTTGATCATCCCTTTTCTCCTGGCTGAGTTTGATTATGGGAGTCTCTTTAAATCCCCACCTCACCCTCACCTCCTCAGGGTCCAGGCGAGTTACACAGAGCCCCTCTATGCCGTGAGTTATCTGATCTTTGAAGACCTCGTAGGCTTTATTCGGAGAGATGTATACCGCCCCGGATTTCAGCACATATGCAGGTTTCGTAGTTTCGGCTGCCTCAAGCACGGGTCTTATGGTGACAGTATCCTCAACGATCATCCTTGTGGCGGATGACCCGATAGAGCCAGTCAATGTCCTCTCGAACTCGCTCCAAAGTTCTATTAGCTGCCTCGCGTCTATTCTATCGCGGGTAGTTCCGAGGCGGGCCAGATCGGCATCTACAAGAAGCTTGGCCCTTTCCTCGCCGATATATCGGGCGAGAGTGGTCTCCAGCTCATCGACAGTCCCAAGCTTAATCGTTCCCATATCGATCTGCGAGGGCCCGGTCTTCTTCCTATATATACCGATAAATTGATCAGTGAGGGCCATCTCATCGGCATTCGGCCTGGACTTCAGTGATATAAACGCGTAGAGGGCACAGTTGATCAGAAGAGTCCAGAAGAGAGAGTTAGTCCACATATCCAGGTTCATACCCAAAAGGGCAGTAGGTTTGAGAAGAGATATTCCGAATGGCCCGTTCTTCACAAGGCTTTCTGAAAGCCAGCTATCCCCAACTATCGTCGGTATCAGAGCGGTGTATATCCAGAGAATAAAGCCTGCTGCGAGACCTGCTATAGCGCCTTTTCTGCTGCCCCTCTTCCAATAAAGCCCTCCAAGAGCGGCAGGCGCAAACTGGCTGACAGCCAGGAAGGAGACTATGCCTATGTCCGCGAGGCTTAGATATTCCACTGCCTGGGAGTACAGATAGCCGAAGAAAACAACAAGAAGTATGTTCAGACGCCTCATATTGAGCAGAAGGCTGGGCAGGTTCCTGCCACCACCAATACGTCTCAGTAAATAAGGCAGCTCAAAATCATTGAGGAGCATAGTTCCGACTGCTACCGATTCAACAAGGACCATGGCTGTCGCGGCAGAGGCGCCGCCCAAGAATATGAATAAAGCTAGAAGATCCTGGCCATGTGCAGCTGGTATAGAGATTATAAAGGCATCTTTGAGCCCGGGAGCGTTCGATATTATTCCGCCCCAGGCTATTGCAGGCACGAAGATGTTTATCAGCAGAAGATAGAGCGGAAATAGCCACATTGCTTTCCTGATATGTGCTTCCTCTGAGTTCTCCACAACCATGACGTGGAACTGCCTCGGAAGAAATAGGATTGCAAAGAAGGATACAAGTGTCAGCGAAAACCACATGGTGTAATTGATATCTGTTAGATCTGAATATTCAGGGCGTGCAGCAATCTCGCCAAGTATTGTTCCATAGTCCCCGAATATGCCATAGGTGACATAGATTCCGGCGAGCAGGAATGCTACGAGCTTAATCACCGATTCAAAGGCAACGACTGCAATCAGCCCTTCATGGTGCTCCATTGGGTCCAGGTGTCTTGCCCCGAATAAAACCGCAAAGGCCCCTAGAAGTACAGCCACTACCAATTTCCTCTCTATTGTCATCCCGAAAAAGAATAAATGCTGTCCGCTCAGAATATCCAGCGATGTGGAGATGGCGATGAGCTGCAGAGCTACATAAGGCGTTATTGCGACCAGACTGAAGATGGCGACTATGGCTCCAATAGTATAGCTCCTGCCGTAACGGAAGCTGATAAAATCGCTAATAGAGGTCAGGCGGAACTCCTTTGAGACGCGAATTATCTTTCTCACGAGGACCCAGCCGAGAAGCATTGCCAGGATCGGCCCAATATAGATAGGCAGAAACTCAAGGCCGGTTGATGCTGCCCTTCCGATAGAGCCGTAGAATGTCCAGGCTGAGACGTATACGCACAGCGACAAGGCGTAAACATAGGGGTTTGAAACTACGCTCTTGCCCAAAAATTTCTGCCTGACTGCATATTGGGCTATTCCGAATAGCAGCAGAAGATACAATACCAGAGATATGAGGGCTATGGACGGGCCGATCAATCTTTGTCCCCCTTATTGCTATATCCTCTATCACTATATCCTCTATCAAATTGATACAGCAGCAGAATTATCAGCAGCCAGATCACTGTTAAATATACCAATATAAGCGGGATATCAAATGGATTTTTCCTAACGGTAAGAGTGAGAAGTGGCCAGTTGAACAGGGCCCACCCCAGGATAAAGGAGAACACCCAGAACTCATCCTGCTCGAGAAGATCCTCTGCTGATGGAGCCATATCTACAAACCTAGGTATACCGTTGACCCCTTAACGGATATATCTACCGCGTTCTTCCCCAGATGGTGAGATGTGCCGCACATCTTCAAGACCTCTATGGATCGTCTCCTTGCCATATTGATTTCAGCATCCTGGTGGAGTATGATCGATATACTTTATCACATTTCCAAAATAGATTTTCTCTACAAATGCATAGGTCGAGATGAACTTAATCATCCACTCATCCATACATCGCCAGACTGCTTTTATATCAGGAACCCATTCTTGAAAAGGTGAGATAAATTGATCATTAGAACTCATTACACAAGCGATATAACCCCTGATATGGATGGAAAAGTGGTATCTCTGGCAGGCTGGGCACACGAGATACGCGATCTTGGCGGAGTATGTTTCCTTGTGATGCGCGATCGTACGGGCATCGCACAAGTCACCCTGGTCAAAAAGATGGTAGATAGGGCACTCTTCAACATGGTCAGATCCCTAAGTCGAGAGAGCGTTGTTGCTGTGAAGGGAACTGTGAAGGCAGAACCCAAGGCCCCCAGAGGATTTGAGATAATTCCATTAGAGATCAAAATCCTGAGCACAGCAGAGGGTCCTCTGCCTCTTGATACTACAGGCAAAGTGGACTGCGAGCTTGATACGCGCCTTGACTCGCGCTTTATGGATATAAGAAGGCCCTGCATACTTGCTGGCTTCGAGATCGAGAGCGCTGTTCTCAGAAGCATCAGGGATTACTTCTATAGCCAGGGGATTACTGAAGTCTTCACTCCCAAGATCGTTGCAGCTGCAACGGAGGGTGGAACAGATCTGTTTCCCATAAGCTACTTCGAGCGTGAAGCATTCCTCAATCAGAGCCCTCAGCTTTACAAGCAGATGCTTATGGCAGCTGGAATGGATAGGGTGTTTGAGATAGGGCCGATCTTTAGAGCCGAAGAACATGATACACGCAGGCACCTGAATGAGGCGATATCCATAGACATCGAGGTCAGCTTTGCCGATGATAAGGATGTCATGAATATGCTGGAAGAGGCAGTTGTCTCAGCCTACAAATATGTAAGCGAGAACTGCAAACGCCAGCTGGGCGTGCTTGGCTTGGACCTTCAGATTCCGGGGACTCCGTTCAGAAGAATCACCTATACAGAGGCGCTTGAACTGGCACGTGAGAAGGGGAATGTGCAGATGCAGTGGGGCGACGATCTCGATACAGAGACCGAGAGGCTACTTGGCAATATTATCGGGGAGCATTACTTCCTGACAGATTGGCCTTCGTCAATAAAGCCGTACTATACACTGCCTTATGAGGATAAGCCTGAGGTATGCAGAGGCTTTGATCTGATGCATCCCAGGATGGAGCTTGCAAGCGGAGCACAGAGAGTACATGACTATAATCTCCTCGTGGAAAGGATAAAAGAGAAAGGGCTGGACCCAGCAGGCTTTGAGTTTTACCTGAGGGCCTTCAGGTATGGAATGCCGCCGCATGCCGGCTGGGGTATGGGACTGAGCAGACTTGTGATGACGATGCTCAACCTGGAGAACATTCGTGACGCCGTAATCTTCCCGAGGGATAGGATGAGGCTAGTTCCTTAGGCGAGAGAAGGTGCTTCTCTCGATACTGTTATTATTTGTCTTTCGATTAACTTTATATAATCGCTCATTCAAAAGAAAACCGGGTTCAGTGTAATGGTGAATAATAGCGTTAGCTTAAGCCATCTGCGAATACTTCTTGCCGAAGATGATGCAACAACCCGTAAGGTCATTCTGCTGATGCTCGATCGCTTGGGATATAAGGCGGATATTGCTTTAAATGGTCAAGAGGTTTTACGGGCTCTTGAAATGAAGCCATACGACCTGGTGCTCATGGATATAGTAATGCCCAAAATGGATGGACTTGAGGCTGCCCGCAAGATCCGTGAGCATTGGAAGGATTGGCCGAAGATAATTGCATTTACAGCATACCTGCTTCCTGATATATTGGAAAAGTGTACTGAGGCGGGTATGGATGGTTATCTTGCGAAGCCAGTACGGCTGAATGAGATGCAGGCCATGCTCAAGCACTTTGATTTCATTGCGTCAGTTAAGAGAACTGTGCCATCATCATAGTAGTAATAGCTGTAGTATATGGCTATCTTGATACCGAATACTACTTATATCATTAATTCTTTATGTTAATACCTGGAGGGAAAAACAGGCGACTCGGGCCGCCAGAATTTAGTTAAGGTGATGGCTATGGAGAGGATGGTTGGAGCGGACTACATATCGCTGAATGATCTAAATAGACGGCTGAACCTGACTAAAAGCATATGCGATAGCGATCCTCTGGCAATTTGGGAGGAGGACGGCGAGAAGATTAAGCTACTCGCGGATACTATAAGATCAATGAAGCTCAATAGCCAGCCTGGTGTTGAGGATGCTGAAAGAGCGCTTGAAGTGATGAGGTGGAAAAGATGCGACCTTGGAAGGCGGCTTTTAAAAAGTGTTCCAGCAGGCGACGGACAGACTATATGGTCTGAAATGATTGAGACAAGCAAGCACAAGGCCAAGGCAGGGATTTATTAGCCAGAAGTTGGCTCTATCATTGCCCATATAGCTCTTTTCTTCTGGCCTCACGGGGACGTGGCGGCAGGCCGTATCTCTTCGGCCCGAGTGCAACTGAAGGATCTATCAAAAAGGTTTTTCTAGTCTATTACCGGCCAAATAGCAACGTCCGAAGGTAAATTATAGATAGTAAACGCGATTATCTATGGCAGTTTAGGCCAGGTAAAGAATGACCACTGATACCCTCTCCCAAAGGGTTTCCGAGCTTTCACAACGATTAGAGGAACTCCAGGTAAAGTGTTCGAGCAACCCTGCAAATGCTGCTGAGATCCTCTCAGATGCCCTGGAGAGCCTTCAGACCTGCATTGATGAAATAAAGCTGGAGACTCTGAAAGACACCGAGCGAAAGAAGGCCGAAGAGAGAATCCGTTACCTTGCCAACCTTGTAGATACCGTTCCGGATGCAATTATTTCGACCGACAACAGCTACCATATAACGAGTTGGAACAAGGCTGCCGAGATAACTTACGGATGGAGGGCCGAAGAAGTTATCGGGAAAATATCGTCTGAAGTCTTAAACAGCCGATACCCGAATAACGAAACTGTCGAAGAAATAAGAGACAAATTCCGAAGGAATGAGCTGATTTTCTTTGAAGCAATCCATACCACTAAAACTGGTAGGGAAGTCAACGTTTTAGGCAGATCAAATACGGTTCGAGATAGCGAAGGAAAAACGATTGGTATTGTTTCCATCTTCCGTGATATTACCGAGCGGAAGAAGGCCGAAGAGGCGCTGCATGATAGCGAGGAGAAGTTCAGGCTGTTTATGGATAATAGTCCTGCAATCGCCTGGATGAAAGATGAGCAAGGTGGTCACGTATACTTCAATAAGACTTGCGAAAAACAATTTGGAATTAGGCTAGACGATTTGTACGGTAAAACTGATTTTGATATCTGGCCGAAACAGATAGCTGAGCAGTTCCGAAAGAATGATCAAATGGCGTTAGCTGCAGGCAGACCGATTGAGGTCGTTGAGGAGAACTTCAATCCTGATGGGAGTCGCTGCTACTGGCAGAATTTCAAATTTATCATACAGGATTCATCCGGACGAAAATATATCGCTGGAATTGGGGCAGATATTACAAGGCAGAAGCAGGCGGAGGAGGCGCTCCAAAAAGCGCATGATGAGCTTGAGATTCGGGTCAAAGAGAGGACAGCTGATCTAGAAAAGACCAATGAAGAGTTGCTCAAGGCGAAAGATGCCGCTGAGGAGGCAATCAGGGCAAAAGCAGCATTCCTTGCAAATATGAGCCATGAGCTCAGGACGCCTATGAACTCAATAATCGGCTTCACAAGCCTCCTGCTTATGGAGCCCTTGCCGCCAGAGTACAAGGATTGGCTAGATAATATGAGGACGAACGGTGAGGCTCTGCTGGCGCTAATTAACGATGTTCTCGACTTCTCTAAGATAGAGAAAGAAAAGATTGAGCTTGAGATTCATCCATTCGATTTGCGCCAGCAGATCGAGGAGTCTCTGGATCTGGTATCCACAAAGGCAGCCGAGAAAGGTCTTGATCTTGCCTACACGATGGATAGCAATGTTCCTGAGACCATAATCAGTGACTCAGCTAGGCTCCGCCAGGTGCTTGCCAACCTGCTAAGCAACGCTGTAAAGTTTACCGATACTGGTGATGTATTGGTGCAGGTATCCTCAAAGCCGGATGGCGATTTGCATGAGATTCATTTTGCTGTTCAAGACACCGGCATAGGCATGCCGCAGAATCAGATGATCAAGCTCTTCCAGCCCTTCAGCCAGATTGTCACCTCACCTAAGCTTAACGAGGGCACTGGACTCGGCCTCGCGATTAGCAAGAAGCTTGTTGAACTCATGGGCGGCAAAATCTGGGCCCAAAGCGAGGAGGGAAAAGGTTCGACATTCCATTTCACTATTAAGGCAATGGCAGATCATATTGATAAGACAGGAAAGCTACCTTCAAGGCCTCAGCCGCAGCTGGCTAGAAGAAACGTGCTGATTATGGACGATAACAATACTTTAAGGAGAATCCTGGGACGCCAAACTCTCTCATGGGGCATGATACCTTTCATCGTTTCATCAGGCTATGAGGCTCTTAAAATGATCCAAAATGGGGTCGCTATAGATGTTGCTATATTGGACATAGATATGACTGACATGGATGGGATAGCGCTGGCAGAGATGATTCACAGTTACAGAAAAGATATGCCCTTAATTATGCTAACATCTGCAGGACAACATATTCCCCAAGATCTGCCTGCTGTAAGCCTGACAAAGCC